>CAYGWJ010000208.1:0-9345 GCA_964353405.1 uncultured Anaerolineae bacterium
TACCGGCAAAGTTGACATTGGAGCGTCGCCAGTGACAAAATCTCCGGCAAAATAGTCGGTTTGCAGGGTGTTTTTGCCTTGTGCCGGCCGAGATTTTGTCACACCTGCGGTCCGGATGTCGCTTTTGCTTGGACTCTGATAATGTGTCCAGAGTGGACAATACCATCCTGCATTTGAAGGGAGAATTGGAAATGAGCCAAAAAGAGTTTCTTTGAAGGCTTTAGCGAGGAAAAGCAGAAGGAATACGAGCAAGAAGCCCGCCAGCGCTATGGCGATGCATCAGTGAAAGAATCAACCGATCGCTGGAACCGTTATACGCCGGAACAAAAGGCCAAGATCAAGGCCGAGAGCGAAGCGATTTACCGGGACATTCTTGCCAACCTGAGCAAAGGTTACGACAGCGCCGAGGTTCAGCAAGCGATTGCGCGCTGGCACCAACATCTGCGGTATTTCTACGAGCCTTCCTATGAGAGGCTGATGGGCTTGGCGCAGTTGTACACCGAGCAGCCCGATTTTGTCGCGACGTATCAGAAAATGCATCCCGAGATGCCCCAGTTCCTCTACAACGCGATAGAGTATTACTGCAAGAGCAAAACGGACAACGCCTAAAAGCTGAGGGCAGTCGGAACCCCGACTTGCGGCATCTGACCAGCTCAAGCCTGTGCTTTTCGAATCTCCAGACACGCCCCTCATCAGCGCAGGACCCGAAGGGCTTTGCCCTTCAGGTCCTGCGTTTATTCTGCCAGTCAACACGAGTGAGCGACAAGCACTTACGGGGTGTATCCTCGGCCAGTTGTCTCAACCGCCTTTTCGCCGCCCAGTTCCGCCAGGAATTCATCGTGGCTCATTGGGCGCGAGAACATGGGATAGTTCTTTTCAACCGCCAGCCGCTGCTCCTCCTCACTCAACGTGGCCGTGCAGTCCTTGAGCGTAATCACATTGTACCCTTTTTCATAGCCTGTCCGCATCGTTGACTCTACACAGCAGTTGGTCAGAAAGCCGCCGAGCGCAATGTTCGTGATACCCCGGCTCCTTAGGATAAAGTCCAGGTTCGTGCTTGCAAAGCCGCATAACCCGCGCTTTCCCTCGATGACGATATCCTCGGTTTGAGGCTTCAACACGTCCACGATCTCGGCTCCCCAGGTGCCCTTGCGGAACGAGTGGCTGTCCACGACTCCCTTGAGGATGCCATAGGGCTGTGGGGACAGCTCGTGGTAATCTTCGGTGAAGGTGATCGGCTCATAGACGATGGTGACTCCGAGCTCGCGGGCCTTCTTGACGGTCTCGACCGTGTTGGCGAGCATATGGGTGCTCTCCATCACGCCCTTGACGGCCCCATGGAGCGTCCCACCTTCGGACGTGAAATCATTCTGATACTCGATCAGGACGAGTGCCGTGTGCTTGGGATCCATTTGTGTCTGCTCCTTTCTGTGCAGTTGAATCTCTACGGGTACATCCCCGCAACTTGCCGTGCAGCGTTTTTCGCTCCGGCTCTAAATCCCTGCCGCAAACTGTCAAATCACCTCCTCTCAAACAGTTCATCATCTCCTGCTATTTCCTGCTGAACCACTTGCAGCATAGCCTGCCACGTCTCTTCCATCCCAGTGACACGCGCCCATTGCAGAATGCTATCCAAATTCAACCTGCCCCACTGAGTCAGCAGTATCCCTCTTGCATCGCGCAAATGCTTCTCCGATCCAGTCTGCTGATAAACATGAAGCTTGGCGATAAGAACATCTTCCGCTGTGGCAAAGTCGGCGGCCCGACGATTGATCTCGTCGTAGACGATATGTTGCCGACGGGCAAAAGCAGCACGAGTGGTCAACTCTGACGGCAAGGGAATCAGGTCCACCTTGGCTCCCGTGTTCGGCTTGATGACGTTGAAAGGAAAACGCCGCATCAGAGAATCGAGCATACCTTCCCGGCTGACATAGTAATCCGGAATAGGAAAGGCCGCCACAAAAGCATCTACATGGCGAAGCTGCATATCCACGACAATGTCTACATCTAACGTGAGGCGCGGTTCCCCATAAGTGATCGCAGCAAAGCCCCCAACAACCATGTAGGAAATGTTGAGCCGTTCGAGAACAGAGACGACGTAGGAAAAGAGATCAGTTAGTTCATCTGGGCTTGGAGGCTGGAACACAGCGCTCTCCCATGCATACGTTGCAACATACGCCACTTGAGTTCCTCGGGTGAGGCATCCGGGTGCGCCTGTCGTTCGGTCGTCCAAATAATCCGCCGGGCCAAGTCATACATGTGAGAGGCCAGGCGGATCTTTTGCGCTGGCGTCATTTCCCGCCAGATCGCCACCTGTTGAGGATCGAGAGTGCCCAGGCGGCGGCGCAAGCTCTCCGCTAGCTCACGGACAGAGGGCGATAACTCTGCCTCTTGCGACGTGCAACCTGCGTCTTGCATCTTGTCACTGCTTCTCGTACGCCTCGCCATTCGCCGCCGGCGGCGTGGCTCGACCCACAACACCCGTCAGAACGATGATGGTCAGCAGGTAGGGCAGCATCTGCGGAATCTGCGAGGGAATGTCCGGGCGAAAGATGCTGAGGGTCGAAGTGACGCTGTTGCCCAGGCCAAAGATGAGTGCGCCCAACAGCGCCCCGAACGGACTCCACTTGCCAAAGATCATCGCCGCCAAGCCAATGAACCCGAGGCCGTTTGTCATCCCAGGGCTGAACACGTCCACCGCTTCGAGCGTGAACCACACCCCGCCCAGTCCCGCGATCACTCCGCCGACGAGCACGTTGACGTAGCGCGTGCGGAACACGTCGATGCCCAGCGTATCTGCCGCGCGCGGGTGCTCACCCACCGCCCGGGTTCGCAATCCCCATGGCGTAAAAAACAGCACGTACTGGATCGCAAACACCAGGATGAGCATGATGTAGGTGAGCGGCTTTTGCTGGAACAGGATCGGCCCGACGAACGGAATCTTGTCCAACAGCGGGATATTGATGATCGGAAACGTGCCAGGGCCAGGCGGCACGTTTTCGGCCAGGAACTGGCGATAAAAGTAGCCGGTGACGCCCAGCGAGAGAATATTGACGACCGTGCCGCTGATGATCTGGTTGACTTTGAACTCGATCGAGACGACGGCGTGCAGCGCGGCCAAAATCACCGAGGCCAGCGCACCCGCCAGGACAGCCAGCCAGCGGCTCAGGTTGCCGGCGGCTTCCACCCCCAGCGAAGCTTTGAGCGCCTGGAACGCGAACAAGTTGACGGCGTAGCCGGCCATCGCGCCCATCAGCAGCTTGCCTTCGATGCCAATGTCCACCACGCCCGCGCGCTCGCACATCACGCCGCAAAATGCGGCAAAGGCGATGGGCGTTGCCACACGGAACATTTGCGCCAGCGTATCGGTGACGCATTTTTGCCCGCATTGTCCGCCGATGACGAGGTTCAGCAGCAACCACGCCGCGACCAGTCCAAAAGCCGTCAAGAGAACCGTGACCCACCACGTTCCACGCAATGACGTTGCTCGCCTTGAAAGAGTGTTGGTTGTCGCGCTCATCGTCTAGCCTCCACCCCAACCGCGCATCGTGACAGCTTCTTCTTCCACGCGCCGTTCGCCTTTCATGCGGTACATCCAGCGCACGACCGCAGGCGCCGCCGCGAACAACAACAGCATCGCCTGAATCACAGAAATGACGTACTTGCTCACGCCCGAGTAGAGTGCCATCAGGTCGGCGCCGTTGCGCATCGCGCCGAACAGGAACGACGCGGCAAGGATGCCGAACGGGTTGTTATTCGCCAGGAGAGCGATTGCGATACTGTCAAAGCCATAGCCGCTGGAAAAGAACAAAGGCAGACAGCGGCAGATCGAAACGCCGAGCACTTCGGCTGTTCCTGCTAACCCGGCCAGCGCGCCCGAGATCGCCATCGTCAACATGATGTTGCGCGTCATGCTCATGCCCGCGTACTTGGCCGCGTTGGGGTTCGCGCCGACCGTGCGCATCTCAAAACCGATCGTCGTCTTCCACAACAGCCACCACACGCCGACCGCCGCCGCGATCGCCATGAGCAAGCCAATGTGCAAACGGTCGATTTTGTCCTGGAACGGCCACCAGAGGCGCGTGAGCGGCGGCAGGCTAATGAACGTGATCAGGCCGACGGCGGCGGCGATGCCCCACCGTGCGAGGCGATTAGTCAATCGTCGAGCGAGCAGCCAGCGGATCAGAATGTAAGTGAGAAAGGTCATCACCAGCGCGACTGCCAGTGCGTTGAACGGGTCTTGCAGTCGCGCGGGAACATCCGCGAATGTCCACAGCTCAGCGGCGGACGAGACACGCGGCGTTTGCACGGCCGTCGCCAATGGATCTTTCAACGGGAAGCTGACCAGGTATTCGGTGAAGCGGAACGCGACATAGTTCATCATCATCGTGCTGATGACTTCGTGCGCGCCGGTGCGCGCCTTGAGGTAGCCAGGGATGCCGGCCCAGATCGCCCCGCCGAGTGCGCCAGCTCCCAACGCCAGCGGCAAGTGAATGATCGCCGGCAGGCCGTGAAACGCCTGACCCACGAACGCCGCGCTGATCGCGCCGATATAAAATTGGCCTTCCGCGCCGATGTTGAACAGGCCGGATTTAAAGCCCACGGCCACGGCCAGGCTGAGCAAAATGTAGGGCACCGTCGCTACCAGCGATTCAGACAGGCCGCGCTCCTTGAAAAATGCGCCGCGCACCAATCCGCCGTAAGCATCTCCAATTGTCAGGAATCTCCCGCTGGTGATCCAGATGACGACAGCACCTAAAACGAACGCTGTGACCAGGGCCAGTGCTGGCATCTTGGCCCGATCCAGCACGCGCAGAAGCGCGCTTTTAAGAGTCGTGGGGCGTGCCAGCGTTGCGCTAGACATGCGCGTCTTCCTTTACCACACCCGCCATGAGCAGGCCCAACTGCTCGCGTGTGGCCGTCTCGGCGTCGAGCGTCTCGAGGATGTGGCCCTTGTACATCACCGCAATGCGATCGGATAAGCTCATGATCTCGTCCAATTCTGCGCTGATGAGCAATACCGCCGCGCCTTTATCGCGCGCCTCGATGAGGCGCTGGTGAATGAACTCGATGCTTCCCACGTCCAGCCCCCGCGTCGGCTGGCTGGCGATGAGGAGCTTGACCGGACGCGAAAGCTCGCGCGCCACAATAACCTTTTGCTGATTGCCGCCGGAAAGCGAGCCGGCACTCGTGTTGATGCTGGGTGTGCGGATATCGAACATATTGACGAGTTCCTCGGCCTGCTGTTCGATGACGGGATAATCAAGTTCCACACCCTTGGCAAACGGCGAGCGATAATACGAGCACAGCACCAGGTTGTCGCGCACGGGAAATGCGAGCACCAGGCCATGCTTGTGCCGATCTTCGGGGACGTGTGCCGTGCCCACCTCCACGACCTGACGCGGCGTGGCATGCGTGGTGTCGTGTCCCAGAATCGTCACGCGGCCTTTAGCTACGCGGCGCAACCCGGTGAGCGCCTCGGTCAATTCGGTCTGACCGTTGCCTTGCACACCCGCGATCCCCAGGATTTCGCCCGCGCGAACCGCAAGCGAGACGCCATCCACCCGCATGTGCTTGCGGTCGTCCATCACGCAGAGATTTTCCACACGCAAAATCCCGTCGCCGGGATTTGCCTCTTCCTTGTCAACCTGCAAAATCACCTGACGGCCCACCATCATCTCGGCCAGCTTTTCCGACGTGGCCTCTGCCGGCTCGACCGTGCCCACCATCTGCCCCGCGCGCATCACGCCGATCCGATCCGCTACGGCAAACACCTCGCGCAGCTTGTGCGTTATAAAGACAATGGACTTGCCCTGCTTGACCAGGCCGCGCATGATGACAAACAACTCGTCGGCCTCTTGTGGCGTCAACACCGCTGTCGGCTCGTCGAGGATCAAAATGTCCGCTTGCCGATAGAGCGCCTTGACGATCTCGACGCGCTGCTGCGCGCCGACCGTCAGGTCGCGCACAAAAGCATCCGGGTCCACCTCCAGTCCGTATTGATGACTCAATTCGTGGACCCGCGCGGCCACGCTGCGCCGGTCAAGCACCGACAGCCTGCCCAGGAATTTGCTCGCGCTCGTCGCCGACTCTTGGCCCAGCATGATGTTCTCCGTCACCGTGAGCGGCGGGACGAGCATAAAGTGTTGGTGAACCATGCCGATGCCCTGGGCAATCGCATCGTGCGGCGAAGTGATGCGCGTCGGCTTGTCATTGATGCTGATCTGTCCCTCGTCAGGCTGGTAGAGTCCATACAGGATATTCATCAGCGTGGATTTGCCCGCGCCGTTTTCACCCAGCAAGGCGTGAATCTCACCCTTTTCTAAATCGAAGCTGACGTGGTCATTGGCGAGTACGCCGGGGAAGCGCTTGGTGATACCGGAGGCTTGAAGAGCCAGGGTCATGGCTCACTCCAGTCTTGCAAGATGCAAGCTGCAAGACGCAGGATTGCTTCTTGCAGCCTGCCTCTTGCTTAGAATAAAGGGTGCTACGCCAGTCGCGCAACACCCTTCACAGTTCACGTTTTACGTTTCACGCTTTACGGCTTGTAGCCGGTCTGAAGCTTGCCGCTCTTGAGGTCCTCGGCTGCCTGCTTGACCTTGTCCTTCACGGCTGTCGGGATCTTGCTGTCCCAGTCGTGATACGGGGCCAGGCCCACGCCGCTGTTCTGGAGATTGGCGGTAAAGATGCCTGCCTTGGACGTCTTGCCGTTGACGGCCTTGAGATACTCGTAAACCGCCGCGTCCACGTTCTTGGCCGCGCTGGTGAGCAGAGCATCCTTCACCTCAGGATACGTGTTGTACTGATCCACGTCCACGCCGATCGCCATCAGGCTCTTTTCCTTGGCGGCCAGCAAGCCGCCGTTGCCGGTGTTGCCGCCCACGCCAAAGACCACGTCACAGCCCTGGCCGATCATGCTGTTGCCGACTTCCTTGCCCTTGGCCGGGTCTATGAACGAGGGGATGTAGACGTTGAGCGTTTGCTTGACGTTGGGATTGGCCCACTTGGCGCCGTTCTGGTAACCGACGACAAAGCGAACCACAGGCGGAATTTCCATGCCGGACACGGTGCAGACAACACCGCTCTTGGTCATGCCGCCCGCCACCACGCCGGCCAAAAAGCCGACCTGGTCTTCCTGGAACAGCAGGCTCGTGACGTTCTTCAACCCGCCATCAGCGTAGCAGTCTTTCTTGGTGTCATCGCAGTAGGCAACGCCCTTGGTGGGGAAGTAGGCGTTGTCGATGATGGCAAACTTGATGTTGGGATACTGCTTGGCCTTGACCGCCGTGGCATCGCCCATGAGGAAGCCGACGGTGATGACCACGTCGTACTTTTCGGTTGCGAACTGGTCAATGTTCTTTTCATAGTCGGTGGGCTGCTTGGACTCGATGAACTTGACCTCCATGCCGAATTCCTTGGCGCCCTTTTGTGCGCCGGCCCAGGCCGACTGGTTGAACGACTTGTCGTTCACGCCGCCCACGTCGCTGACCAGGCCGACCTTGAGCTTGCCGCCACCGGGGGCAGCACCACCGCAGGCCGACAAGACCATCGAAGCGACTAACGTCAAAGCGAATAGAGCAAACAGTGACTTGCGCATCTTTCTCCTCCAAGAGAAATCTAGTTTACGGTACGCTGATATGAACTGGGGGTGCAGATTCTTGATGGATGCGCTGGCGATCACCTCCTTTCCATGTGTGTGAGTTGGACCGCACAACATCTTTTTGAGGACACGACAGGTTGTTACGCTTCAGGCAAGCCAGGACTATTATAGCCGATTTGACGACGCGCGACAAGTGTGGTTTGTCATCCATCTTGTTCAACGCCGTCCTCCTCGCTGACAGCCCATCACCCACGGTACAAGGGGTCTAGGGCTGATCACTGACACCCGGCGGCTCGACGTGGATGACGACTCGCCCCAATTCCGGCAGTCGCGCGCGCAAGAGGTTTTCCAGCTGCACCGTCAGTTTGTGCGCGTCGCTGATCGGCAGATCGGGCGACATGGTCGCATGAAACGAAACCGAAAGATCGTTGCCGTCCTGGTAGACCGAGATGCGATGGCAGTCCCTGACGCCCGGTAATTGATCGGGCAATTCCAGAATCGCCTCCCGCACTTGATCCGAGCGAGCACGAACGACCGGTCGGCGCGCTTCGGCGTCGCCGACTGGCTCGATGTGAGTGACAATGTCACTCAGGCCAAGCGATTCTCCGCGCAGGGCCTGCTCAAAGGCCGTCACGCGCTCGTGCGCCTGGGCCAGCGTCAAATCGTCGGGGACTTCGACGTGCAAGTCCATGCTCAAGTGTCCGCGCACGTCGTTGATGCGGAGGCCGTGAATGCCCACGCCCTGCCGCGCGGCCACACTTCTCACGTGCTCGACCCGGCTCTTGTCGTCTTGGACGACCGGGTCAATATGCACCATCACGTCGGTGCGTGGCAGAATCTGCTGGACAGCCGCCTCGGCCTGCGCGGCAATGTCGTGCGCTTCCTCAAAGCTGGCGCTGCGCGGCGCCGAGAGTGTCATGTCCACAAAGGTGGCCGGGCCGCTCTGCCTCAGCCGGATGCGCTGCACGGCCGCCACGCCGGGCACTTGCGCCACTTTTTGCTCGATCTGCGCGGCCACACCTTGCGGCGCGCTGTCGAGCAGCATGCTCACCGTGCGGCGGCCCAGTTGCAGGCTGACCCAGACCACAATGGCGGACACGCCCAGCGCGGCCACCGCGTCGGCGCGATACAGCCAGTCGGCCTGCAAGTGCGAATGGTCGTGCAGCCACTGGCCAAGCGAAACGGCCACCAACCCGGCGATGACGACGGACGACGACCATACGTCGGTCGAAAAATGCAGCGCGTCCACTTCGAGCGCCTGGCTGTTGTGCTTTTTGGCCGCCTTCATCAGCGCGCGCGACCGGGTCACGTCAATCACGATGGACAGACCCATCACGATAAAGCTCCAGATCGAAGATTCGACGTGGACCGGCTCGATCAGGCGGTTAATGGCTTCATAGATGATCCATCCGCAGGTGGACAGCAGCAAAAGCGTCTCGACCAGCGCAGACAGATTCTCGATCTTGCCGTGACCATAAGGGTGCTCGTGGTCCGGCGGGCGATCCGAGACGCGCACGGCAAAGAACGTGACGCCCGCGGCAATCAAATCCAGCCCGCTGTGCGCCGCTTCGGCCAGAATCCCCAGGCTGTGCGTCAGCAGGCCGATGACGATTTTCATCGTGGTGAGGAAAACCGCCGCCAGCACAGACGAAAGGGCGACGAGTCGTTTTTCTCGCTCCGCAGTTTGGTCGGTTAAGGTGGTCATTGGGTTTGCTTGATTATAAATTTCAAATGTCAAATGTCAA
>CAYGWJ010000209.1:0-8734 GCA_964353405.1 uncultured Anaerolineae bacterium
GGGGATCGGGGTCTGGCCGTCCCAGCGGATGCCGTACTTTTTTACTACTTGCCTGAGCTTGGGGACCACGACCTTCATGTCAAAGTCATGCTCCGAGTAGTAAGGACCGTTCAGCGCCCGCCTGATAACCTCAAAAAAGTCGAGCATCCTGCTCCTCCCCTATTTGAACTTTAGACCGAAGCCCGCCAGCTCGTCCTTGATTCGACCATATAGGTCCAAGTATTCCTGGCACGGCTGTATCGAATCCCAATCGTAGCACTCTTGGAATGTCTTGCCCTTGGGTGGGTTGGCCAAGCTGTCCTTGTACCTGGCAATCAGCGTCTTGACAATCTCGTTGGCCTGCACCCGGCTCAGGCCCGCCGCAGCATGAGCCACTTCAGTGGCGAACCGGGGCTCTAGCGGCGTCAAGCGGTCCAGGCTCGTCCCCTTGGCGACGCCGCCGAACTCGATGTTGCCGCCGGAAGCTACAAAGTTTGTCATCGTGGCCGCGATTTCGTACAGGCACATCTCGGTCATAGGCCCAGCCGCCGTATAGGCAAGGTTCAGAATCGGGTGGTGGCTGTTGCGGCAGATCGCTTGCGCGGCAACGCTGATGGGCCACATGATTTCCCAGCTCGTGTTGCAGCCGTAACGGAAATCCATCGGGAAGGTCAGATGAACCGAGGATCTCAAAACGAGAATGGAGAGAATGTGATAGACCACGCTGATCACGGCGTTCCCCTCGGGGCCGCCTGCAAAGCCGCCCATCGGCTCGCCCGCCTCGCCCACCAACTGCCCGCCGCGCGCGATAATGTAGGCGACTTCGTTCAGTCGTCCGAACTGCACTTTGAGCGGCGACGTAAAGCCGACCACCCAGCAATCGGTATCTCGCAGCCCGAACGCGCTCCCGCCGATCTTGCCGGTTGCGGTGACCCCGGTGGCGATCGAGTTCATGATCGGCAGCCCCGGTCGCTGGGCACGGCGCAGCGCCGCACGGCCCAGCTCCACCGCACGGATGCAGGCCAGCAACTCGAGCGGGGAGCCAGCGACAATCTCCATGCCGTTGATCTTGGTCAACGCGGGGCAGGTGATCGAGTCGCTCAGGGGGTTGCGCCCATAACCCTCCACCAGCCTGACAAACACTTGATCGCTAGAGACAACACTGCCGCCCGCTCCTACGTAGCAGTAGGGTGGATCACTGCTCTCGGGCTTGCGGGCAAGCATGGCCTTTCGGTCGCGCCCCTCGCCAAAAAAGGGGGTCGAAGGAGCATCCCGCAGCGCTTCTTGAATCTCGTCCGCGGTGAAGCGGATGACGCGGCTGGTGTCCTTGCAGTAGCAGCCCACCTCGGCGGCCAGCTCCACCCCAGCGTGGAAGACATCATCGGCCAGCTTGTCATCAGACGGGATGGGGGTGGTCTGGTCGCAGCGGATGCCGTACTTTTTGGTCACGGCCCTGAGCTTGGGAACCAGGATCTTCACCGTGAAATCCTGCTCCGAGTAATAAGGCCCGTTCAACCCGCGCTTGATGACCTCAAAAAAGTCAACCATGATTCCCCTCGCTCACTTTTTGGACATAAGCTTGAGAGCCAACGTCACCGCACCGGCGGCCGTTTCGGAATAGCCATCGGCCCCGATCTGGTCAGCCCACTGCTGCGTAACGGGCGCGCCGCCCACCATCACCTTGTACTTGTCGCGTTCTTTGACATCCTTCAGGAGGTTGATGACCTCCCGCTGGCCCGGCATGGTGGAGGTCATGAGGGCGGAGATGGCGATGATGTCGGCCTTGAGGCTTTTGGCCTTTTCCAAGAAGGTCGTCGCACTGACGTCTTCGCCCAAGTCATGCACCTGGAAACCGGCCAATCTGAGCAACATGGTCAGGATGTTCTTACCGATAGTGTGGATGTCGCCCTTGGCTGCACCGACGATCACGGCGCCGGGCGATGTGGCTTGCTGACCGCTTGCCCCCATGGCTGGCTCTAGCACCTGCATGACCTCATTACCCGCCTCAGCGGCCATGATCATGTCTGGCAGATAGAGTTCGAGCTTTTCGAACTTTTCGCCGACGATGCGCAAACCATCGCGCAAGCCCACCTCCACGGCCTCTGTGGGAGCTATGCCAGCCTCCAGGCACTTGTGGGCCATTGCCTTGGCATGCTCCCCATCGCCTTCGATGACGGCGAGCTGAAGCTCTGCCAGTAAATCGCTCTTGTTCGTCATGATCACCCTCCTGTTTCGTCTAGTTTGCGGTACCCGACAACGCCCGGCATCACACCAGGTTTTCAAAACCGTGTCAAACAGTGCCACGGCTCTCTCTCTACTGGGTGCGCTGCTCCTCGCGCGCTTCCGCCGCCTTGAGGATGGCCTCAATCTTTTCCGCTGCTCCAGTGGGCAGCGGCGGCGGCGTGTGCGTCGCCAGGATGTTGTGCAGCTTGGCGCGGACGCGATCGTTCATCGTCTGCGCGCCCGCCGAGTTCCAACTTTCCCACGGCTGACGATCCATCAGCGTCGGAATCCAGATTTCAGCGCGGCAGCGTTTGGCCGTCTCTTTGACCGACATGAACTCGCCGCCGGGGCCGACGCGGTCAATCAGGTCGAGCATTAACGTGTCGTCGTTGATTTCGACACCGCGCAGGATGCGCCGAACCATCGCAATGATCTCGTCGTTCATCACCAACATTTCGAGCGATCCGATCTGCGCGCAATCCAGAAACCCCACGTCGTGCACCAGCGTCGCCCCACTCAAGCCCGACAGCACCGCTTGAATGGAGCTTTCGATGGCAGCTTGCAGGTCGAGCGCTTTGGATTCCGACGCGCCGGCCGTGCCCATGAACGGCACCCCCAGGTAACGGCAAATATCCGACATGGCCGCGCTGTAAAGGCTCATCTCCGGCCCGCCGTAGGGTGGTCGGGCCGTGACCAAATCCATCGCTTCCGGCACGCCGCCGATGCACACGGGCGCGCCGCGCTTTTTGAGCTGCATGATCGCCAGGCCGGCCAACGCGCCTGCCATCGTAATGACCAGCACGCCCGCGCCCGTGATCGGGGCCGACGTCCCCGCGCATCCCCCGCCGATGTAGACAACCGGGATATCGCGCTCGACCGCCCATAACACGTTGGCGAGGTCCTCGTCCGTCTGAACCAGCGGCGATTGATAGGTGGAAAAGAAGGCAAAGAAAGGTCGCTCGCGCAAGGCCTGTTCGCTTCCGGCGACGGCGAGCGCAATCTGGTAAATGTCCGCGACGTTTTCCGGCGTGTATGCCCACGGCAGCACCGGCTTGCCGGTGTTGGCGAGCATCTCGGCGAATTCGTACACCGGGGCCAATCGCGGCGTCACGTCGTCAATCAGCCCCAACGACATCACATAGTCCATGTTGCCCAGCGCATCGCACACCTTGGCGGTCAAGCCGGGGTCGCCGCGCCGCGTCTTGCGATGCTCGCCGGTCTGTGGGTCAATAAAGTAAGTACAGGTCGGGCCAGGGCCAAAGTAAACCCGGTCAGGCACAATCTGCATCTGATGCTTGCCGTCGCGTCCCCAGATCGTGAATGAGCGCGGATTGGACGCGACGGCGTCCTGGATGATGTACGGCGGGATGCGAACGCGAATGCCTTTTACGCGCGCGCCTGCCCGCGCGAGCAACTCGCGCGCCTCGGCATTGTGCACATTGACGCCCGTGCGATTCAAGCATTCAAGCGTCGCCTGGTAAACCTTTTCGATCTGTTGATCGGATAAAACACGGAACTGCAGAGTCTGATGAGAATGATAGTTAGTGTCCATGAGTCATCCCGCTTGTCTACAAAGAAATTTGGGCCAGCGTGCGGGCCATTTCGTTTTGCGCGAGCATAATGCCTTCGTCAACACCCATGCCGGGCTTGGCCATGACGATGTCAGGCCGGGTCGCCAGCGCGACGTGAACCGATACACGCGCGGAAAGATCAGTCTCGGCGCAACTGCCGCCCAGGAACGTACCCACGCCTCCGGCTTTGCATGCCAACACCGCCTCGACTGAATTGTGCACGCTGCCCAGATCGGGCATTTTGATGTGGACCATGTCGGCGGCTCTTGCTTCGATAAAAGCGCGGATGTCATCGAGGGTATTGGCCCATTCGTCGGCGACGAGCTGCACCTTCATCTTGCGGAAGCGGACGTACTCGCGCAGTGTCTTGAGTGCTTCGATCTGGGCTTGACGGTTGTCCATCATCACCGGACATTCGACGCGAAGTGGATAGGGTTGCGCCGCTTGTTCGAGCGCATACAGCTGCCCCAGGACGTGACCCAGGTCGTTCTGACAAATCTGACCCAGCGCGCCGTGAACGTCGAGGTGAATGGTCGGGTGATACGCTCCGCGCGCGCCGCCCAGTTGCGCAATGCGCTCGCTCAGCCATCGCACGTATTGGACGAGCAGGCTGCCGTCCTCGCCGAGTTGCTCGGCGCGGAGCGTGTCATCCACGAGCGCATGAGAAAGCGATGCGACGCGGCGGACAATCATCTTGTCTGCATGGTGATAACGCTCGCCGCCCGATTGAGCGTGAATGGGCACAGGCGCATCGGGACGCGGCAGGCTCCATTCTTCGGCAACGACCTCGGCCATCGTCATGCCGCGCACCCATGCCACTGCTTGCAGAATCGCCTGGCTCACGCCATAGCGAATCGCGGTGTGCAGCCGCCGCTCAATGGTAACATGCTCTTCGATCTCCAACTCCAACGCAGGGCCGGGTCTTTCCTCACGCCGAATGGCCTGCCACAATCGGGCTGGGGCCTGGAACAAGTCACGGCGAGAGAGCGTGTCTTCACCCACGCGCTTCTTTTGAGTGACCTGCACCGACTCGGCAAGCGCATCCATCTCGGCGGCCAGCTCACGAAAGCTGGTGAGCGTCCGGCCTTGAAGCGTTGAGGCTACCGCGCGCTGAATCGTCGCCAGTCCTTCCTCAGCGCGAAAGACCGGATCGCGGCCCGACTTGGCACTGTACGCAACGGCGACACAGTCGCCCCAGGCGACGCGGCCATCGTCCAGTACCAGGCCAACCGAAACCGCTTCGGCCACCTGGCCCTCGGGGCCGCCAGCAAAGCCCGGCGTCACCGGCCTGGCTGTATAACGGTCAGGCAGAGGGATAAAAGTAGATTGGAGTGCGGCCAGGTCCTCGGAATAGTATGCGCCCGTGGCCGGAACGGCCAGTACGCGCGTGACACTTGCGCCTGCGCGCAGTGCAGGTGTACGGGGCATACAGTCCTAGACCTCCCGCACGTCAATGATCTGTTGTCCCTCGACCTTGCTGAGCGCGGCGACGATCTGCTCTTTCGGCGCATCGTTAATCTTGATGACGGCATCCCACTTGTCCGGCTCTTTGGGCACAAACGCGCCGCCCAGCGACAAGATCCCCCAGCCTTGCGCCGCAACCGCGGCGACAAGTTTGGCCAGCTCGCCTTTGGCATCGGGCATGCGGACCGTGACGCGTATGCCGCAGATCGGTGCGCCCATCAGGTTCATCAAGTGCGCCATCAAATCCGTCTCGGTAAAGATGCCCACCAAAACACCTTTTTCCAACACGGGCAGGCAGCCGATCTTTTTCTCCACCATGACACGGGCCGCCTCTTCGATCGTCATATCCGGCCCGATCGTGATGACGTCTTTAGCCTTGAGCATCACCTGCTCAACGGTCAATCGAGAAAGGTAACGGGTGATCTCCCAAACATCCAGACTGCCGACTCGGCCCGGGTCAACCAACAACGAGTGCGTCGTGACCAGGCCAAGCAAGCGCTTGCCATCGCCGACGATGGGCAGGTGGCGGATGCGGTTCTCGCCCATGTAGCGTTGAGCGTCCATGATGGACAGGGTTGGATCCGCCATCAACGGGTGGCGGGTCATGTAATCATTTACCAGCATGGCTAATCTCCTTGAGAGTGACAACTGCTTCTACCTTGCGCAATTCCGCCAGCGGAATATGACAAGAGATGCGATGCCCGGGCGCCACGTCTTGCCAGGGCGGCGACTCTTTCTCGCAGATTTCGCCGAATTTGCGCGGGCAGCGCGTGTGAAAGTGGCAGCCGCTCGGCGGGTTCAGCGCGCTGGGCACTGTGCCGCTCAGGCGGATGTGCTTTTGCTCTGCGCGCGGATCGGGGATGGGCACCGCCGAAAGCAGCGCTTCTGTGTAGGGATGATACGGCGGCGCATAGATGGCTTCCGCCGGGCCGATTTCGACGACCTGGCCCAGGTACATCACCGCAATCGTATCGCAGAAGAAACGCACCACGCTCAGGTCGTGTGCGATAAAGATCATCGTCGAGCCCATCCTCTGCTGGATTTCGAGCAGCAAGTTGAGCACCGCCGCCTGAACGGACACATCCAGCGCCGACACCGGTTCATCACACAGCAACAACTCGGGGCGGCCGGCGATGGCGCGCGCGATGCCGACACGCTGTTTTTCGCCGCCGCTGAGCTGGCGGGGCAGGCGGTCATAGTAGCGCTCGCCCAGCTTCATCATATCCAGCAGGCGGATGACCTCATCATGCACCTGGTTGGACGGCACGACCTTGAAGCGCCGCAGCGAGCGCCCGATCTGCGTCCCAGCGTTGAACGAGGGATTGAGCGTCGAGTCGGGATTCTGGAACACCATCTGCAGGTTCTTGATAAGGTTCAGGTCGCGCTTGGCAATCGGCGTCGCAATGTCCACTCCCATGAACTCGAACTTGCCACCGGTCGGCGCTTCCAGCCCGATGATGGTCTTGACCAGCGTGCTCTTGCCGCAGCCTGATTCGCCCACGATGCCGAGTGTCCGACTGCGCTTGGCTTCCAAGCTGACATCGTCCACCGCCTTGACGAATTGCTTTGTGCCGCCGATCAGTTGCTTGGACGGCGCTTCGTAAAACGTCTGGGCGTGCTCGACATGCAGGATGGGGGCGGCGTCGGAGGAGACGGCCTTGCCCGCAGGGACCAGCGTGCGGGCGATCTCCTCCGGCGGCTTCCATTCCGCCTGGGCGATCTCTTCGGCAAAAAGACAGCGTGTCACGTGGCCGGGCGCCACTTGGCGCAGGTCGGGCCGCTTTTGCCGGCAATCTGCGCGGGCGAAACTACAGCGTGGCTCAAAGACGCAGCCGGGCGGCAGGTTCGCAGGCGATGGCACGCGCCCGGGGATGGGATACAGATAGCTGCTGCTTTTATCTTGACCCAGCCGGGGCACGCAGCGCATCAGCCCTTGCGTGTAAGGGTGGAGCGGCTGCAGGAACACGTCGGCGACATCCGCGCGCTCGACCATTTCCCCGGCGTACATGACGGCCACTTTGTCGGACACGCGGGCCACCACGCCCAGGTTGTGGGTGATGTACATGATGGCCGTGTCAAAGTCCTTTTGCAGATCAGCGATCAGGTCGAGCACTGCCGCTTCCACGGTGACGTCGAGGGCCGTGGTCGGCTCGTCCATGATCAGCAGGGCCGGGTCATTGAGCAACGCCATGGCGATCACCACGCGCTGCTGCTGACCGCCCGAAATCTGGTGCGGGTAACGCCGCATGACGTTCGCGGCATCGGGCATATAAACCCGCTCCAACATCTGGATACATTTTTCCTCGGCGGGACTTTTCTTCATGCCCCGGTGGACGATGAGGACTTCGGACAACTGGTCGCCGATACGCATGGACGGGTTGAGCGCCTGCATCGGGTCTTGATAGACCATGGCGATGCGGTCGCCCCGGATCTTGCGCAGCTCGCCCTCCGAGCGCGAGACCAGGTCCTGGCCCTGGAAGAAAATACTGCCTTTGACGATCTTGCCGTTGCGCCCCAGAAAGTTGACGATGCCAAAGGCGATGGTGCTCTTGCCGCAGCCAGATTCGCCGACCACGCCGAGCGTTTCGCTGCGCTGAATGTCAAAGCTCACACCGCGCACCGCGGGGACGTCGCCCCGGCGCGTCTCGTACGAGATCGCCAGGTCGGAGACATCGAGAATAGGAGTATGCGGACGAGGATCGATTGCCATAGTCACCTCCGGGTCTACTGATAGCGCGTGGACTCTTCGCGCAGGCCATCGGCAAAGAGACTCAGTCCCACCACCAGGCTCGATACCGCCAGCGCGGGCCACAGCACGCCCAGTGGGCTTGTCCAGATGTAGCGGCGCGCCTCGTTGATCATGCCGCCCCAGTCCGGCGTGGGCGCGGGCAGGCCAAGCCCCAGGAAGCCGAGCGTGCCGATGGAAAAGATCGCGTACCCCACGCGCAGCATCGAGTCAATGATGAGCGGGCCGCGCGCATTGGGCAGGATTTCCACAAACATGATATACAGCGGATTCTCGCCCCGCGTTTCGGCGGCGCGGATATAGTCACGCGTGCGGATATCGAGCGTCAGGCTGCGCACCAGGCGGGCCACCCCCGGCGCGCCCACAAACGTGATGGCCAGCACCACGTTGATCGCCGACGAGCCAATCGCCGAGATGATGATCAGGTACAGCAAGATCGTCGGGAAGGCCATGATGGCGTCGAGGATGCGCATCACGATCTCGTCAATCAGGCCGCCAAAGTAGCCGCCGACAAGCCCCAGGCAGGTGCCGACAAAGACGGACAGCAGCACCGAAATCGGGGCCAGCAGCAGGATGGTGCGCGCTCCATAGATCAGGCGCGACAGAATGTCCCGCCCCATTTTGTCGGTACCCAACAGATAGGTCGAAGACGGCCCCTGGAGGATGGCTTTGGAGTCTTGCCCCAGCGGGTCGTGGGGCGCGATGAGCGGCGCAAAGATGGCCACCAGCACCCAAAAGACGACAATTGCCA
>CAYGWJ010000210.1:0-4041 GCA_964353405.1 uncultured Anaerolineae bacterium
ACGCGCTGCAGATGGTTGTGGCCGTTGGCGCGGACCCTGCCATCGTCGGGCTCACTCTTCGTCCCGGTGAAGGCCTGGCCGGCAGAGTCCTGAACTGCGGCCAGCCGCTCGTCGTGGACGACTACCAGTACTGGGAGGGGCGGGCGGCCGTTTTTGACGACCAGAACTTCCGGGCCACCGTCGGCGTGCCAGTCTGTTGGGGCGAAGAGTTCATGGGCGTGCTGGACGTCGTGGCCGACACCCCCGGCGTGTTCTCCCCGTCCGACGCCGAGCTGCTGAGCCTGTTCGCCACCCAGGCAGCCATCGCCATCCAGAACGCCCGGCTCTTCCAGGCCCAGCGCGAGCAACGCGAGCAAGCCGAGGCATTGCGCGAAGCGGTGCAGGTCATGGGGGCCAGCCTGGACCTCAACGAGATCCTGCGCCTCATCCTGACCCAACTGAAGCGGGTGGTGGCCTACGACACCGCTTCGGTGCTCATCCTCCGGGATGGCGAGGTGCCAGACCTGTTCGTCGGCATCGGCTACGCCGACGAACGCATGACCAGCCGGCAGGCAGGAAACCTGCTCCAGGACAGCCCGATCCTGCGCCGCATGGCCCGCGACCTCCAACCCGTGGTCAGTGGCGACGTGCGGCAGTTGGATGGCTGGATCTGGGTGCCGGGGGCCGAGCACGTGCGATCCTGGCTGGGCATCCCCCTGGTCACCCAGGGCCGCATGATCGGCGCCCTGATGGCCGACCATGCCCAACCCTCCGTCTTTGGCGAGGCGGAGGTGCAGATCGCCCAGGCCCTGGCCCAACACGCGGCCCAGGCCATTGAGAACGCCCGCCTGTACGACGAAGTCCGCCGCCGTAACCGCGAGCTGGCTCTGCTCAACCGGGTGATCGCCGCTTCGGCCGCCAGCCAGGAGATCGAACCGATCCTGGAAACGGTCTGCCGCGAGCTGGCCCAGGCCCTCGACGTGCCCCATTCAGCCGCCACCCTCCTCAACACCCAGAAATCCGAGGTCGTGGTTATGGCCGAGTATCGGACCGACGGCCGTCCCTCCGTTTTGGGACAGGCTGTCGCGGTGGCGGATATTCCCCTGGCCCAGTACTTATTCCAGCACAAGGCACCGCTGGTCGTGGACGACGCCCGATCAGATCCCCGCCTGGGTCGGATCTGCGGCCTGATCCCCCCCGGTGACCGGCTCTCTCTGCTCATCGTGCCTCTCCTTATCGAAGGGGAGATGATCGGTGGCCTGGGCGTGGTTGCCGTCGGGCCTCGTTCCTTCTCGCCAGAGGAAGTGGACCTGGCCTGGCGCGTGGCCGAGCAGGTGTCCGGCGCACTGGCCCGCGCCCGGCTGGCCGAAACCGAGCGGCGCTTGAGCGCCGCTGTCGACCAGGCGGCCGAGGCGGTGACGGTCACCGACGCCGATGGCATCATCCTCTACGTCAACCCCGCCTTTGAGCGGATCATCGGCTACAGCCGCGCCGAGGTCATCGGCCAGCACCCGCGCATCCTGGGGAGCAGCAAACTGGATCTGTTTTTCCATCGGGAGAGGTGGCAGGCCGTGACCGGCGGGCAGGCGTGGCAGGAACGGCTCGACTACACAAAGAGGGATGGCCGCGTGTGCAACCTGGACCTGACCATCGCCCCGGTGCGAGACCAGGCCGGGGAGATCGTCAGCTATGTGACCTCCATGCGCAACGTGACGCGCGAGACACAACTGGAGGCCGAGTTCCGGCAGGCGCAAAAGATGGAGGCCCTGGGTCGCCTGGCGGGAGGTATCGCCCACGACTTCAATAACCTGCTGGCGGTCATCCACATCAGTGCCCAGCTGCTCGAGCGCAAGCTGCACCCCGGCGATCCCTTGCGCGAGCACGTACAGCCGATCCGCGAGGCCGTCGACCGAGCCGTCAGGCTGACCGGGCAACTGGTCAGCTTCAGCCGCCGCGAGGTCATCAGACCCCGTATCCTGAGCCTCAACCGGGTGGTGGGCGACCTGAGCAGTATGTTGCGGCGCATCATCGGTGAGGACATTCGATTGGTGACGGCGCTGGCCGACGACCTGTGGCCCATCCGGGCCGACCCGGCACAGGTCGACCAGGTGATCGCCAACCTGGTGGTCAATGCTCGCGATGCCATGCCGGGAGGAGGCGCCCTGACTATCGAGACGGCCAACGTGGTTCTCGACCAAGCCTACGCCGCCCTGCACGTGGAGGCGCAGCCGGGCGAGTATGTGCTGCTGGCGGTCAGTGATACGGGAGTGGGCATGGACGATGGGGTCAAGGCTCGCATCTTTGAGCCCTTCTTCACCACCAAGGAAGAAGGACAGGGCACTGGGCTGGGCCTGGCCACCGTCTTTGGCATCGTCAAACAAGGTGGGGGGCGCATCGAGGTGTACAGTGAAGTGGGTCAGGGGACGACTTTCAAGATCTATCTGCCCCGCACGCAGGAGGGTCAACCGGTGCCCGAAGCACCTTCGCGTGCTCTCCCTTCCGTCCTAGGCCGTCTGATCCGCGGGACAGAAACGGTGCTGGTGGTGGAAGACGATCCGTCTGTTCGAGAGCTGGCGGTGCGCGTCCTGGAATCGTGCGGCTACCAGGTGTTGGCCGCAGGGGATGGGTTGGAGGCGCTTCAGATCGGCGAGCGGCACGACGGTCCCATCCACCTGTTGCTCAGCGACGTGGTGCTACCCTACATGAGCGGCAGCGAACTGGCCAGCCAATTACTCCACACGCGACCGGAGACGCGGGTGCTGTACATGTCCGGGTACACCGACGGCGCGATTGCCCAGCAGGGTGTGCTGGCGCCTGGCATCTTTTTCTTGCCCAAGCCGTTCACCATTGAAGACCTGACCCGAACAGTGCGGGAGGTGCTGGATGGCGAGGCATGATCAGATCCGCCTGGCCGGCCTCTGGGTGTTCAATGCCCCAGGTGCCGCCGTGTATGACGCGCTATTTCTTGCCGCTTGGCTTCTCTCTGCCATCGTCGGCGCGATATATCAAGTTCCCACAATGACGATTACCTTCTATAGACCTTAAGATAATGATCTGGACACTTGACGGGGTTACTACTCTTGGCCACAGGCAGTTTTGTCCAAAACAATATCTTAACACTCATGGTTCGCTCATTTTGGGAAGAGCTTTCGAGAATTGAGTCAGCATGTTTCTTCACGTATTTGTTTGTTTAATGGGCGTGGATTCTATCCTGCCAAGGAGAAAGAGTAATGCCGCAGGTCTTCCGACTGCCGCATTGGGTTTTTGGCCTACGCCTTCAATGCATTTCTTGGTCATACAGCCCCCGTGGTGACTCGAATCTTGAAAATGCCTTTGGAAATGAGCGAACCGAGAGTGATATGGTACTTGGACTTTGAACAAATAAAACGGTAAACAAGACGATGTTATTCAGCCCTTTTCAATTAATTTCACCGTGTCGGATTCTCCAACCGGCAGCCCATTCCAGGGCTTGGCGGGCTTCTCAATTCAGCCTGCCACAAGAAAAGCGATGAAACGGGATGAATTGTTCGAAGATAGACACCAATACCTGTCCAAAGTCGAATTTGACATGATTATTGTTCAAAGTCCAAATAGGGGATTAGCAGCCGCAAAGTGCGTGCTCTGATTCACCCAGCGCAGGTCCTATCTCTCTCATTCGTTCCTCGTGCCATCAGGCATGATTGCTCCTGCAAGGGATGCAGCCCGCGACAGTTGCCCACTCGCTATCCTGGCGTCTGGCAGATTGGCACCTTCGAGATGGGCATCCAGCGGTTCGGCTCGCCAGAGGATGGCGCTGGTCAAGTTGGCATTGCGCAGAACTGTGCCTCGCAGGTCAGCCTCGTATAGATCAGCCTCACTCAG
Organism: uncultured Anaerolineae bacterium; assembly: GCA_964353405.1. GTDB lineage: Bacteria > Chloroflexota > Anaerolineae > Fen-1058 > Fen-1058 > JBGLNJ01. Next base: position 3,841 of record CAYGWJ010000210.1, read on the forward strand.
GTCAGCATCGGTCAGGTTGGACTCGCGCAGGTTTGCGAACCGGAGGTTGGCCTCCCTCAGCATGATACCGCTCAGATCGACACTCCTCAGATTGACTCCTGCGAGGAAGGCGCCGCCAAAGTCACGTTCCCCCGCTCTATGTCGGCTGACCAGCTCGTCGGCGTTCATACTTTGATCCCTTTATCCAGCAGTAACGGGCGA
>CAYGWJ010000211.1:0-13016 GCA_964353405.1 uncultured Anaerolineae bacterium
CAAACCGGACGTAAAGTGGCTGAAGAGTTCAAGAAAACTATGCGCATCGTTTTTGATGAGGTCTTGCCGCAATGGAACTATCGCGCTGTACCACTCTCTCAGTCGAGCGGGAAAGTTATTTAATCCACGATCCTTATCGGCAATGCCAAGTGCAGAAAAGGAGGTCAAGTGAAACTGGCTTTACCCTGGCGTCGGCCTCGGCCCGCAGAGCCAGAACAAAGCAAGCCGCACAAAGGCGATGGCCCGCCCATCAACATTCGCGTGCCGCGCGAGGCCGTCTACAAATCGTTTACAGGCCAACCTGGCCCCTGCCCACGCTGCGGCGGCGAACTGCGCCAGAGCTACCAGACCTACTTGATCGCCACGCGGCGCGGCGGTCAGGCCGCCGACTCGTTGATGACGGGCAACAAAGACATGGGCTGGTTCTGCGTCCAGTGCCCTACAGTCGTCATCAACTCGGACGAGGTGGGCAAACTGCTGCGCTACCAGCTTTCACATTGGGATCTTGGCGACCGGTTTGCCGTCTTGGGTGTGATAGACATGGACGCCGTGCCGAAGGACAAGCGCAGCGCGCCATTGGGCGAAGATGGCAACCCGATCCCGTTGATCGAGTTCACCCATATCTCTGGCGCAAAGCCTGGCAAGCGGCGCAAGCCCAAATCCAAAGCGCGCCGCCGTTGAGGGTGTGTGCCCGTGCGAATACCTTACGTCATAGACAACCAAACACACAAACTGGCCGACGTGCTTGACGCGATTCTGGCCGAGCACGCGAATCGCTCGCTGGACATTGCATCGGCTTACTTTTACGTTTCCGGTTATAAGGAATTGCGCCAGTCCTTGGATGCCATCGGCAGCTTCCGCTTGCTGCTCGGCTTTGAGCCACAAGCCGGAAAAGATATTGGCCTGCGCCCGCGCGCCAATTTGCTCAACGCCACCTTGCGTGCTGACCTCGAACACGAGCTGTTCACCGAAGAAACTCTTCGTTTGGTTGAAGACCTCATCGCATTCCTACAACGCTCGAACGTCGCCGTCCGGCTGTATGACCAGGGCTTTTTGCACGCCAAGTGCTACCTGTTCTATGGCGACAAGGGCACGCAGCTTGCGCTGTTTGACCGCTTCCTGCCACTGATCGGCATTGTCGGGTCATCCAATTTCACTGGCGCGGGCCTGCGCACCAACAAAGAATTGAACCTCGCGCACAAGACCCTGCTCGATGAAGAAGAAATAAACGATGCCCAGGCGCGAGCCGCCGCCGAGCAACTGGCGGGTGTCCATGCCAGCGAGGCCATCTCGGAATCGAACCGGCGCGTACTCAAGAGCGAAGTCGGCGCGCGTGCTATCCTTGACTTGGTGGATTGGTATGAACGTCAGTGGGAAAACGCCCGTGACTATAAGCTAGATTTGATTGAGCTGCTGGACGCCAGCAAGTTCGGAAGCGTCGAATACACTCCTTATGACATCTACCTTAAAGCCATCTACACCTACTTTCGCGATGAGCTAGACGCCACAGAGCTGCCTGGCACCCGCTCGGCAGTCGAGTTGTCCGAGTTCCAGGAAGATGCCGTCAAGAAAGCACGCCGCATCCTTGCCAAATATGATGGCCTGCTGGTCGGCGACTCGGTCGGCATGGGCAAGACCTGGATCGGCAAGAAACTGCTGGAAGACTATGCCTACCATCAGCGAATGAAGGCGTTGGTCATCTGCCCGGCTTCACTGCGCGAGATGTGGGAGCGCGAGTTGCGCAGCGCCACGATTTCGGCTAAAGTCATTTCCCAGGAAGAAGTCGGTCGAGCCGATGGACGCTTTGATCCCGCCGACTATGGTGATGTAGATGTGGTGCTGATAGACGAGTCGCACAACTTTCGCAACCGCAACACGCGACGTTACGAGAATCTCACCGCCGTGATTGACGCGAATCGCGGGCGTGGGCGCAGCGGCGGGCGCAAAAAAGTCATTTTACTCACGGCCACGCCGATCAACAACAATATTTTTGACCTCTACAACCAGCTCACGCTGTTCACCGGCAACAACCGCGCCTATTTTGCGGGCGCGGGCATTGGCGACCTCTATCGCTATTTTCTCGCCGCGCGCGACATGCCACACGACCGGCAGGCGGGTGCGGCGCTGTTCAACCTGCTGGAAGAAGTCGTCATCCGCCGCACGCGGCCTTTTATCCGGCAAGCCTATCCCAATGCCACGATCATGGGGCAGCCCATCCGCTGGCCGGAGCGCAAACTGCGTACGGCGCACTATGACCTCGAAGCCACGTACCAGGGCATCTATGAGCGGATCGTCGGCGACATCGAAGCCTTGCAACTGGCGCATTACAGCCTGGAATCGTTCAAGAAGGTGGGCATCGCGCGGGACGAATTCGAGGAAGGGCGCGAGCAGGCGCTGGTCGGCATCTTCAAGACACGCTACCTCAAGCGCTTTGAATCGTCTGTGGCGGCGTTTCGCATCAGCGTCCGTCGCGCGTTGGCCTTTATCAAGACGTTTGAGGAATATGTGCTGGAAGGCCGCATTCTGGACAGTCGCTCGTTCAACAAGGCCATGCAGTATCTTGCCAATGAAGATGAAGAAGATGACGCGACACCCGCTTCGCTGGCTGAAGATTTTGATGCCAACGAAGATGCCAAGGCGTTTTTGGCCGGCTTGCCGACGCTTGACACGGCTCAATACGACCTGCGCCGTCTTCATCACGCATTGCAGAACGATGTGGACATCCTGACCCATGTTTGGCTTCTCATCAAAGACATCCACCCGGAAGCAGATGCCAAGCTGGCGCGGCTCAAGGAGTTACTCGGCGGGCCACTGCGCGGCAAAAAGGCTTTGCTGTTCACCTACTACAAGGACACCGCGCGTTACCTTTATCGTGAATTGGGAGAGGGGCACGGAGCCGCCTGGCGCAGGGCCATTGGCAATCCCAACATCCGCCGCATGGACAGTGGAGCATCACCCGCTGAACGGGAGCACTTGATCCAGGCTTTCTCTCCGAAATCGAACGGCAAGCCCGACATCGCAGGAACGCAGGCTGAAGTGAATATCATGCTCTCCACCGATGTTCTATCCGAGGGCCAAAACCTGCAAGACTGCGGCATCGTCGTCAACTATGACCTGCACTGGAATCCGACTCGGATGGTGCAGCGCGCGGGTCGCATTGACCGCATCGGCTCGACGTTCGACACAATTGCCATCTACAACATGTTCCCCGATAAAGGGTTGGAGCGCCTGCTGGGGCTGGTGGAGAGCCTGAGTCGCAAGATCGCCTACATTGACGCGACCGGCTTTCTGGATGCCAGTGTATTGGGCGAAGCCGTTCACCCGCGCAATTTCAACACGCTGCGCCGCATCCGCGATGAGGATGGCACGGTCGTCGAAGAGCAAGAGCAGTTTGTCGAGTTAGCCAGCAGCGAGTTTATGTTACAGCAACTCAAGGGATTGCTGGCAGCGGGCGCGCAAGAGCGGCTGGATGCGTTGCCGGATGGCATCCACTCGGGCTTGCCCAAGAGCAACAACCGGGGCTTGTTCTTTTACTTTGCCGCGCCTGATCCATCTGGTCGTAGATCCCCGTCAGGGGACGGCGATTCAAAGCAGCACTTTTGGCGGTACTATGATTTGCAGACCAGCCAGATTCTTGACAATCGCTTTCTGATTGCCAACCTGATCACCTGCGCATCTGACACGCCGCGCGTAATGGGCGAGGCAGATGTATTTGCGATCCAGACGCAAGTGCAGCAACACATCTTGCAGTCGGTTGACGCTCAAGCCGCCGCTGAGGCTGCGCCGACGATTGTTGATCCGATTCAGCAAACCATCGCGGCTGTGCTACGAGAGCATCTGAACAACCCCGCGCTGAAACGTAGCGAGGTGCGTGCCGCGCTGCGCGCGCTCAGTCTGCCGGTGCGAAAGTCAACTGCCAGCCGACTGCGCACTGCCTATGAGAACTATCAAGCCAACGAGGATGTAGCGCAGTTATTGAACGCAGTGCGCCAGCACGCGGGAGATACGGAATCGGTCGAGCCACGCCCGCAATCAACTGCGCGCGCGTTGACCGCGGATGACCTGCACCTCATTTGCTGGGAATATGTGTGGTCGTGAGGCATCCGGCGGAGCATCTGTTTCAGGCGTTGCTGCGTCAGGCATTTGCGGGGGAGTTGAGTTCGGCTGGCATGATATTGGGCCGAGTAACGAACGTTGGCAGTGCAAGGTGCGCCCCAAGGTTTCATGAGAGGGCAGATACGAATGAAGATGCCGCTACTTTTCATTGTCGTTTTGCTGGCCGGATGCGTACAGGTCACGCCACAAGTCATGCCCAACGCAGCCGAAACGGCGCAGGCCGGGCCGCACTCCACTGAAGTGGTTCAGCCCACCGATACGCCGCCACCGACGTCAACTGAAGCGCCCATAGCTACTGATACACCCGTACCAACCGTCATGCCAACGCAGACGGCAACGCCCACTCTAACGCCAGGGCCGACCACAACTCCAACTGTGCTACCGACGTTCACGACATCCTCTCCAACGGCTAAACCGCTGCCAACGGCTGGCATTACGTTGGTCAGCCTCACTTCTCCCATAGCCAGAGGAGCCAACGCGACACTGGCTGTGAGAGTTGTGCCAGGCGCGACTTGTACGCCCGGCGTGATGTACAAGAGCGGCCCATCAAAGGCGCGGGGGCTTGAGCCCCAAACGGCTGAGTCTGATGGCCGTGTGTCGTGGACGTGGAACGTGTACGAAAAGACAACGCCGGGCACATGGAAAGTAACGGTGGATTGCACACCCGGCGGGCACGCCGAATGGCCCTTTGTCGTGCAATAGAAACAGCCGCCCGCCGTCCGCCGGTCAGCCTGAGTGAAAAAGAGGTTGCAGTGGTGGCAGGAAAGCGGTAGAATAGAAAAAGAGTGGAGGTATGCCATGTCTGTTCAATCCGTGACAGTTGACTTGCCGAGCGCGTTGTATCGGCGCATCCGGCGGCGGGCCGAGCAGACTCATCGCAGTGTGGAAGCCGAGTTGCTTGACGTTGTCGCCGCCGCCGTGCCGGTGGCCGACGAGTTGCCCGCCGATTTGAACGAAGCCCTCTCGCCGCTGGCGCTGCTGGATGACGCCTCGCTCTGGCGCGCGGCGCGGACCCGCCTGCCTGCGGAGACGGCGGAGCAAATGGAGAGCCTGCACCTCAAGCGCCAGCGCGAGGGACTGACTGAACCGGAAGCTCAGATGTTGATGGGCCTGGTGCGGCAGTACGAGCGCACCCTGCTGGTTCGGGCGCAGGCCGCCGTCTTGCTCAAGCAGCGCGGGCACGATGTTTCCGCGCTCCTCGCCACGCCATGAGCCAGTCTCACATCCCGCTTGAACTGCGCTGGCGAGTCGCCGAGCAAGCGCGGCATCGCTGCGGCTATTGCTTGACCTCAGAAGCCATCGTCGGCGCGCCGATGGAAATAGACCATCTTATCCCGCAATCGCTGGGCGGCCTGACGGAAGAAGATAACCTGTGGCTGGCCTGCTCGCTGTGCAACGATCACAAGAGCGACCGAATCGCCGCGCTCGATCCAGTCTCCGGCCAGATCGTGCGGCTGTTTGACCCGCGCCGCCAGGTGTGGGGCGAGCATTTTGCGTGGACGGCAGCAGGAGATTGGATGATCGGCTTGACGCCTACCGGTCGGGCGACGGTTGCCGCGTTGAACCTCAACCGTCCTGCGCTGGTCAGGGCGCGCCAGGCGTGGGTGATGGTTGGCTGGCATCCACCGAAGGACTAGCCGCGTGTCAGAGGGGAAGCTCGGTCGGGCGGCTTTCTCTAGTCCCTTGTGGGCAGGTATGGAAACCTGCCCTACATCAGTCCCCGCGAACTCATCAACCGGCTGGCCAGCGATGAGTCTGCATCAGAATCTGGCCGCTGAGCGTAAACGGGCCGGGAGCAACAGCGCAGATGCCCTGTCATCCCCGTCGGAACTAGTGGCGTGTCAAATAAGTTTTGCAACGAAATAGTACAGTGGCAGTGCCTCTATGACAGTCCTTTGCAGGCTCGCTGAGGCCAGACCATTTTGATTTGAGATTTGTCAAACCAGTTATGGTGATGATGAGTCTGAAAGAAACGCTCATTCAAGAGATCGAGACGTTGCCCGAGCCGCGCCAGTCGGATGTGCTGGCGTTCGTCCGTTTTCTCAAGATCGGCCTGGCGGATGAGCAGACGGTCGAGCGGCGACTGGTGGACGCGCTCGCGCGTGCGCAGGCGATTGCACAAGAACGCGGCATCACCGACCAGGACATTGAGGACGAGATTCGAGCCGTCAGGTCAGGGCAATGATGCGCGTCGTGCTCGATACCATCGTGTTCCTGTCTGCCGCGCTGGGCGGCACGCTCAAAGCCGTGATTGAGCACTGGCGCGCAGGCTGGCAGAAGGAGAAATAGAATGGAAGCGCAGTTGAGCCTGAAATATGATCGCGAGGCGGACATTCTCTACATTGATAAACGGCTGCCCTACCCTGAGCAAGAAACCGAAGAGCTGGGCGATGATGTGATCGCGCGGTTGAACCCCGTCACGGGTGAAATCGAAAGCGTCGAAGTGCTGTTCTTTTCGACGCGGCTCTTGCGCCAAGACTTGGTCGTGTTGCCCATCACCGCTGATTTGCGTCTGCCGGTCGCAACCTGATCATGCCCCGCTCCCGCAAGAACGGTTCACCCAAAGGAAGCGGCAAAATCTTTACTACACAGCCGAGGTCTTGCTCAGAGCGCCTAAGATCTGAATGGAGGGTGATGGCATGGCGGACAAGAAAACGCAGAAAAGCCTCAAGACCGTCGTCGGCCAAGGAACCTACGGCGTGTGGGTGGACATGCTTCGCCGTCTTGTGCCGGAAGGACGCACACACCGGCTCGCGCCAATGATCGCAGGCATGCTGCAATATGCCTGCCTCATCGCCGACGAACAAGGCCGCGACGAAGTCGAAGAAGGCTCGGCTGCATCTATCCTGCTCGACAGTGAAGAGATCGGCGACCCTGAAGATGCGCCAGAGCTGCTTGGCCTGGTCGTTCAGTTGTTCAAGGATGCCAAGGTCAAATACAAAAGAGTCAGCCGTCAAGACGAGGGCTATAGCGTCGCGGAAAGCGCCGTTGACGAATACATGCGTTGGTTCGACATGCCTTGGGAGTGAGACTGACAAGGAGGCTCGAGTCAGGTCTGATAAAAAACACGCGACGACAGGTCGCGTGTTTGCTTTGGAGCCACCTTCGAGACTCGAACTCGAGACCCGCCGCTTACGAAGCGGCTGCTCTACCGACTGAGCTAAGGTGGCAGCGAGTGAGATTATAACAAACGTCCTTGAAATTGGCAAGCCATAGTATAATCACGGCCATGCGACGGGCCCGGTACCTGACTGTTTTGCTCCTGGCCTCAGCCCTGGTCACTTCAGGCTGTGCTGTGCTGCGTTCGCAATTGCAGTCTCCCTCCGCGCGTTACGAGGCCGAAGGCGACCGGCTGGCGGCGGCCGACCGCAATGCCGAAGCGCTTTTGGCTTATCGCCAGTCTGTCGAGCAGGATGGCCGCAACGTTTCGGCGCTGCGCAAGCTGGCGCGCGCTTATGCGGCTCAGGGGCGCAAGCGGCTGGCTCAACGTTACCTGCACAAGGCGTTGGCGCTTGTGCCGGGCAATGCCGCGATTTCCTCCGAGATTGCAGCGCTTGCCACGCCCGCGACAACTGCTCCGCCCAAGTTGATGTGGCAAGCGTTCGTCGGCGAAGATGTCCCCACCGGGATTTTTATGGTGGACGATGTTGTGTATGCTGCGCTGGAAGACGGACAGGTTCAGGCGCTCCGGGCCGATAATGGCGCCGTCATCTGGCAGACTCGATTGGCGACCAAACTCACATCGCCTCCAACGGCAAGCGGCGGTTTTCTTCTCGTAGGTGGGCAAGACGGTGCGCTGCATGCCTTGTCCGCCGGCGACGGAGCCGTCAAGTGGACTCTTGCCACCAAAGCGCCCATCTATGCCGCGCCGACCGTTGCAGCCGGCGTTGCCTATTGCGCATCAAGTGACGGCACACTTTACGCAGTGTCGCTGGAGGCCGGTACGCTGCATTGGAAGATGGCGACCGGCAGCCCGCTGCACGGTCAACCGACCGTGGCCGACGGCGTGCTGTATTTTGGCTCGAACGATGCGCGGCTGTATGCAGTGGATGCGGCGACGGGCGCGGCTTTCTGGCGCGATGGCATCCTCACGCAAGGGCCGGTCGAAAGCCAGCCGGCCGTCGCGGACGGTCGAGTGTTCTTTGGCTCAGGCGATGGCCGCGCCTATGCGCTGGCCGTTGCCTCCGGCGGCGAGTACTGGCGGTACTCGACTCCCGATGGCGTCTATGCGCGGCCTGTTGTGGTGAGCAACACCGTCTATGTTGCGTCGTCGGGGCAGACGCTCGTTGCGCTCGATGTGTTGAGCGGCCAGGCGCGTTGGGAACTGAGCGCCACGAGCGCGCTTTATGCGCCGCCTGTGGTGGTTGGGGACGAACTTTTCTTTGTGACAGCGAGTGATCCGAATCTCTACGCCGTGGACAGGTCAACTGGCCAAGTGCTCTGGCAGATGGACACGGGCGATTGGCTCGCTTCGGGGCCGGTGTTCATCAATGGAGTGATTTACCTGGCAGGGAAAGACGGGACGGTGTTGGCGTACAAATAAGACCTGAAAGGCTCGCTTGTCAACCTTCGAGGTCTGCCGCTCACGACGGGTATACGTGAATGGCGCTGCCCGCCACGGGGCAGCCGCTCTCGCAGCGCCCGCAGCCGGTGCACTTGGTTGGGTCAACGGTCACACGCCCATTGTAAAACTGCGCCGCGTCCACCAGGCACGCTTCCACGCACACGATGCACTTGACGCCCTGATCCCACGCCAGGCACAGTGAGCGATCCACACGCGCCAGCCCAAGCTTGATCTGGTCCGGCTGAATGGGGTGGATGGCTCCCACCGGGCAGACCTGCGCACACAGGTCAGGGCAACTGGGATTGAGCGCGCACCCACCCTGGCGCGGAATCAACTGCGGTGTGCCGATGCCGGCCAGCCCGCTTTCGAGGAACGTCGGCCGCAGTCCGCCGGTGGGACATACGCGCACACATTCCTGGCACACGATGCACGTGCGGATGAATTGCTCTTCCGGTAATGCGCCGGGCGGACGAATCACTCCGCGGCGCGCCGTCAGTTGCGTGAGCGGCGCCAGGGCCAGTCCCATTCCGCCCGCCGCCACGCCGCCGATCACCTGACGGCGCGAGAGCCTGATCCCCGCCACGCCTCCCTCGACCGGCGCGTAATGCCCCTTCAAACGCGGCGTGCCCTCGGCCGTTCGCACCTGACCCTCACGCTGCCAACGCTGGCCCGAGAGCGCGCCCAAGCCGAACGAGATGCCGCGCTTGTCGCATGCGCTTTCGCATTCCAGGCACAGCGTACAATCGCAGTAGTTTGTGTCGTGCGGCTCTCTTAACGGAATCGCGTTCATCGGGCAGAGGCGGCGGCAATCGCCGCAACCGTTGCACTGCTCGCTCACGCGCCGGTTGACCAGGCTCCAGCGCGAAAACACACCCAGCAACGCGCCAAGCGGGCAGAGATTGCGGCACCAAAAGCGCGGCTGCCACAGCTCCAAAATCAGAATGCCCATAAAGATGAACGACACCGCCGAAAGCCAGGCGCGCAGTGGAGGCTGAGAGAGCGAGAACGCATTCGCGGCGAGGGAGGTCGCGGTGCGATGGAAAACCACCAGCGGGTCGAGCAGGCCCAGCACCTGGAGCGAAAACACTCCGCCGGCCAGCGTCGCAATCAGCACATAGTAGCGTAATGGACTATTGCGCGCGGCCGGGAAGGGGTTGAATCTGGCCAAGGCAACCTTCGCCTTGGCCGGTTGTTTTGGCTTTTGCCAAAACGCAATCGGGCGAATCAGGTCCAGCGCCGTTCCGACCGGGCAGACCCAGCCGCAAAAGAACCGGCCCAACACAAAGGTGAGCGCAAGCAGCAAGAGCGGCGCGCCGATGACGAGCGCCGACCAATCGCGTCCAACCACTTGTCCAGCCAGGAGCAGCGGATCCCACGGCAGCAGCCACGACGTGAGCGTGGGCGCAGGCTTGAACGTCACGCGCTTGTAGATCAGCGGCGCCAGCGGATACAGACCGAGCAACAGAAAGCCGATCTGCACCAGCTTGCGCCCTAGCTTGTCGCCGCGCTCACTTTTCATTCGTCTTTGGTCCGTAATTCGTTGTTGCTCATGCGTTGGCGCGCCACGATGCCGACTCCCGCCACAATCGCCGCGGCCGGGATGAGCGCGCCGCTGAGGAATGGCGCCGGGTTGAGCACGTCCGCTTGCGCGCGCGGCGCGGCTGGCTCGGCCGGCGCGACGAGTGGCGCCGCCGGCTGCAGAGTGGCTGTAGGCAACGGCGTGCTGGTCGGAGCAGGGCCGGTTGCAGTGGGCCAGGGCGGTCTGGTCGCCGTCACGGTTGGCGTGGGCGTGGCCACGACCTGTCCCACGCTGTAGACCTTTAGCTTGCCTTCACGCGCGGCCTTGTCCAGATCAGATTCGCCCAGGCCCGACTCGATCGCGCGCTTGAGGTGCGTCAGCTCTTGCGGCTTGATGGCAAAGTAGTTGACGCAGCCGTAAGCGTCCATCAATACCGGATCGGTGCCGGCCAGAATCTGGTTAAAGCGCTTGACCTTGTCCGGGTGAGTGATGTCGGTTTCGTCGCCGCCGGCCTGCCGCCTGGCGCCAATGGGCATCCGCACACGGATGGCTTCCAGGATGTGAAGCTGCGCCTGAATCTTGGACGGCGTGCTGAGGTCGGCAATGCCTTGCTCTAGTTGTGTGTGCAGCGCGCCAGGAAATTCCAAAAACCCCATCATGTGCTTGAGCACCAGCGTCAACTTGGTGACGACGTGGCTCTTGGCCAATGCCAGGTTGATGCGCACATCGGCCTCGGCGGCGGCTTTGATGACGCCGAGTTTTTTAAAGGCCTTGCCTTTGGGCAGCTCGACGTCGGTGTAGAGCGATTTGGGAGCAAGGTAGCGATCGGGAAAGACTTGTTCCACATTCAGCTTGTCCAGCACCGCGCCAATGCCGCTTTCGCGCAGGCACTCGGCGGTGCCGGGGTCAATCGAGCAGTGATCCATCACAATGATGCGCCGGGCGCCCGCCTCGCGCACCATGAGGATGAGCGCGCGCAGCATTTCGGGGTCGGTGGAGGACGCGGTGAACGGCGGGTAGGGCCAGGTGGCATTCGGCTTGATGGCGACGGTCTGGCCGGGCTTGATAAAGCGCTCGAGGCCGCCCAGCCCATCGAGCGCAGTCTTGAGGATGCGGTAGGCCGAGTCCGTGTTGGCGCCTTGGGCAACAGAGACGCTGGGCCAGTCTTGTGCATGGGCCGGCAGAATCGAGTCCGGCGACCAGGGCAAAAGGCGGCCCAGTTCGAGCGCGGCGGCGCCAGCGGCTGCCTTGTGCAAGAATTCACGGCGAGTGAATTTGGTCATGCGACGTTCGCTGCCTATCCGGGATGCGATCCGGGATCGGCCGCATCCAGGTCCGTGAGCTGGAGCGTCAACGCATCAATCGAGACCTGAACTTCGCGCAGCGAAAGCCCCAGCGAGAGCAGCAGCAGGATGAGACTGCCCCCAAAGATCCACTTTCCCAGGGTGGCCAGGCCTGCGAAGAGGACAAACATGCACAGTACGCAGCCGAGGAAACTGGCCACCCCACACACTTGCATATTGCGAATGATGCCGATGCGGTAGCGCAAGCTCGCGAGTTGTCCTCTAGTCCGTGGATCGGGTTGGGTCTTGTAGCGGGCGTATAGGTCTCGCATCAGAGCGGCAAGTGCGAGAAAGCGGTTGGTATACGCTAACAGTAAGAGCGAAATGGCGGGAAAGAGCAACGCGGGGGTGGTTAAGGTCAGTTCCATGATCGTCCTCTCGTATGCGCAGTCCCGCACTGCGGGAGTCCTGCTACAGTAACCGGAAACGTCTCGGCGGCTTTTGGTTGTCCGCAGGGAGCACGTTGAGATGCCGACGCGCCGCCTGGGCACTCGGCCAGCCGGCCGCTGCGTGACGCTGTCTGCCCATTATAGCATGGATCGTGGCGGGGCGGGGATTCTCATGTCCCCACGAGGGCCGTGATCGCGAGCACGAACTCGAGGGTCGCGCTGGTCAGCCCCACGGGAATCGGAATCGGCCGGCCCGAGGCCCCTTCCACCGCCGGCCTTGGCAGCTCAGGCAGGAACGGCAACAGGACGCCCCAAGCCACTGTGGCGGCGCCCAGCCAGAATGCCCACCCTCCGAGCGCCGACGCAGGCCAAATCGGTCGTTTCATCCGATGCACCCCCTGGAATGATTTGAATAGGCATAAGCTACATCTCATTTCGGTGAGCACCACGCGTCGGTTGCTAGTGCGGAACCAGAAACTCGCCGAGGACGAACACGATGACACACAACCCGATCAGAAGGGGCAACCACAGCAGCAACGAGCGCTCGCGCCGCCGCGTGACCGCGACTAGTCCAACTACTCCGGCGGCCAACCCGCAACACATCATCGCGATGCCGTAGATAGGCAGCACCACTTGTCTCCACGGCACTACTACGGTCGAAGGCATGAACACCGTAGCGTTGACGATAAAGAGGACGACGAAGGTGGTCATCAGCCCCACGGACCACCATCCGAGCTTTGTTGACGGCATCGAAAAGAACCCTCGTCCGCGGTCTGCCGAGCCCGGCCCCTTCGTTGCGTGGGTCTCCCGCATCGCAATCACCCACTCCCGTTGCGGTCTGCACGTACCTGACGGGTGCGATGGATTTGTACATGTACCCTCGTGCGGTTACGCATTTGTCTTATACGTCACGGGAGGTGTGGGTTTCTCATTGACAATTAATTGAAGGCTCTTGATTGGTTTCAAGGAGCTACGAGCACGGTCAGGAGAGCGTGCAGCAAAGCCTTGCCACGTCGTCGAACATTGTGCACGAACTCAAAGAAGCAAGTACCACGGCAATTTCTCTTGCGAGATGCCACGCTGAG
>CAYGWJ010000212.1:0-14423 GCA_964353405.1 uncultured Anaerolineae bacterium
TGAATTCACGCAGGTCGCAAAAGCTTGCGTATCCAGCCCGGCTTGCTGGGCAAAAGACGACAGACTAGCCGCATCGGTCCGGCCAAAATTCTGGAACAGCAACTTGCTGTATTCCCAGTATTTGTCCTGGTCATTGGCGCACAGCGCCGCCGCGCCCAACTGTTGCGCCTGCGAATCAAAGCCCATCACGTGCGCAATGTAATACACCTTGCCGGTCTTGATGTATTGCTCGTCAATCTTGGGCTCGACGGTCAAAGAATAATCCCGGCAGTGCGAGCATACGAATGAAGAAACATCCACCATCTTGACGGGCGCATTCGGATCGCCTTTCGCCGGGCAAGGGACGCTGCCGCACATCACCAACCCTTGTGGATCGCCTGCGATCACCACCTTGGGCTTGGGCCACAACAAATACGCCAACACCGCGACCACGACGATGGCGCCGCCCAAGATCATCAAAATCTGCCCGGTAGACAGTCCTTGCCGCCGGGTCCTCTTTACCACTCTACGCTGAACCTTCGCCAATCTATCCTCCCAAGAACATCCCGTCAGAAAACGTCTTCGGGCCAGTCCAACATTTGCGCCGAGACTGTGGCCCCGGCCTCCACGCGCGTTTGCCCGCCTGGGATGATGACGAGCGCATTGGCGGCAACCAGAGCGCTCAAGACATTCGAGGCCTGCCCGCCGCTGAGGTGGGCTAGGTAACGATTGCTCTCGCGCCGGACCCAGGCCCGCGCAAAAGTCTCGCGGCCATCGCTGGTCATCGCTTCGGCCAATTCCACTTCCAGCACTGGCTTTTGCCAGTTCGCCCGGCCGGACATCTTGATGATCGCCGGGCGGACAAACTGCTCGAACGTGAGCATCGCCGAGACAGGATTGCCGGGCAACCCAAAGAACGGCACGCCGCGATACCGTCCAAACGCCAGCGGCTTGCCCGGCCGCATCCGAACGCGCCAAAAGCTCAACTCGCCATCGGATGTCACGATGTCTTTGACGAGGTCGTAGGCGCCGACCGACACACCCGCCGATACGACGAACAGGTCCGCATTCGCCGCGAGGCCCCCGGCCAGTTTGGCGCGCAAATCATCCGCCATGTCCCGCGCAATGCCCAGCTGGATCGGCCGGCCTCCATAGCGCATCACCAGCGCGGCCGTGCTCCAGCCATTCGCGTTGCGAATCTGGCCGGGCAATAGCTGTTCACCTGGCTCCACCAGCTCGTCGCCGGTCGCCAGAATCGCCACGCGCGGGCGGCGAATCACTCGCACCTGAGCCAGGCCCAAAGCAGCCATCAGCGCGATTTCTGCCGGGCGAATCACACTACCGGTGGTCAGAGCCTTGTCGCCGCGCCGCACGTCGCCGCCCGCCGGTCTAACGTGCTCGCCTCGTTTTGCCTTCTGAAAGATCGTCACTCGGGCCGAGAATGCGCTGCCGCTGTCGGTGGCTTCCACCGGCACGACGGCATCTGCGCCCGCCGGCATAGGAGCGCCGGTCATGATGCGCGCAGCCTCCGCTGGTCCAATCGTCACATCAGATGGATGGCCGGCGGCAATGTCGGCCACAACGCTCAGTGTGACCGGGGCCTCACGCGTCGCCTCTAGAACATTGTCCGCGCGGACGGCATAGCCATCCATACCGGAATTATCAAAGGGTGGCAAATCATCCTGGGCGATGACATCTTGGGCCAGAACGCGCCCCAACGATTCGAGCAAAGTCGCAGACTCGGCGCCGCACGGCTGAACGTGGGTGAGAATGACGCGTTGCGCCTCGGCGACCGAAAGCATTTCAACTTGATCTGTCATCAGAGTTCGCCCGTCACGATATACCACAGAAGACGCTATCTGTCAATACTTTGCGTTGGTCGTCTTGCCCGTCTCAACACAACGGCCAGCAGTGCACACCAGGTTGCCACGCTGATCGCCAGTCCAACCAGCCACGGGGTCGGCAGAAAGAACAGCCTGATGCGATGAGCGCCGGGTTCGAGGTACACGGCGCGGAAGCAAAAGTTGGCCGGCAAGATTTTGGCGGCGTGTCCGTCCACCTCCGCGCGCCAGCCGGGATAATAGACTTCGCTCATGACGAGGTACACCGGCGCGGGCGTTGTCGCCTCGATTTCGATGTCGTTCGCATCCAGCCGCCGGAAGACGAGCGTGCTGCTGACAGGTGTTCCGTTCAACACCGCCCCGCCTTCAATCACGGCTTCGCGCGAAGGGTCAAATCCTGGCTGATGAATCGCCGCCCAGGCTTCTTCGCCGCTGCTCACCGGGATGGATTTATGAATCAGCATCGCGCGCGGAAGCGCGGCGGTGTTGAGATAAACGTCCATTTGTGGATCGCCGTTAAACACCGGCACAAAGTGCGCGTCGCCCGGCGGCTTGCCTTTGTCGGCCAGTACATATTTGACGTTCAGGAAGTTGTAGAGTGGATTACCGCGTGCGCCCATCCCGCCGCCGTAAGTGTTAAAAGCCGCCAATCCGAGCGGATTATGGATGCCGCCGATGTCGGCTACGCCGTACATCGCGCCCGCGTCGGATTGCCACGCAGAGGCCGGCGAGCTATCAATGCGGAATGGCTCGCCATCGCGCCGCAAGAAATCCACTACCGCTGAATGGCGATAGCCTACGGTCGGATCGTTCTTTTCCACATCAACCGACGAGCCAAGCACGACCAGATCAACCATCAACACGATGACGGCGACGATGCCGGCTCGCGCAGGAGAGATCCATCGCCCGCGCCGCGCCGCCAAGACAAGCGCACTCGCCGCCAGCAGGACGACGCCGAGCACGACGCCGTTCATCACCAGAGCATAGCGATGCGTCATTCCTTCGTCGTTGGCGTACCAGGCGATAAAATAATAGCTCAACGGCAGACCGATAACGGCCAAGCCAATCGCGACCCATGCGACACTGCGGCTCAATGTCTTGAGAAACACGTTGGCGCGGCGCGCCAGCGGCGACAGGAGCGCGTCGAGGCCGAGTCCGGCCAGAATCACGAGCGCAAAATCGGCCAGCATCACCGCGCGGGCCGGAGCGCGCAGTTGACCCAGGCCCGGCGCAAAGCGATACAACCAGCCGTGCAGCGCGGCATATCCGCCCAGCGCCAGCAGGAACGCCAGAATCACGGCGGCGCCCAGGAACACTCGCTCACCGGGCCGCTCGCCTTTGCGCTTGAGCGCCACGCCGACGATGGCCAAGGCCAGCGTCAATACGCCCGCGTAACCGATCTCGACACGCGGCCAGGGCGCCCACGCGCCCGCCCCACGTCCCCACAGCCCGGGCACAATCAGGCCGAGCAACCCGGCCGGCGGAAGCGAATAGCGTGCGGCGTCCTCATAGTCCAGCCCGGCGCGGCCCGTGTAGCGGGTCAGGTCATAACCGGGGATAAACATCAGCGCGGCAAAGGCAAAAGCGACGAACGCAGAGAGAAGGAAAAGTAGCAAAGGAGCAATTTGAACTCGGCGCTGACCTTTCCCTGCAAGGGCATAGGGAGCAAACGCGCAGAATAGCGCATAGCCGCCGAGCCACAAGCCCGTGAACAGCGTCACCTGAATGTGACCGGCCAGCGCGGCTATGCCCCACAATACTCCGGAAGCGAGAGCGCAGCGAACCCCCTCGCCCCCCCGGCCCCCCTCTCCCGATTTTCGGGAGAGGGGGGAGCGGGGGATGAGGGCCTGCCGGAAGGTCGCAAAAATCAGCGGCAGCCAGGCCACGACGGCGATGAGGTTGTAATTGCCAAAGTGAATGACAAATATATCGGAGAACATCCACGCCAGCGCGCCTGCAAACGCTGCCACGCGGCGAGCCTGCATCGTGCGAAGCAGAATGTACATCCCTACGCCCGCCCACCAGACGTGAAGAACCGACATCAACTCTATTACAAAATAAGTCAGGTTAGGGACGAGGAAAAAGACGAGCAGGTTGAAGGGATAGAAAAGGCCTGACTGGTTATCGGCCGCAAAGGGCATCCCGCTGTAGAGATAGGGATTCCACAGCGGCAGCACGCCCGACCTCAGGCTGCGCGCCGCAAAGGTATACGTGGGCCACAGGAACGACACCAAATCGCCGCCGCCCGAGGGCATCCACGCGCCGCCAAAGAGGATCCGCCAGTAGAATCCGGCGCATACCAGCGCGAGGATGGAAACGGCAACAACATCCAGTCTGCGAGTGGAGCTTTTAGTAAGCACTGGAATCGTCGATTTTACCTCAACTAGAGAACTCACTTGATCTCAATCGGCCCCACCTCGACGTAGCCGGCTCCGTTCACCATTGGCACAGTCTTGATATCCGGGTACGTGTACATCCCCACGCGCATTCGGTACTCACCGGGCTTGACGCTGGCATCGAGCGGCGCGGTGAAATCAGTGATGACCAAGTCGCCCGCGCGCCAGCTTGATGCAGGAAAGCCAACATCATCCTTCTGCCAGACACGCTTGCCTTCTGCGTCATAGAGCTGATTTGTCCAGTGATAGTCCACGCCGCGCGCCGGGGCCGAGCTCACCTGCCAGGCCGTCGAAAAATAAAGCGAGTTGCCCGGCTGCCCGCCAGAGACGTGATAGCCCAATAGCACGACACCATTCGTAAAGGCCGCAGAGGCCGGCAACAGCCTGAAATTCTGGTCGTCCAGCAACCGTTCCACCGCGTCTGGCCCCAGGCCATCCCACGAAGACAGGCGATAACCGCCCTCGCCGCCCGGACGCAAAGCAAACTGCGCTGGCACGGACATCGTGGGCAAAACCGGGCTGACGAACACGGCCTTGCCCAGCGGATAAACGGTCGCCCGCCGCCGATCCACGACGCGCGGCGCCAAGGCCGGATCCACCAACACATCCCATATCGAAGCAATCTCGTCGGCTTGCACGTTGTCGCCCTCGGCCAGCACAAGCACGTGTCCCTTCAACCCGCGCGCCATTTGCTCGGCGGCTCGCACCGCCTGGAGTGTCAACCCAACGGGTGTGCCATAGCCCCCCGGCGTGTTTCGCCCGGCAACAAAGTGCAGGATGGACAGATAACCATAGAGTTGAGCCGCTACGAGCACGGCGATCAATACCCCACCCCATGCGGAAACACGCCAACGAGGACGCTGCTGTGCCAGCCAGGTGATGAACATAGCCACCAGAACATACGGCCAAGGATAAAGCAAAATGAAATAGTGCGGGAACACTGGCGTGCTGTGCCAGACAAACAACAAAGTCGGAAAAACAACGCCCATCGCCACGATAAAGCCGGCTCTCGCCTGCGAATGATGCCATTCGTGCGCTGCGCGCCAGAGCGACCAGATCAACGCTGTCACTGCCAACACTCCCAAGATGACAAGCAAGGGTGTGATCGGCAGCGTGCTACTGAGAAAGTTGCGAAACTCGTCCGCGCCAGCCAGACTGTGCAAGTCCGACCCGGTGGTCATGATCCACGCCATCTGGAAAGCAGTCGTATCAACGACGGCCTTGCGATACAACACCGTCTGGAAAATACGAGAGACGTTTGGGAACGCGTGCATCTGGCCCGTGAGCGGGTCCGGCGCAATCGTTCTCGCATCGAGGTAAAGGAACGGAGCAAAGCCCAGCACGCCGACGACGGCCGTAACCAGCAATATCCTCCACAGCCACTTGCGCCACCAGAACAATACAATCAAGAAAGCCGTCAGGAAGACCAGGGTCAAAGCGCTATAATGCAACTGGATACACGCTGCCAACGCCAATATATGCCCGATCAGCCACCAGGGTTTCTCTTCGACAAACACCAGGTAAGCCGTCCACAAATAAGCGACGACAAAAGGAGGCAGCAAGTCTTGCGCCCACAGCTTGCGGCTATTGAGCACTGCCCACGGCGCAACGGCAAACAACAGCGCGGCAACGCAAGCCGCCCATGGCCCAGCCACCTTGCGCGTGAATGCAAACGTCATCGCCACCGCCAGCACATTCAACACGGCGACAAAACCCGTCGCGACCAGAGGGCTGCTCGAAACTGCATAGGGAATCGCCAACAACCATTCGGACAGTGCGCCGTTGTAAATGCCCACCGATGACCCCAGTCCCCAGATCGGAACTTGGCCATAACGCGCCATGTTCAACGACAGCCGCGAGATGTTGGCTTCATCCAGTTTGTATTCCACCCAATCGAGCCGATAGAGGCGCACAGCAGTCGCCAGGAGCAAAATGAGGATGAGCGCAACGACCTCGTTGGCGATAGGCAGGTACGGCTTGTCTTCGGTCAGTGGTTGGGGCGCGGTGAGGAGGTTGGAATCAGCCATGGTTACTCTGCAGGACGATGGATGACGCGCCGACCATTCTGCTCACTCGCGCGATAGTCGGCATATGTCTGTGGCAGATATTTTTCATAGAGGGGCAGGTTGAACTCGGGCGTGTGATCGGCACGGAATGCTCGGAGCGCTGACATATCCAACTCGCACACGACGACCTCTTCCTGGTCATCGCTTGCAGCACGAGCCAGCGCGCGTTGGCCACGCGGAAGCAGGCCGACGGGCGCATAGACGCTGCTGCGCCCACGCCAGTGCAGCCCAAAGAAATCCGTGACGCTATAAACGTGCAAGCCATAGCAGGGCGATTCTTGCACACGCATCCGAACGCCGCGCGCCGCCAGCCACTCGTTATCGGCTGTGTCATCAGCCGCCGGATCAACCAGAATTTCAGCGCCGGCCAGGTAAGCCAGACGTGTGGTCTCCCAAAAAGTATAGTCCATACAAATCGGCATGGCCACGCGACCAAAGGGCAGGTCAAACACGCGCAACTCGTGGCCGGGAGTGAGCCAGCCCTCCTCGGTCGCGAACAGGTGCAACTTGCGCTGCGTGCCGATCAAATGACCATCCGGCGCAAACAGGTGCGCGTGACTGTGGAGCTTGCCATCACCGTCAGGCAAGATGATTGAACCGGCCACGAGGTGAATGGTGAACTGGCGCGCCAGCGTCGAGAACGTCTCCGAGTAAATCTTTCGCGCCGCCGGAGCGACGACGCGAAACATGTCGCCCAAGCTCAGGTTTGCCCCGCCCGTCAGTTCACCCATCCCAGCCTGAATCGAATGGCCTGAAGCCAACTCTTGCACGTTGGGCAAGAGTCCCAAGAGCGGCGCGCCCGTGTACTCTGGAAAGACGACAAACTGTGCGCCGCGCTCTACGGCGTCTCGCACCAGGCGATAGGCCTGCAACGCATAATCCACCGCGCTCGTGACGACTTGCATCCGCATCTGCGCCAGGCCCACCTTCACACGATCACGCGAAGGAGGCTCGGCGGGATGGAACGGCTGTTGAGCCAGCGCGCCAGATACCCGTCCGGGCCGCGATTCCCGCCACAGCATCGCAGCCAGGCCAAGCGCAGTTAATCGGTCACGGAGTGCTGTCATTGTGAAACGTCAGACGTGATGTGTGTTGCCTAGTCCGCCGAGACACGCGCTATGCGATAAACTATCCGCGATAAGCAGATGGAAACACGCGCGCGTACAGGTCATAGTTGAAATAGTGAAAGATGTGATAGCGGTCGACCACCTTTTGGAGCGCGTCCAGGTCGAGGTCGCCGACGACGACTTGCTCGCCATCTGTGACAAACGATTGCGCAAGGACTCCGCGCCCACCCTCGGTCATCTCGACCGGAGCGAGAATCGCACTGCTGCCGGCATAGGTCTGACCGAGACACTCGCCGACCAGACACGCTTCGATGCCAAAGACTTGATTCGCCTGCACTTGGCTCCACAGCGAGGCCAGCCAGGCTTCTTCTTCAAAGGGCGCCGGCAGCGCAGCCACGTGAACCAAAATCGTTGCGCCTTGCAATGCCAGGATACGCGCCACTTCAGGATAGCGCACGTCCTCTCCGACGATGAGGCCGATGCAACCCAGGGGTGTATCAAAAACATCCAGGCTGTCGCCGCGCGCCAGACCCCAGGCCTTTTCCAGCGCGCCCCGGTGCGTCTGCCGTTGGCGACCTGCCATGTGTCCATCCGGCGCAAACAGATACGCTTGCGCCACGAGGGACTCGCCATCCGCGCCGATAATCGAACCTGGCGCCAGCCACACACCAAAACGCGAGGCCAGCCCAGCGCAGGTTTCCTCGAACGCCCGGATGAGCGCCTTGCCTTTCTGCCGCAACACGGGCAACGGGTCAGCGCCTGCGCCGGCCGCGCCGAGCAGCGCCAGTCCCGTGTGCTGAGGCAGAACGACGAGTTGCGCCCCCTCGTCTATCGCCGGTTGGATAACCTTCACCAGGCGTGCCTCAAAATCTGCCACGCTTTGCGCGCGCAAGTATTTGAGTTGTACCGCAGCAACCTTCGTCATTCGTTACAGATCAGGCGGCGGCAAGCTGATGCCCATGCTCGCTATCCGGCGACTCTTGCAACAGGGCCATTGCGTGAGGAAGCGCGGGCAGGATCGTTGCCAGATTTTCGTGCGCGGCTTTAGGACTTCCCGGCAAATTGACGATAAGCGCGCGCCCTCGGATGCCGCATACGGCACGGGAGAGCATGACATGCGGCGTCTTGCTCAGACTTGCGGCGCGCATCGCCTCGGCCAGACCCGGCGCTTCGCGCTCGATCACGGCGCGGGTCGCTTCGGGCGTCACATCGCGCGGAGCAAAGCCGGTGCCGCCCGTCGTAAGGATTAGATCGAGCCGAACGACGTCGGCCCAATTCATGAGAGTCGCCTTGATAGCGGCCGGTTCATCTGGCACAAGCACTTGACGCTCGACCGTCCAGCCTTGCTGCTGGGTCATCTGCCGGAGGAGTGGCCCGCTTGCGTCCGCTCGCTCGCCGCGTGAACTGCGGTCGCTCACAGTCAAGATCCCGACGCGAATTGACATGACACACCTGCCCACCTTAAACGCAAGGACGCCATGCTGCCAAGACGCAGAGAGATTTCGATGCTGTGCGCCCTCGCGCGATTGCGTCCTGGCGTTGAATTACTCTTCGAGGCCTACGACTTTTTTCCACTCGCCGTGGATGCCGTCTTCGGTCACGCCATAATAGACGCGCAGGCGGCCATCGGGCAAGCGCTGAGCCAGATCGTAGCGCACCTTGCCTGCGCGCTTGGAGCTTTCCAGCATGCCCAGATCGCCGCGCCACGCGATCTGCGCCGCGTCCAGCAACTGGTCCTCGTGCTGAGTGATAGCATAGTGCCACAGCTTGCGCGCCGACTTGCGCGTGACATTCTGGACAATGCTGCCGTTGCGGAGATCGCGCATCGTGTGGTAGCGCGTCCCTTCGCGCTCTTCGGTCGAGACGATCTCGACGCCCGTGCGGGGCCGCAGGTCATCGTACGAGGCCAGCTCGACCTCGCCGCGCGGCATAGGCTGCTCCGCTTCGCCCATGACCGCTTCGGCTTCGACCGTCGTGACCTCCGGCGCAGCCGCGACGACGGGCATACCCCGGCTGCGCCTGACGAGTTGCACGATTTCGTCGCGCACAGCCAGGTTCGTTTCGGTCTCGTTGCGGACATAGATCTTGTTGTCGTCAATCGCATACGGCGCGTCGTCGCCGCGGGGCACAATGAGCCGGACGACTTTGACACCTTCGGTCTCTTGCACATCAATCGAGACTACCATCAACGGCGTGATCATCTGCTGAATCGAGCTGCGGCAAGTCTCCACGGCCTTGTTAGGAGTGTCCACACCCATGGGTCGAACCTTGGAGTCTTCTGACAGACCGACGTAAATCGTCCCGCCGTTGGTGTTGGCAAACGCGCACACATCGGCGACGATGGCATACAGCTTGCCGCCGCGCTGGGCATAGCTGGGATGGAAAGCCTGGATGATGTTGTTGCCCTCTTCACGCGCGGCGCGGACGTGGTCGAACGGCGCTTGGGTGGGGCGATAGGGCCGGCTGCGCGCAAAGTCGCGGCTTTGGAACAATTCCTTGAGCGCCTGGAAGCTCACGGCGGGCAACAGCACTTCGGTCACGCGGTCACCCACACCCAGATTCTTGAGATTTTTCAAGTCGCGCACCAGCCGGTGTGAATCGCTGCCTTGAATGCAGTGCATCCGGCGCGGATATTCCGGCTTGGAGCCGTTGAAAAAAGTCGCCGTCGAGCGCTTGCTTTTGCTTTCCAGGTCAGTCACTTCGAGCGCGTGCAGGTGCTCATCCTGCGTGTAGGCGATCTTGGTCTGCCCCGAAAGGGCGCCGATGGTGGCCACGCCGTGCGTCGAGTTGGCGTGCGCCGCAATCACCAGCCCGCCCGCTTCGTCAATCACGCGATAAGCCGTCAACACATCACTGGTCGCGCCGACCTCGCCGCTGCCTTCGTCGAGCTTGTCTGCCGGGACGTGGAGCGAGAGCAATATATGCTCGATCTCACGCACCGAGGTCGTCTCGGGAAAGATGGCGAGGATGTGAAAGCCGAAGGTCGCGGTGAACTCGAACGCAGGCAGCAGGAGCAACTTTTGCCGCAAGCGGCGATACTCGTCGAGGCGTTTTTTTTCGTCGGCGCGCAGACGGCCCAGCCGTTCGAGCAGTTCAAGCTGCTCGATGTCGGAGAGCATGGCGGCATAGCCCGCAATCGAGTTGTGGTCGGTGAACGCAATGAGGTCCAGGCCGCGCACCTCAGCCTTTTGCAGGAGGTCGAGGTAGGTGAGGCCCTGCTCTTGAAAATCAACCGAGGCGGGGGTATGCAGGTGCAGGTCCACTCGCCTCCACTGGTGCTGTGTGTCTTTGGGTTTTCGCTTGGCTGCCAAATTAATCCTTTAGCGTTAGTTCGATAGCTCGATAGAGCGATGGCGGACGCAGAACTGCGCAACGAGCTCAGTCCGCGGCCGGAAAACTAGTGAACGAGCTGCTTGATGATTTCAAATAACCTGTTGGGACTGTACGGCTTGAGCATGAACGCATCTGCTCCGGCGCGCTGGCAATCCTCTTCCGCGTCCAGGCCCGAAACAATGATGACCGGAGTAGATTGTAGCTCCGGGTCCTTCTTCAGCTCACGCAGGATGTCCAGTGTATTGACCTGGCCCAGGTGCAAGTCCATCACCACCAAATTCGGCGACGACTGGCGGATCGTGGAGAGCACCGCCTCAGGGCGCGGCGTGGCAATGGACTCGTATCCATCCAACGAAAGGAGTGTCTGGAGCAGGCGTGTCATGGCCTGGTCGTCCTCGACGATGAGAATTTTTGGCAAGGTTACCTCGCAGCCACACTGTTAGCGTTGTTTGGCCCGCGCACTTTTGGCGCGACGGGACGCCGGCTGGCGTGATTTCTTGTCGGGGCGCAGGGCAGCCTCGAACACCTGGTCAACACAATCGGCCAGGACAAATTGCATCGAGTTACGCACTTCCTCCGGCACGTCGTCCAAGTCTTTTTCATTGCGCTTGGGGAGGATGACCGTCTTGAGTCCGAGACGGTGCGCCGCCAGGATCTTTTCCTTGAGGCCGCCGATGGGCAGCACCTGCCCACGCAAGGTGATCTCGCCCGTCATGGCGACATCGTCGCGCACCAGGCGGCCCGTCATCAGGGAAGCGATGGCCGTCGCCATCGTCACACCGGCGGAGGGGCCGTCCTTCGGCTGAGCGCCGGCTGGGACATGCAAGTGAATGTCGGTATGGTCAAAGAAGCGCTTGTCCAGGCCCAGGTCCTGGGCTTTGCTGCGGACGTACGAGAGCGCCGCCTGCGCCGACTCGCGCATCACGTCGCCCAGTTGGCCCGTGAGTTGAAAGCCCTTGCCGCCTGGCATCTTGGTCGCTTCGATAAAGACAATGTCGCCGCCGACCGGCGTCCACACCAGTCCCGTCGCCACGCCAGGCACTTCGGTGCGTTCCTTGACCTCGCCATAATAGTGCGGCTTGCCCAAGAACTCGACCACGTCCTTGTCGTCAATCGTCACCGTGGTGGCCTTGCCTTCGGCAATACGCGTAACCAACTTGCGGAACGCGCGGCCGATCTCGCGCTCCAGATTGCGCACACCTGCCTCGCGCGTATAGTCGCGGATGATCTGGATCAAGGCGGCCTCGGTAAAGCTCACCTCCTCGGGGCGCAGTCCGTTCTCCTTGAGCTGGCGCGGGATGAGATAGCCTCTGGCGATGTGAGCCTTTTCGCCCTCGGTGTAACCGGAGAGTTGAATGATCTCCATCCGGTCGCGCAAGGGACCCGGGATCGGCTCGAGCTGGTTGGCCGTGCAGACGAACATCACCTTCGAAAGGTCGAACGGCACGTCGAGGTAGTGATCGCGGAACTCGCGGTTCTGCTCCGGGTCGAGCACCTCCAAGAGCGCCGAGGCCGGGTCGCCGCGAAAATCCGTGCCCAGCTTGTCCACTTCGTCGAGCATAAAGACCGGGTTGCGCGTCTCGATGCGCCGCAGCGCCTGGATGACGCGGCCCGGCATCGAGCCGATGTACGTGCGGCGAAAGCCGCGGATTTCGGCTTCGTCGCGTATGCCACCCAGCGATTGGCGGATGAACTTGCGGCCCATTGCGCGCGCGATGGATTGGCCCAGGCTCGTCTTGCCCACGCCAGGCGGGCCGACAAAGCACAGGATGACACCTTCGCGCTCTTTGCGAATGTAATCCACAGCCGGAGCAGCCTCGGGCTGTGTGCCGGCGGACTCGGCTTCCGCTTCTCGCGCCGCGGCGCGGTCAGACTTTAATTTCCTCACCGCCAGGTATTCGAGGATGCGTTCCTTGATGTCCTTCAGATCATAGTGGTCTTCGTCGAGCACCACGCGCGCATTTGCCACGTTCAACACGTCGGGCGTGATCTTGCTCCACGGCAGGCTCGTCATCCAGTCCAGGTACGTGCGGATGACGCCATACTCGGCGGCCGCGGTAGGCAGCTTGGACAGACGATCCAGTTCGCGCTTCGCTTCCTTGAGGGCTTCCTCCGGCATTCCAGACTCGTCAATCTTTTTACGGAACTCTTCGACTTCGATCTGCTGCTCGTCGGCCTCGCCCAGCTCTTTCTGGATGGCCTTGAGCTGTTCGCGCAAAAAGTATTCACGCTGGACTTTAGTCATCTCAGACTGAGCCTCGCCCTGGATCTTTTTCCCCAGCTCCAGGACTTCGAGTTCGTGCGTGAGCAAAGCGACGACCTTGCGGAGCTTGGCGCTCACGTCGTCCAGCTCAAGGATCTCTTGCGCGTCGGCCAGCTCGATGCGGATGTACGTGGTAATGGCATACACCAACTGGCGTGGGTCTTCGATGCTGGCCGCCATGCTCGCCAGCTCGTCCGGCACACCCGGGATCAGCTCAACCAACCGAGAGAACAGCTCGAGCGCCTTGCGCTTGAGCGCCTCCATCTCGACGGATTCGTCTTGCGTCTCTTTGACACGGGAGACCCTGGCCTTGAGATAGGGTGTGGTCTGCGTGTACTCGTCAATGCGGATACGCTCCAGTCCCAGCACGATCAGCCGCACGGTGCCATCGGGCAGGCGCAGCAAACGCTGGACGGCGGCGGCTGTCCCGACCGTGTAACATTCCTCCGGGCCTGGCTCTTCCAACTCTGGATTCCTGCTGGCGACCAGCCCGATGATTTTCTTTTCGAGCACGGCATCGTCAATCAGCTTGACCGAGCGCGCCTGCCCTACGGTGAGCGGCACTGCCGTCACGGGATAGACCACCATGCCGCGCAGCGGCAGGATCGGCAGCTCATCGGGGATTTCGACTTGATCGCCCCACTGGGGTTCTTCGGCCTGGGAGCCGCCTCCCCTCACCACGCTGACCACGTCGGGGCGGAACAGGTGCGAGCCGTCCAGGCTAAAGGGTGATTCGAATTCGTCCATGTTGTTGTCGTTACCTCAGATTAGTCGGCGTTCTCGTTGTTGGCCTGAACCACGCGCACCCGGCGCGCGCCCGCTTTGGGCAGCATCACCTGCAAGAAACCGTCAGAATAGGTCGCAACAATGCTCTCTTGCTCGACGGCCCAGTGCAGAAAGACTTCGGTGCGGAAATCGCCGTAGCGGATTTCCATCTGGTGATAGGCCACCTTGGGGCTGGGGTCCTGGCGGACGCCGGTGATGATGAGCACGCGATCCGTCAACGAGACGGACAAGTCCGTTTCTTTCATGCCCGCCACTTCGACGCGGACAACCACGTTCTCATCGGTTTCGTATACATCGGTGGGCGGACGCCAGGCATGGGCATGCCGCGCCACCACCCAACGCCCCGGCACGACCATTTCCTGACACAGCCGATCCATCTCGGCCTGGGCGCGCCCCCAATCATCCGAAGGTTCCAGCAAACTCTTTCCCATGGCATTTCTCCTGCTTCACGGCAATGCTTGCACTAATTCATTCGAAAATTCTACCACAGTTTTGGGATTTGGGATTGTTTTATCATCACCTGGAGCAATTGTCAAACGCGCCGATCCTCCAGGGTGCGCGTCAAAGTTTTGCGGGTTCCTTCGGTTTCGCGGATTGGTATCGGGCTTTGCCAATCCGATCTAGTCGCCAGGGATGATTGGCAGCAGGGCGCCACGGCGTCTTGGTGGCGGGTGGTGATGAAGTGATAGGTA
>CAYGWJ010000213.1:0-2813 GCA_964353405.1 uncultured Anaerolineae bacterium
CGATGTCGACATGGGAGTGGGGGAGGAGCCAGATCTCGCGCGGCACGACCGGCTTGAGGAGGAGGCTTCCCCGCAGGACGCGCCCGTCCTCCAGAGCGACTTCGATCGGGACTTCGCGCTCCTTATCGACCGCGGGCACCAGGAATTCCAGGGCGTTGTAGCCCAGCTTGAGGTCGAGACTGGCGGTCCCCACCCCGGGGCAGGAGACGACGGCCTTGGCCGGCGGGGCGAGGTGGCTCATTTCGACGCGGACGACCTGGAAGAGGCGGCCGTCCTTGCGGACGAGGGCTTGCTCGCTCTGGGCCCAAACGTCGCGGCGCAGGTCGTCGCGGAAGGCCATGAACCAATCGTTGCTGCCGCCCTTTTCGCCGGTGACCTTGATCCGCAGGGGACGGCCCGGGCTGAGGAGGGCCGGAGGGACTTCGAGCCACATCAGACCGAAGTGCTCGCCGAACGGATCGACCATAAGAGACTTGAAGGACAGAGTTACGCCGTCCGCTCCGGTCTCCCGCCATTCTTCCCGCTTCGAATCGGCCGACGTCCTGAAGCTCAGGGCGGGCTTTCCGTCGAAGGCCAGGTCGAAGCGATGGGCGCCTTTCCCCGTGGCCAGGCCGGCCAGCCAAACGAAGGTGGCCGGGCGCCCGGCCCATCCGGCCGGGACGGGCTCGGTCTCCCATTCGGCGGACATCGTTCCGTCGGTGGCCCGGACGAGGAGCGCGGACGAAATATCCGGGTAGGGGGAGTGGTAGGACATCGTCACGCCGGCGAGGGTCGCCCGGTAGCCCCGGAGCCATTCCGGTCCGGGGGGCGCGGCGGCGGCGGCGACGAGCGCCAAAAGGACCCGCGGGCCGCTGGGTGTCATGACCCGGCTTCTTTCGCGGAGCGGGCCGCCTTGATCTTGATGACCCAGGCGTCGCGGCAGGGCGGCTTTTCGAGGGCGCTCCGGGGGAGTGTCAAGAGGGCGCCCTTGCCGACTTTTTCCCAGCGGACGGGCTCTCTGACGCCGAGCATGCGGACGATGCTCCCTTTTTCGGGCACGATCGAGGTGAGCATGAGTTTCGAGGGCGGCGCGGCTTCGTCCTCGTCGGCCAGGTAGATGGCGTAGACCGTCCCGTCCGGAAGCGAGGTG
Source organism: uncultured Anaerolineae bacterium (assembly GCA_964353405.1). Taxonomy (GTDB): domain Bacteria; phylum Chloroflexota; class Anaerolineae; order Fen-1058; family Fen-1058; genus JBGLNJ01. The sequence continues at coordinate 1,130 of CAYGWJ010000213.1, forward strand.
AAACAGGTCTTGGCTTCCTTGAACGGGGCGACCGGCCGGGTGCCGTAGATGGCCTCGCCGTTGACCTTCATCCATTCGCCGATCGCGCGGAGCCGGTCGAGGGCGTCGGGCGCGAACTCCCCTTCGGGGCTCGGCCCGATGTTGAGCAGAAAGTTGCCCCCCTTGGAGACGATGTCGACGAGAAGATGGACGAGCCGGTGAGCCGACTTGTAGCTGTCGTTGGGATTGTACGACCACGAGCCGCCCATCGTCATGCAGGTCTCCCAAGCGTAGGGAAGCGGCTTCTCCGGGATCTCCTGCTCGGGAGTGCGGTAATTCTCGTAGCGGCCCGTGACCGTCCGGTCGACGACCAAGAGGCCGGGCTGGTGGCGGCGGGCCATGGCCGCGATCTTCGGCATGTCGATATCCATGTTCTTCGAGTTCTTGACGAAGTGACCCGGAGCGATCTCGACCATCGGCGCGGGCCGGACCCAGCCGCCGTCGAGCCAGAGGATGTCGAGCGGCCCGTAGCCCGAAACGATCTCCTCGATCTGGCGGTAGGTGAAGTCGCGGAAGCGCTGCCAGCGCTCGGGATAGCGATCGATGCTGTAGTTGACGTTCCGGTCGGGAGTGGCCCACTCGGGCGCCCAGAAGTCGGGGTGGTGCCAGTCGGGCTTGGAGAAGTAGGCGCCCGTCCCCAAGCCCAGGGCCCGGAAAGTGTCGAGGACGGCCCGGAAGGCGTCGGCCTTGGGGTGGGTATGGAAGGGGACGTCAGGCGAGGTGATGCGATAATCAGACTGCTTGGTGTCGTACATGGAGAAACCGTCGTGGTGCTTGGTCGTCATGACGACGTAGCGCATCCCGGCGGCCTTGGCCGCGGCCGCCCACTTGGCCGGGTCGAATTTCGCCGGGTTGAACGTGCGCGGCAGGGCCTCGTAGGCTTTCTTGTACTCGACGTAGTTGTCCATCGTGCGCCGGCACCAGGGCTCGTCCTCGGAGCAGAGCGTCCAGGACTCGACGACGCCCCACTGGCTGTAGGGGCCCCAGTGCATCATCAGTCCGAACTTCCAGTCCTGCCAGCGCTCGAGCTTCTGGAGGACGAGCGGGTCGGTTTCGCGGTCCTCCTGGCTGCCGGGGGAAGGTTGGATTCCGGCGCCGATGACAACCACCGCCACGGCCATCAAGAGAACGGAAAGGTGACGTATCATGGCTCCTCCTCGTCGAGTGCCCATCATATTAAAAAATGGAGAAGAGGAAAAGGGGAGGAAGGCGCAGGCGTCTCCTTCCCGTAAAAAACGCTAGATAGCCGGAAAAGGCCGGAGCCTCAGCCCTGTTCCTTGGCGATCTTTTTCAGCTTGTCGTTGGCCATGATGGCCAGGTCGACGCGGCGGTTCTGCTGGCGTCCCTCGAGCGTGCCGTTGTCGCCGATCGGCTGGTTGGGGCCGTAGCCGTGGACGGTGAACCGGGCCGACTGGACGTTGAGCTGGGCGATGTAGGCGGCCACGGATTTGGCCCGGTTTTCGGACAGGGGCTGGTTGATCTCCCGCGTGCCGGTCGAGTCGGTGTGGCCCTCGACGAGGATGTTGGTGTCGGGGTACTTGTTGAGGATGGCGGCCAGCTTGGAGAGGTTCTCGCGGCTGACGTCGCGGAGGTCGTACTTGTTGACGTCGAAGAGGAGGCCCGAGTCGAAGGTGATCTTGATGGC
>CAYGWJ010000214.1:0-7955 GCA_964353405.1 uncultured Anaerolineae bacterium
ATGGGTCTAGTCTGCCACGATGCCCCCGATTGTCAAGTCAAAGTGAGTTTTGCGCCATTGCTGAAGAACTACTCAGAGCATTAAAAGCCCGTTTTGAGAAAAACATGAACCGCCATAAAGATCTTGAATGGGCGAAAGTACAAGCAAAACTGGAAGCTAATACTGAAAAACTGTCGTCACTCAATGAAATGGAGATAACTGGCGGTGAACCGGATGTTGTTGGTTATGATAAAAAGACGGGCGAATACATTTTTTATGATTGTTCAGCGGAAAGTCCTAAAGGCCGCAGAAATGTTTGTTATGACCGTGAAGCGCTGGAGTCAAGGAAAGAATTTAAACCAAAAGATACCGCTATGGATATGGCAGCTGCCATGGGCATTGAGCTTTTAACGGAAGAAGAATATCGAGAGTTGCAGAAACTTGGAAATTTCGATACGAAAACGTCGAGCTGGCTGAAAACACCTTCTGAAATTAGAAAACTCGGCGGCGCCATCTTTGCCGATCGTCGCTACGACCATGTCTTCGTGTATCACAACGGTGCGCCCTCTTACTATGGCGTCAGGGGGTTCCGTGGCTCGCTAAGGGTCTAAATTTTGCACAGACAGCTTGAGAACGGATCACGCAAAAGATTGGATCAGTTCTCCAGACCCGATCAAAGAGCGACTGGAGATGGTTCTCATTGCTCAAGGCGCGCGTATCGCGTATACTGAAAATGGTCAGCAAACGTAATCTTCTCTGATGACGGAAAGTGAGGAGTATCATGAACTCGACAATCGATCGTAAACGCATCTTCATCTTCGTGGCCATTACCTACGGCTTCTCCATCGTGCTGGCCTTGGTGATCTATTTGAACGGCGGGATCTTTGTCAAGTTCCCCTTTGTGCTGACGCCGCTTGCGATGGCACTGATGATGCTGCTGATGTTCTCGCCAGCAATCGCAAATATCGCCACCCGGCTGATCACCCGCGAGGGCTGGTCGAACATGCTCCTGCGTCCGAACTTACGGCGCGGCTGGCCCGTCTACCTGGCGGCCTTGTTCCTGCCGGCCCTGGCGACCATCGTGGGTGGGGCGGTCTACTACCTGCTGTTCCCCGACCGGTTTGACCCGTCCATGACATACGGGCGCGAGACGCTGGGCTTGGTCCCGGTCGCCGGGAATACGAATGTCTGGACGTTCCTCATCACCATGACGCCCTTCGCCATCGCGCTCTCCCTGCCTACTCTGCCGCTCCCGTTTGGAGAAGAGTTCGGCTGGCGCGCGTACCTGCTGCCCAAGTTGCTGCCGCTCGGAGCGCGCAAGGCCGTGCTGCTGGTCGGCGCCATCTGGGCCGTCTGGCACTGGCCGTATGTGTTCATGGGATACGAGTACGGGTTCAACTATTGGGGCGCGCCGGTGGTTGGCCCGCTGCTGTGGCTGGTGATCTGCTTTTTCTTCAGCACGTTCCTCACCTGGGTCACCCTGCGCAGTGGCAGCGTTTGGCCTGCGGCGCTCGGCCACGGTGTCATCAATGCCACGGCCGCCCTGATGCTCTACTTCATCCGGGGAGAACCGGAGAGTCTGATCGGCCCCATGCCTGTAGGGATCATCGGGTCGCTGGGGTACGCGTTGCTGGCCTTGCTTATTTTCTTCCACCCGCGCGCTCTGGCCCAACCGCCGGTCCGCGGCTAGGAGGCTGAGCATTTACCAGTTCTGCATTGGAAAGGCGGCAGGGTGAAGAATTCACTACGCCGCCCAACACAGCGTGCACCCGACTGGTGGGAGTCGCCGCGCTAAAAAGGAGTACACTGAACTCAAGCCAGTTCCGTCAAAGCGGCGGTATCCAGTCCCGCCCACCAGCGGGTAACGCCCACCGTTAGGCATGGCGCTGAAGAGGGGAGACATGACGAAGACGGGTGCCGTTCTTGATCTGCTACCGCTGGCAGTGGGACAACGGCACCAAGGAAGCCCAATTTGGGATGGATCTGGAGATCAGTGCCGGGTACTCGTTCTGAAATCAATTCACGGAGGAATCAAAATGACACAAAAACGCATCGTCGGTGCAGAGCAACGCAGGGCCGAAATCATGGTGGCGACCCTCTTTCTGTTGACCGCCGCCACCAGTATCTTCGCGGCCTTCGTCCTGGATCCAATTCTGAAGGCGCCAAACTATCTGGCAGGGCTATTTCCCAACACGGCCGCCGTCGCTTGGGGAGCCCTGGGCTGGTCAATCAACAACATTGGCATCGTGTTCATCGCGGTGTTCATGTATCCCTTGCTAAGAAGGCTTAATGAGAATGCGGCGGTCGGGTACTTGGCGACGCGGATCATCGAGGGGACTGTCATGATGTTTGGGGTCGTAGCAACCCTGATGCTGATCCCGCTCAGTGGCGAGTTCATCAAGGCCGGTGCTCCCCTGAACTCCTGGTATCAGACCCTCGGTGACTCGCTCGTGCAGGCGAGGCTGCTGGGCCTGAGCGCAGTATCCTTGCCGCTCCTCGGTCTGGGTGGGTGCATCTTCACCAGGCAGTTGGTTCGGTCCAAGCTGGTTCCCCGGTTCATTTCTGTCGTCGGTCTGGTCGGGTATGCCTTGGTCCTGTTCGGCGGCGTAGCGGCCTGGTTCGGCCTCGTCGACCCCTCTCCCGGGAGCCCCGCGAGCATCATCGCGGTCCCCGTCGCGGTGTTCGAGATCATCCTTCTGCCCTTCTGGCTGTTCTTCCGGGGCTTCAAGATGCCGGAAGCGACCGAAACAGGAGTGTCAAAATGACGGATTCCATTGTGGCCAGGATTCCCGGAGTGCAGGTTTCGCAGTTTCGCGTCGGCCATTCCCCGCATGCCTAGTTCTGGTCAGGGAGGCGGTCGCCCGCCTCCCTGCCAGTCCCGAACCGTGCATGAGACTTTCGCACTCACACGGCTCTTCAGCACGAGGGCTGTTGTCATCAGTACAGCGTTCGGTGTGTCTGGTCGTGACAGTGGGCATGAATTAGCACCAGGTTAGGCCAAGCGTTGTCGTTGTGATTCCCGTCCTTGTGGTGCACCTCTAACACGTCCTCTGTCGTCAAGCGTAATCCACAGCGACCACATCGGCCTCGTTGCTCCTTCAAGAGTTTCAGCACGCGGGGCGATTTGGTCGGGTCACGCCCCAACCGTGCGCCCCAATACACCCAGTCACCGTCATACGGACTCTTGTCCCCTTTGACTTTGATGTGCCGCACGATGCGCGTATCGTCATAGCGTTCCAGCGTGCTTGTCCCATCCGTGAACTCGACGCGGAGATTGACATACTTCCAGTACCGAGCGTAACGCCATCTGCCCCACTCGTGCGGGTGGCGAAAGTGCGCCCAGTGCCACAACTGCTCGAACACCAGATAGTCAAGTTTGCTGAACGTCTCTTTGGCAACACACGCCCGATAGTTCATCGCCCAGCCACGTATCACCGGATTCAGTTCGGCTATCAACGCGGCTTGCGGCGCTCCCCGATGTGCCCGCACGATTCCCTTGATGCGGTCGAGATGTCGCTGGATGGATTTCGCGCTCGGCTTGATGATGGTCTTGTAACCCGATTGGCGTTTGTGCGAGCGATACTTGCTCACACGAAACTGGCGCACGGTAAAGCCCAGAAAGTCAAATCCGGCTTGTCCGTCGTACTCGTCCAGCGTGTGCGTGATGCGCGTTTTGTCCGGCTTGAACTGTAGCCCCATCGTTGCCAGCCATTCGGCGGCGATGGCTTGTGCCGCTTTGAGTGTGTCGAGGTCGTCACACAAAATCACCAGGTCATCGGCATAGCGAATGATGACAACCGGATGTTTTCGCGTGTGTGCGCTCACGGCGGTTTCCAGTCCATGCAAGGCGATGTTGGCAAGCAAGGGTGAAATGACCCCGCCTTGCGGCGTGCCCGCTTCCGGGTAGAGCCACTGCCCATCATCCAACACGCCCGCGTCCAGCCAGTCGCGTATCAAGCGCATCACGGGTTGCGGCGCGTGTAGTTTGGCAAGCAAGGCTTTCCGGTCTATCCGGTCAAAGCATTTCTCGATGTCCGCGTCCAAGACCATCTTGGGCTTCAAACGAATATGGTTGAAGATAGCTTCGATGGCATCGTGAATGGAGCGGCCTGGTCTGAACCCATAGGAGTTGGGTTCAAATTGCGCTTCCCATTCCGGCTCTAGCGCCAGCTTGACCACAGCTTGCATCGCGCGGTCGCGCAGGGTGGGAATGCCTAGCCCGCGCAACTCGTTCGGATTGCTTGATTTGGGGATGTAGGTCCGTCGAATTGGGTCAGTTGTCCAGCGGGATAGGTAGCGCAATTGATGAGCATACCTCAACCGTTCTTCGGGCGTGAGAGAAGCGATGCCATCCACGCCAGGCGTCCGCTTGCCCCGATTGTCTTGCGTCACCTGCCGCACCGCCAGACAGCGTGCTGACCATGAACGAAGCAACAGCCGTTGCAGCTTGTGGACACGCTGCCAGTCGTCCCGTCGCGCGGCTCGATAGAACTTGTCCTGAGCGAAGCCGAAGGATGCGTTGTTGGAGTCGGTAGACATTGCGCTGATAGTCTTTCCACGGCAACGTCCGCCAGCCCTCAGTCCGTATTGCTACGTCTGTCATAGAACTTGTACTCCTGATTCACCTCTACCTTCCCTCGCACCGGACTCACGTCAGCCTATCCATGCCATTGCAGCATGGCCTTTGCTTCTTGAGTCATCCTTCTCCCTTCGCGCTTGCGGCTGGTCAGCCTACTCGCTTGCCTAACCCCAAGCGAGAGCTTGAAGGGGTTGCCCCGTTCCGAGTGTCCATTTTCCGTGACCACAGGATGGCACTTTACGCCGGGTCTCATCTGGGTGAACGCCTTGCACGTTGCACTACAAGGCCAGTCGGAGACCAGTCCCTTTTGGGCTTGCCCTTCAGCCATTGGGCAAGGTCTGCATGACGACGCTTACATGCCTTCACTTGTGTTATCCATAGTCACTTGCTCAGAGCAGCCACCCTTGTCGGCTCAGAGTCGTGCTCCTTTTCGCCCTTGCACTCCGCCAGGTGATGACCAGTCACGCAACGTAGGGCGATGCTCTCACTTGTCCACCTCAAGGCCAGGAGTTGATGTTTTCCGTTTTCCGGTATATCATCTCACCTGGATGGACACTCAGTTTTCGGGTCGCACACAAGCACTTGCAGCAGACCGCCTTCGGCGCACGAGATCGTGGCTTCTTGACGTCATCCTATGCGGCGCGCCTCGGCGGCAGCTGAAGCGCATGTCGTTAGGCGGCACCTTGAGGTAGGCAGGATACTCAAAGGAGCGGCATGGAACGGCCGCAACGCACATACAAAAGGGGAGAGACATGGGAGAAAGGCTTGAACATGATTCGCGCGCAAAGGGTGCCATGGGCAGCGGCGCCCGCGCCAAAGGACTGGTACTCGGGTTAATCGCAGGCCTGGTGGCTACAATCGTGATCGATCTGATCATGATGGGGTATTTGCTGTTCACGGGGCAACCAGCCGATGACGGGTTCGCCGTCATCGGAGATACGACGGCGGGTTTCTTTTCCTTGTTCGGCATAGACGTGGCCGGTGGCGTTCTGCCGGGCGTGGTATGGCACTATCTGATAGGCCTTGCCTTGGGCGTCATCTTTGGCGCAGCCGTGACCCGGTTTGATGCTCTCCGCCTGAACTCTATGAAGAAGGGCGTGGGGCTTGGCATTCTGTACGCAGAGGTCATAAGTATGCCGCTCCTTGTGATGCCGCTCATCATCTTGAAATGGACAGCATCTGCCACGGCACAGTTGTTGAGATTCTATTTTGTCATGCACGCGATATGGGGCATTCTACTTGGAGTAGTCGTGAGCTACGGCCTGCGTTCTGCAATGGCGGCCCGGCAAAGATGATTTGGAACAACCAAAGGCTGCTTGACTCAAGTGCTGCTGGGGCGGGAGGCGCAATATAAATGCAACTTAGTGTTGACTTTGCTCACGAAAACCGTAAAATGATGTATAGGTTTCCTAGTCGGTGAGTAAAGGAAACAGAAAGGTCAATCGGAGGCAGAATGGAAAACACAATAGCAACTACTGGTTCAAAACAGCCGGCCCATCCGGGGTCTTTCACCTATCCCATTGATTCGAGTCCTGCTGCAAAGCGGGCATACCGGAACCGGAGTATAGGCAACCTGTTGAGAATGGGTCACTGCGCCCCAACCGTGATGCAAACCGTACTGGATTCTGCGCATATCGAACAGGAATGGCTGGTCAAGCTTACAGCGGGTATGCCGGGAGGTATCGCCAACACAGGCTTTGAATGCGGCGGTGTCACCTCACCTTTGGTGCTCTTGGGCCTCCGCTACGGGCTTGACCACGTAGTTCAAGGGTTGCCTCTAATTTTCTACAAGGGGTGTGACCTTTGCAACCGATTTTCGAACTGCCACAAAACCCTCATGTGCGGGGAGATCCGCGGCCAAGACCGCTTGCCATTACGGTGCATCCCAGTCATTCAACATTCGCCTGAGCTGCTTGTGGAAGCCACTGCCAGTGACAGCACCGGCGCCATTCCGGAAGTGAAAAGGGAGGCGTACGGTCGTTTGTACGCCCACCTGGCTGAAAAAAGATTTCATTGTTCCCAACAAGTGCTCAAGAATTTGGACGGCATGATACCCGTCAGCCAGGAGCTGTTGGATGCAACCTCAGGATTTCTGGGCGGGACATTGTTCCTGGGTAGAACCTGCAGTGCGTTTACTGCAGGTGTAATGGCGGTTGGCTTGAAGACCGGCGAGATAGAAAACAGCCCCCCGCGGGTGATACGAATGATCGCCATGATGGCCTTCGGCGGGAATGCCTTGGGTGACAGCATAAACAAATTCAACAAACCGATGAACACCGGCTACCGGATTTCGAGGTGGTTTAGAAAAGAATTCGGCAGCACCCAGTGCCAGGAGATCACACAATGCGATTTTTCTTCTACAGATGGAGTCGGTAAATATATCGAAAGCGGTTGTGTCACCCGGTGCAGGACGATCGCCGAAAAGGTTGCGGAAAGAGTTCAAAAAGCTCTCAAAAGCGGTGAAAGAAGAGGATAGAAATGAAATCCATAGAGCTAGCAGCCTGTCGGAGAACCGTTGTAGCATAGGGCCTTGTGCCCGTCGCTATTACGCCCACGAGGGATTCTGTAGGTTTTCTCGCTCAGGTGGGTGGACTCCCCGACTTGTCGGGGCAATTCCAGCCTCAAGTGGGGACAGCCGAACAAGTTAGACCCTCCTGTGGGGCGCTGTCCCTGCGATTTCGAGTTTTCCTACAGAATCACGAGGGGCTAAACTACACCTCTCACGCGCCATGAGGGAGAGAGGGTGGGCGCTTCACTAGTGGTTTGTCAAGGATCATTTTAGGGGTGCGCCCAGCTTGAAAACCCTGTATTTGCAAGGCTTTTCGGTTCTCTCCCACAGGGAAAATGAAGTTTGACAAACCACTAGTATCCGTAACGTTCGTCGTGCGCGACTATGACGAGGCCATTCAGTACTTTACCGAGCTGCTGGGCTTCGCGCTGCTCGAGGACACTCCATTGGGCGACGGAAAGCGGTGGGTGCGCTCGCCCCCGATGGGTCCCCGGGGTTGAGCCTTCTCCTGGCCCGCGCGGACACGCCTGACCAGGAACAGGCCGTGGGCAACCAGACCGGCGGTCGTGTGGGTTTCTTTCTGCACACCGACAACTTTGCGGCGGCGCATAGGGCCATGGCGAGCCGCGGCGTCAAGTTTCTCGAGGAGCCCCGATCAGAGGCATACGGAGTTGTCGCCGTCTTCACGGACCTCTATGGCAACAAGTGGGACCTAATCCAGCCGGTCGCTACCAGTAGGGCTTCCTAGCAGCCTGTCGGAGAGACGTAGTTTCAGACTCCAAGCAAAAGCGACATTTGAACTGCTGGTGTGACAAAATCTCGGCTGGCAAGAGGCAAAAACAGCTTGGATTTAGAACACATGGTCTAGAGATTTTGTCACACCTAACG
>CAYGWJ010000215.1:0-16388 GCA_964353405.1 uncultured Anaerolineae bacterium
CAGGACATCAAACGCATCGCGGAACTTGAGGCGGATGTCACCAACTTTGCCAAGCGGCTGGATGCCATGTCGGGCAAGATAACGCTGCTGGACGACAACATTCAGCGCGTGCCGCTGCGTCTGGTTGAATCCCAAAAGCGGCTGCAAGAGCAGGACAAGATTCTTGAGGAACTGCGCACCAACGACTTTCACCGCGCGCAAGAGATGCGAGTTTTTGTTGATGAGGTCGGCAAGGCCGTCGCTCCCATTCCCGATTACCTCTCCCGTTACCAGGCCGACTCGCAAAAGATGCAAGAGATGGCGATTGTCAGCCAGCGCTCCCTCGAAGAGAGCAAAGCGTTCCAGGTCCGCGTCGAAACGCGCCAGGCCGAGCTGGGCGAGATGCAGCGCATCAACGAAGAGCGCATCAAGAAGCAAATCGAAGAGTGGCAGACCGAACAAGAAAAACGCTGGAAGCGCGAGTTGGTTCACTGGACAGAGCAATGGACCGAGCACGACCGGGTGCACGCTCCGTGGGAGACGCGCCTGGAAGTGGTGGAGCAGGTTTTGCCGGAGTACACCCGTCAGCTCAAGGCGGTCTGGGATGGCCTTGAGGAATTACCCAAGGCTTATCTTTCCGCTGTGCGGCAGATTGTGGAGGTTCAGCAGGCGTGGCTGGATGAGGGCCGGCCTTCGCGGCCCGTCGTCGCCGCCAATAGCCGGGCAGCTTCGGGTCAATCATCTTTGCAAGAGTGAGGCAGCGTGCGCGTCATCGCTACCGCCGGTCACGTTGACCACGGCAAGTCCACCCTCGTCCAGGCGCTCACGGGCATCAACCCGGACCGGCTGAAGGAAGAGCAAGAGCGCGAGATGACGATTGACCTGGGCTTTGCGTGGCTCACGCTGCCCAGCGGCGAGTCGGTCGGCGTGGTGGATGTGCCGGGCCACATTGACTTTATCGAAAACATGCTGGCGGGCGTCGGCGGCGTGGATGCCGCCCTGCTGGTAATTGCCGCCGATGAAGGCGTCATGCTCCAGACGCGCGAGCACCTGGCCATTTTGGACTTGCTCAAGGTCAACAGCGGCATCGTGGCGCTCACCAAGAGCGACCTGGTGGAGGCTGAATGGCTCGACCTGGTGGCGGCAGATGTCTCGTCCACGTTGGATGGCACGTGCCTTTCAGGCGCGCCCATCCTGCCCGTTTCCTCGCGCACGGGCGCGGGGATTCCGCAACTGCGCGCGGAGCTTGACCGCGTGCTGGCAGCCTGCCCGCCTCGACCCGACCGGGGCCGCCCGCGCTTGAGCATTGACCGGGTCTTTACCGTCGCCGGATTCGGCACGGTCGTCACCGGCACGTTGGTGGATGGCTCGCTGACGCTGGGCCAGGAAGTGACGCTTCTGCCCAAGGGGCTGACAGCGCGCGTGCGCGGCTTGCAGACGCACAAAACCAAGGTCGAGCGCGCGGTGCCGGGCAGCCGTGTGGCGGTGAATCTTTCGGGCGTTGATCTGACGGATGTGCACCGTGGCGACGTGGTGACAACACCCGGGTGGCTGACGCCCACACTGCTCGTGGATACGCGCCTGCAGCTTCTGGCCGATGCGCCGCGACCGCTGAAGCACAACAGCGAGATTAAATTCTTTCATGGCGCGGCACAAGTGACGGCTCAGGCGCGCTTGCTGGGCAATGATCAACTTGCGCCTGGCGCGGAGGGCTGGGTGCAGTTCCGCCTGTCCGAGCCTCTGAACCTGGTCAAGAGCGACCGCTTCATCGCGCGATTGCCGTCGCCTTCCATCACGCTCGGCGGCGGGACCGTGGTGGAGGCTCATCCCACGCATCGCCATCGCCGCTTCAAGCCGGTGGTTACGGCGCGGCTGGAAACGCTCGCGCGCGGATCGCCGGCCGAGATTTTGTTGCAGGCACTCGACGCCGCCGGGCCGGTGACGGCGGCGGATTTGCTCAAGACAAGCGGACAGCCTTTCGAAGCAGCCTCGCCGCTGTTGAGCGAGTTGATCACAGCCGGGGATGTGGTTGTGCTGTCCGGCCAAATCGTCCCTCTGCAGCCCAACCAAACGATCGTCTCGCGCGCAGCGTGGGCATCGCTCTCAGGCAAGGTCACGGATAACCTGCGCGCTTATCACCAGGCTTATCCACTTCGGCCCGGAATGCCGCGTGAGGAACTCAAGAGCAAGCTGGGGCTAACTCAAAAGCTCTTTAACGACGTGGTGACGCTTGCGGTGACAAGTAGATTGCTGGTCGAGTCGGCGGCGTTTATCCGCGCCCCCGACTTTGCCATCACCTTCACGCCCGATCAACAGCGCGCGATTGACTCATTGCTGGCGAAATTCCGCAGCGCGCCCTACACCACGCCGTCCGTCAAAGAGGCCGAAGCTGCCGTGGGTGCGGATGTGCTCGCCGCGCTGCTCGAGCAGGGCCGGCTGGTCAAGTTGAGTGAGGACGTGTTGTTTCTGTCGCAGACTTGCGCGGCGATGGTCGAGCGCACCAAGCAACACATCCAGCAGAATAGCAGCATCACCGTGGCGCAGGTGCGCGACCTCTTTGACACCAGCCGCAAGTATGCGCTGGCGTTCCTCGAGCACCTGGACGCGAAAGGTGTCACCCGGCGCGTTGGGGATGAAAGGGTATTGCGTTAGCCGAACCTATGCCGATGGATGCTTACCTCGCCTTTCGCGCACTCGGAGCTATCGCGCCGCGCGTCTCGGCTAAAGTGGGATACGCCGTCATCGGTTGGTTATCGGGCTTGCTTTATCGGCGTGGCACTGCAGCAGTGCGCGGCCTGCGCGACAATATCCGTCACGCGATGGGAGCACTGGCCTCGCCGGGCGAGGTGGACGAGGCGGCGCGCCGCGCGTATCGCGCGCTGCTCTGGAATTACTTTGATCTGGTTCGCCTGCCCACGCTGACGACCGAACAATTGCGCTCTGTCGTTTCTTTCGTTGGATGGGAAAACATCGAGGCGGCGCGGGCGCTGGGGCGCGGAATCGTTTTGCTCACCGCGCACGTGGGCAGTCCCGAAGCCGGGGTGCAGATCGTCAGCACGACGGATTTGCCCGTCATGGGGCCAGCCGAGCATGTCCAGCCGGAGCGACTCTATCGCTATCTCGTTGATCTCCGCACCCGCCACGGTCTGCGGCTCGTCCCGTCCGATGGGTCGCTCTTGGAATTGTTCCGCGCGCTCAGGCGCAACGAGGCAGTCGGGCTGGCGCTCGACCGTGACACGACGAACAGCGGCGTGCAAGTGACACTGTGCGGCGCTCCGGCGCGCGTGCCGGATGGATATGCCCACATCGCCGCCAAGCTGCGGGTGCCGCTTGTGCCGGCGTTCTGCTATCGCCTGCCCGATGGCCGCGCGCAGTTGAACATCGAGCCGATGTTTGTGCCCGACGCGCAAGCGTCTGCCAACCGCGAGCAAGCCTATCGCGCCGCGCTCGACTTTGGCGTGCGGACTTTGGAACGCGCCGTCACCACGCATCCCGATCAGTGGGTCGTGACGACGCCCCTCTGGATTTCGGATTTTTGATGGAGGCGCGTGAAGCGTATGCGACGCGCCGACCGAAATCCGAACTCGGAAATCAGAAATCAGAAAATGCGAATTGCTCTTGTCTCTCCATACGATTACGGTGTGCCCGGTGGCGTGAACAAGCACATCAGTCACCTGGCGACAGAATTCACGCAACTGGGCCACGAAGCCCGTATCTTGGTGGCCAGTTCTGAAAAAGGCGTGGCCGATACGCGCGTCATCAATGCTTCGTCTGCCATCATCCACGTCCCGTTCGCCGGTTCGATTGCGCGAGTGAGTCTAGACCCGCGCGTGTATCGGCGCACCAAGCATATCCTGCAAGAGGGCTGCTATGACGTCTTGCATCTGCACGAGCCGCTGATGCCACTGCTGCCGCTGGCTGTCTTGCGCCATCATGACCTGGTGCCGCAGGCCATCTGCGTCGGCACATTCCACGCCTTCCGCGAAGTGAGTCGAGCCTATTACTATGGCAAGCCTATCTTTCGTCGGTTCTTTAAACGACTGGATGGACACATCACAGTGTCCGAAGCAGCGCGGCAATATCACATGCGCTACTTTCCCGCGGACTATGCGGTGATCCCGAATGGCGTAGATGTAAATTTGTTCGGCGGCCCGGACGTGCGGCCTATGGACGAGTATCAAGATGGATGTTTCAATGTCCTCTTTGTGGGCCGCCTGGAAAAGCGCAAGGGCCTGCCCTATCTCATCGAGGCCTTTCCGCAGGTCCAGCGTGATGTTCCCCATGTCCGACTGATCGTTGTGGGCGCATACGACGAGGCGGAGCAAACACCCTTTCTGCTTCAAGCACGCAGCCTGGGTCTGACCCAGGTGCATTTTGTCGGGCGGGTGACTGAAGAAGAACTCGCGCGCTATTATCGCACGGCCGATGTATTCTGTGCCCCGAATACCGGCATGGAAAGTTTTGGCCTGGTGTTGTTGGAGGCGATGGCTTCCGGCATCCCGATCGTTGCTTCCGACATCGAAGGCTATCGCGAGGTGGTTGATGACGGCGTGCAGGGCGTGCTGGTCAGGCCGGAAGACTCTGAAGCTTTGGCTTACGCGCTTGCGTCGCTTCTGCGCGACCCGGCGCGCCGCCGCGCCATGTCGGCCGCCGGGCGTGAAAAGGCGCAGCGATATTCATGGCGCGTCGTGGCCGCGCGCGTGTTGGAGTATTATGCTGTCGTCCGCGAGCGTGTGCTGGCCGCTTGGCCGGGTCGGGCCAAGCGAGCGAGCATTCAAACTGTGGAGAGACCTGCGTGACTGCAAACGAATTAAAACGGAATCGCCCGACCTCGTTTTCCGATTGGGCGCGGACGTGGAGCGCCAAATTAATTGTGCCCGTGGCAACCGCGCTGGGCCGCATGGGCTTGACGCCCGACATGCTCACACTTGGCGGCCTGGCTTTTGTTTTTGTCACGGCGGTCGTGATCGCGCTGGGCCATCCGTTTTGGGGCGGCGTGCTGTTCATCCTGTCGGGCATTTTTGACGCGCTCGACGGAACGCTGGCCCGCGTGGCGAATCGCAAGACTCGTTTTGGCGCGTTCCTCGATTCCACGTCCGACCGTTACGCCGATGGGGCCATCTTGTTCGGCATGATGATCCCCTATCTCCGAGCGGGCCAGCAGACGGAGGTCGTTCTGGCGTTCGTGGCCAGCATTGGCTCGGTGCTCGTCAGCTACACGCGCGCGCGCGCCGAGGGGCTGGGGCTAGAGTGCAAGGTGGGGTTGCTCACACGCTTGGAGCGGTTCATCATGGTTGCAGTTGGATTGTTGTTCAACCTGGTCACTCCGACATTGTGGGGGATGGCCGTGCTGACCCATTTCACGGCGATACAGCGTATCGTTTACGTCTGGCAGATCACGCGCGGCAGTGATCAGCCGTAATTGCATAAAGCGGTCGCCGCCATCCACTTGCCGTTCATGGGCCCGGCCCGTGCGGTTGATATGGCTCGATGTCCGTTCGCTCGAGGGGGCACGTCGGAACGGAAGGATGGACCGACTCATTGGCGTGCCTCCGCAAAACTGATATAATCTCTATAGCTTTGCAAGTGAAGGCACGGGCATGATCGAGGCCGAGAATCTAACCAAAAAATTCGACGACTTTACGGCCGTAGATTCGCTGTCACTGTCCGTTCGGGCCGGGGAGGTGTTGGCGCTCTTGGGGCCGAACGGTGCGGGCAAAACGACCACCGTTCGGATGCTCTCGGCCATCCTGGCGCCCACAACGGGGCGCGCTGTTGTGGCCGGGTTCGACGTCGTGCAGTCGCCGGGCCAGGTACGCCGCCGCGTGGGCATGTTGACCGAGATGCCGGGCCTCTACCTGCGGATGCAGGCGGTCGAATACCTGGACTTTTTCGGCCAGCTGTATGGATTGGGCGCATCTCAACGCCAGGCGCGCGCGGCGGCGTTGCTTTCGCGCTTGGGGATGGCTGACGCGGTGGACAAGCGGCTGGGCGATTATTCGAAAGGGATGCGCCAAAAGCTGGCGCTGATCCGCGCGATGCTGCACGACCCGCCGGTTCTCTTGCTCGACGAGCCGACCAGCGCGATGGACCCGCAAAGCGCCCGGCTGGTGCGCGACGCCATCACTGCCCTGCGCGGCGAAAAGCATGCCATCATTCTTTGCACGCACAATCTGTTCGAGGCGGAAGAGCTGGCTGACCGCATCGCCATCATTCGCCGTGGGCGCATTGTGGAACAAGGCACAGCGGCGTCGCTAAAATCCAGGCTGCTCGGCCCGCCGCTCATGGAAGTGAGGCTGAATGCTCCGTTGGACGGCTTGTTGCCTGACCTGACGCAGCGGGTGCAAGTCGTCGAGCAGGGCGACGTGTGGCTGCGTTACCGGACGGACGACCCGGCCGCCGAGAATCCGCGTCTCTTGCGCTGGCTGGCCGACCGAGGAGCGGGCGTGGTGACGCTCAGTGAAGTGACGCGCAGTCTGGAAGACGTTTATCTTCGAGTGGTAGCAGAGTGAAACGTCAAACGTCACGCGAAGCGGTCAAACGTCAAAATGCAAAAATGGCGTTGCGTGGTTGACGTTTGAGAGATGCAAGATGGCAACACTGGCATGGGGTCAAAAACAAAAAACGTGGCTTGACGAAGCTTGCGTGCTGCTTCGGCGAGAGTTGGTGGACACGCTGCGCGACTGGCGCATCGTCGTCCCCATCGTTTCCCTCACGTTGTTCTTTCCCTTCCTGATGAACCTCACCGCCGGGCTGGCGGCCGATTGGGTGGCCAAGTATGGCGGCGCGTCCATCATCGGCGAGCGCATCATCCCGTTCCTGCTGATGGTCGTCGGGTTCTTTCCGCTCTCGTTTTCGCTCGTCATTGCGCTGGAAGTGTTTGTGGGCGAAAAGGAGCGCAAGAGCCTGGAGCCGCTGTTGGCCTCGCCGCTTTCGGACGGCCAGCTTTATTTTGGCAAGGCGCTGGCTTCGATGATCCCGCCGCTGGTCGCAAGCTACCTGGGCATTGGCGTGTATCTGGCGGGGCTGAAAATCTTTCGAGGCTGGCAGCCGTCGTTCGAGTTGTTTGTGTTGGTCATTCTACTGACAACGGCCAAGGCGCTGGTGATGGTCTCGGGTGCAGTGGTCGTTTCCAGCCAGACGACGAGCGTCCGCGCGGCCAATCTGCTGGCGAGCTTTATCATCATCCCGATGGCGCTCCTGATGCAGGGCGAGAGCCTCATCATGTTCTGGGCCAACTACCCGGTGTTGTGGTGGATTCTGGCGGCGCTGATCGTGGTCAATATTTTGTTGGTACGGATGGGGTTGCATATCTTTGACCGCGAAGAATTGTTGGGCCGTGAGATTGACGAGTTGAACCCGCGCGCGGTGTGGGCCAACTTTAAGGGCTTTTGGTTGAGCGTGGAGCCGGGCGGACGGGTTGAGCGATTTAGCCTCGGGCGTGTCTATACGCGTGATCTGCCGGCTATCTTACGGCGGATGAAGCTCGCGACGTTCGCCGTCGTGCTGGCCCTGGTGGCCGCGATGGTCGGCGGCTGGCTGTATGCGACCCAGTTTCCGCTGCCCCAGGGTATCTGGTCACCCCAGTCGCTTACGGTCGAGTCCTTCCGTGATGCTCCGGCGGTGGGTTTCTTGCCAACGTTCTCGGTGGAAGCTGTGTTGAGCAACAACGTGCGTTCGCTGCTCCTGGGCGGATTGCTGGCGGTCTTTTCATTCGGCGCGCTGGCAGTGGCGCTGTTGATGGCCCCGCTGGGCATCATTGGATTTTTCATGTTCCAGGTGGCGCACTGGGGGATGAATCCCTGGCTGTTCTTGGCCACGTTCGTGCTGCCGCACGGTCTCTTTGAGCTTCCGGCGGCTATCCTGGCGACGGCGGCGGCCTTGCGGCTGGGCGCGGCGGTGCTGGCGCGCAATGCGTCGCCCCGGCTGACGGTCGGAGAGGGCTGGTTGGCGGCGCTAGCCGATTTCGCCAAAGTGTTTGTGTTTGCCACGCTGCCGCTGTTATTGATCGCTGCCCTCGTCGAAGTCAACCTGACTTTGCGCGTGGTGCTTTGGGCCTATAGCCCACACTAAAGGAACCGTCATAGGTATGCCTAAAGTGGTGATCCTGGGGACAGCTTCGTTCATTCCAGACGAGACGCACGAAAACACTCATATGCTGCTGCAGGGTGAGCATGGTTGTGTGCTGATTGATTCGGGCAGCAGTCCCCTCGTCAGCCTCAAGCGGGCCGGGCTGTCGGCAGATCAACTTTGTACGCTTGTCTTGACGCACTTTCACCCTGACCACATGTCCGGCGTGCCAAACCTTTTGATGGGCCTGTGGCTGATGGGGCGCACCCAACCTTTGGTCATCCAGGGATTGAACGTGACGCTGGACAAGATCCAGACGCTGATGAACCTGTTCGAATGGAAAGACTGGCCCGGCTTTTACCCGGTGACATTCGATCCGGTGCAGCCCATTGCCGGCTCGACGATCCTAGAGATGCCTGACTTGCGCGTTCAGATGGCGCCCGCTCATCACCTTGTGCCCAGCATTGCTCTCAAGGTGACCACGCAGCCCGGCGGCAAGACGCTGGTTTATTCGAGTGACACTTCACCCTGTGATGCAGTGGCCCAGTTGGCGCGCGGCGCCGATGTTTTGGTGCACGAGGCGGCCGGTGCGCAATCGGGCCACTCGAGCCCGGCTATGGCCGGCTCGATTGCCCGCCAGGCGGGCGTGGGCCGGCTGGCGCTCATCCACTATCACACCTATCTGAATCCCCAAGACCTCATCGCCGAAGCGCGCTCCACGTATTACGGCCCCATCACGGTGCTGCGCGACCTGGACGTGATCGAGTTATAAGATCGCAGATAGCAAACCGCCGACGCTCGTCAAACGCTGGCGGCGGTCGGCGGTCTTTTGCGGACCGGTCATGCCGCCTGCAAATACAATTCGTCGGTGTTGTCGTCGAACTCGAACAGTTCGGCGTAGCGTCCCCAGTTGATGGCCGTGTCCAGTTGCTCTCCGGCGTATTCCCCAAAGTCGGACTGAAGTTTTTCGGCAAAGTATTCTTCGGCCACGCGTCCGTCGTCGTCGGCGCGGAGCGTCTCATAGATCCAGCTGATGACGGGCAGCCTCAGCACCCGCCCGGCCATGATCTCTTTGCGGGCCAGGATGCTGGCGTCGGCGTACGTCTGGCCCAGCGTCGTCAGCACAAGGTCGCCTTGGTCCACCGTGGCAAACCCCAATAGTTCGGCGGATTCGACAATCGGCAACACGTCGTCCAGTTCCAGTTGTAAATCCCCGGTCAGGCGATGGAGGTCGGCCCGCTCACCTTCTTCTTTGACCTTCTCCAGCAACCCGGCCATTCCGTTGATGCGCGCGATGGGCAGCCTGGTCATCTGCCCGGGCACGGTTGCGCCAGCCGCTGGCTCTTCCGTCTTGCCGGCGACAGCGGCGTAGACTTTGTCCACCAAAGCCTGGAAGGCAATGTCTTTGGTGTGGCGCGGATGGCGCAGTGTGACGGGTATTTCGGTCAGCGCTTCGCTCGTGACCCAATCAAAATGACCGCCGAGCCAGGCAGTCAAGAGAGGGGATTGCCAGGCTCGGCGGCCATAGCAGGCCGCAAGCCATACGTTGGTGTCAATCAGAGTTGTGGGGGTGGCGTTCTTTGCGCACGGCGTGGACACTGGCATTGATTTCGGCGTCAGATAGTGGTTGATCTTCCAGCGGCGCGGGGACCGCCGACCGTGCAGCCGCTATAAAGTCCTCAAACGGTTTGCGCCATTCGGTTTCCGTTAGTTCGCGCGATGCCCAAGCTGGCTGTTCGGTGACCACGACGACCAGGCGCGTTCCGTCCGGCAGACGGGGGTTGCCTTTTAATCGAATCTGGCCGTTTGCGACCAGACCCTCGTAACTCTGTAAGCTCATTTGGATACCTCACTTTCACCTTTGCAGCAGACGATGCGTTTCTATTCTACCACAAGACCAATGAAGGAGTGAAGGTCACTTTACGCGCCGGTGCACGGGCGACTTGCGCTTGCTCGCCGCGTCCCGGCGCTTGCCGCCGCGATAACTGGGCGCGAGGATGGCAAAGACTCTGCACCGAGTGGCGTCGTCAATGCGCGTGGCGACCTTGGGGTCGAGTTCTTCAATTTTCCAGGCAGTGGTGATGACCGTGGGCAGTCGCGCGGCGTAGCGATGATTGATGATCTGGTAGAGCTTTTCGCGCGCCCAGGGTGTGGCGCTTTCGGTGCCCAGATCGTCGAGCACGAGCAGCGGCGCGGTGCGGACTTCGTCAAAGCGCTTGTCGTAGCTGACGGGACTTTGCGGATTGAACGCCGCGCGCAAGTGATCGAGCAAATCCGGCACGACGACGAACAGCACCGGATGACCCTCGTCGTTGCGATAGTTGGCGATGGACGCGGCCAGGTGCGTCTTGCCGCAGCCAAATGTGCCAGTGAACACGAGCCAGTCCCTCGGCTCGGCGGCGTATTGCTGCGCCGTCATCAGAGCACGCTTCAGGTTATCGGTATCTTCGACGGGCACCTCGTCCGCGCGCAGGTCAAACGTCTCAAAGGTCTGATCGCCATGTAACTGTAAGCTGGACAGCTCGGATTGCCCCTCCTGGTCGTAGCCGCCGCGAAAGTCCGGCGCCGAAATCTTGATCTGCTCGACAAACTCGATGTGCAACAAACGCGAGCGCAGGCGCGGGTCAATGTCTTGGAGGTCCTGATTGGTGGTGACGACGGTCGGCAACTGGGCGTTGTAACGATGGTTGAAAATCTGGTAGAGTTTTTCCTGCGCCCAGGGCGTGGCGTTCTGCGTGCCCAGGTCATCCAGGATGAGCACCGGCGCGTCGCGGACTTGGTTGAATCGCTCGTCAAAGCTCACCTCGGAGTTGGGGCCGTACGTGGAGCGTAAATGGTCGAGCAGGTCGGGCACGTTGACAAAGAGCACCGGCTGCCCGCGCGAGAGACATTCGTTGGCGATGGCAGCCGCCAGGTGTGTCTTGCCACGGCCATAACTGCCGCGCAGCAAGAGCCAATCCTGCGGCTTGCGCGCAAAGGCAACGGCTTTTTCATAGGCGATCCGCAAACTCTTGCGCTGCTTTTCGGTTCGCCCTTGGCCTTCTGGGATGAACGAATCAAATGTCATCCGCTCCAGGTGATGCATGTTGCTCAGGCGGCGGAGCCGGTCAAGCTGACGCGATTGCAGGTCATCCAACCGGCACGTGCAGCGGAAGGCTTTGCCAAAATTGGGATGCCCGACCGGCACATCGTACGAAATCCAGCCGGTGCCGCCGCAAACCGGGCATTCGCCGGGCGCGGCTTGCGCGGTGGTATGCGCGCTAGTATTCGATGTGGTCGGCATATTCGCCTTCAATGTACTTGCGTCGGTCTTGAGCAGTCTGTCCACGCGTTCCACGCTTTTCACTCCTTGCTCGCCGCTCCAAAATCTTGCGGACGTAGGCCCAACTGCGCGCATTTTGCCGCACGGCTTGCCGGACGGCATCTTCAATCCACGCCATCGGATAGGTCGCTTCGGCATCGCGCAGCTCGTCGGCCAGCATCGGCGTGAGCAAGCCGATGTTTTGCTCGTACAGCCGAAAGATGTTGGGCTGCTCGGCTTCGGAAGCGGGCGGCTCGGCCGGCGCCAGGCCTTCCGGCCGCTCACCGCGCTGAAGCGTCCGCGCTGCCTCGCGTCCGCGTTCGGTGTTGACGAAATACAATTCCTCCGGCCCATCGCCCGCGTCTGCCACGACGTGCAAGAGCGTCCCTCGCGTCACGGCGTGCTCCAATCCGGCGTGGAGACCCGCCTCGTCCATCATTGTGCGCAAGCCTTCATCGGCCGTCAAGTCGGTCCAACGAATCGCGCGAGGCGAGCCGGCCTTGCGCGTGACGATGCGAAAGCACGCCAGCGTCACCCGCAGTTCGCCCAGGTCGTCAATCAGCGGCAGCAAGTCGGTAAAGAATGCTTCGGGCAGGGCGATGGGTCTGGATGGGCCCGGCGTGAAACCGGCAAAAGTTTTCATGATAGATTGACTTCTCGCTTTGCCAGCGGCATAAACTGGGCCAGTTGATTTCTAAAGAACAGTTCCACCGAGCCTGTCGGTCCGTTGCGGTGCTTGGCCACAATGATCTCAGCCACGTTCTTGCGCTCGCTTTGCGGGTCGTATACGTCGTCGCGGTAGATGAACATCACCACATCCGCGTCTTGCTCGATGCTGCCGGACTCGCGCAGGTCAGACAGCACCGGCCGTTTGTCACTGCGCTGCTCGACGGCGCGGCTGAGCTGCGACGCGGCCACCACCGGAACGTTCAACTCGCGCGCCAGCGCCTTGAGCCCGCGCGAGATGTACGAGATTTCCTGCACGCGGTTCTCGCTGCGCATGTCGCCCGTCATCAGTTGGAGATAGTCTACGATGATCAAGTCCAGCCCGTGCTCGGCGTGGACGCGGCGGGCCTTGGTGCGCAGTTGCAGAACCGAAATGGAGGGTGTGTCATCTAGATACATCAAGGTACCAGACAACTCGCTGGCGGCGCGTGTGAAGCGTTCCCAGTCATCATCATGCAAATCGCCCAGGCGCAATCGCTGGCTGTCAATGCCGGTCTCCTGGCTGATAAGCCGCTGGATGACTTGCTCGGCGGACATTTCGAGCGAAAAGACCGCCACGCGCTGATGAAATTTGCGCGCCGCGTTCAGGCCCATCGAAAGCATGAGGCTGGTCTTGCCCACGCCGGGCCGGGCGGCGATGATGAGCAGGTCGCTGCGCTGGAGCCCGCCGAGCAACTTGTCGAGGTCGCTAAAGCCGGTCGGAACGCCCAGTGGCTCTCCGAGGTGCTCGTGCAAATAAGCAATGCGGTCGTAATACTCGCTGACGACATTCGAGATCGGCACCAATTCCCTGGATGCGCGCCGCTCCGAAACGCCGAACAAGGCTTGCTCGGCGCGGTCAATCACTTCGTCAATGTCTTGGCTTTCTTCGTAGGCGAGCTGCGCAATGTCCGAGGCCGCGCCCAAAAGCTTGCGTCGCAGGCTGGTGCGCTCGACGAGGCGCCCGTACCCTTCGGCGTGGATGGCGGTCGGCACGACGTTGATGAGATGGCTGATAAAAGCCGCGCCGCCGACTTCGGCCAGTTGGCCGCGCGCTTCCAATTCATTGCAGACGGTGAGAAAGTCAATCGGCTCACGCCGCTCGTGCAGCCGGATCAGGACATCCCAGACCCAGCCGTTCTTGACGATAAAGAAATCGTCGGCGTGCAAAAAGGGCGAGACGCGAAAGATGGCTTCCGGGTCAATCAGCACCGAGCCGAGGACGGCTTCTTCGGCCTCGACGCTGTGCGGGGCCATGCGGACGCTCGCTTCGCGGACGTTGGCAGGTTCAGGCATTCTTGTCCCTCGTGGTGAACGACTGGCGATGAACAAAAGAGCCGAGGAAGGCGGGCCTCGGCTTCGGACGGACTAGCGGAGAATGTGGGTACAGGCAGATGGCCGCCGGCTCACGAGCCGCCCAGCTTGTCCAGGTCAAGGCCCTCGATGAGGTCTTTGAACGCGCTGGGCGTTTCTTCGGGCGACTCGGCGTCTTCTTCGGGCGTGATGGCCGCATGCTCCATCACACTTTCTTCTACATAGATCGGCACTTGAGCGCGCACGGCCAGTGCAATCGCGTCGCTGGGCCGTGAGTCAATCTCCATCCTCTTGCCGTTACGCTCGACGACGATGGTGGCGTAAAAGGTGTCGCTCCGCAATTCGTTGACGAGGACGTGAATGATTTTGCCGCCCAGCTCCGTGATGGTGGTTTTCAGCAGGTCGTGCGTCAGGGGGCGGGCCACTTCGACTTCTTGCAATTGGATGGTGATGGCTTCGGCTTCATAGGGGCCAATCCAGATGGGCAGGTAGCGTTCGCTCTCCAGGTCCTTGAGAATCACCACTCGATGATTGGACATCAAGCTCACGCGAATGCTATCTATCTTGACCTCGATCATGACCGCCTCCTCGTTACCCTCACGCCCCTCTCTGCATGTCCATCCCTGACGACGCGGATTATACCACAGGCAAATAGGCAAAACAAGGGAGTGCGTATTCCGAGCGCAGCGAGCGGAGCGAGCGGCGTATTACTTTGACAATGACCGTAGGATTGTGGTAGCATAAGTGACCGCAGACCGCCGCGCGCGATCCTACATTGCAAAGGAGAGGACACTATGGAACTTTTACTTGTCACGATTGAAAATCAGGGTCTCAACTTTATCCTGGGCCAATCGCATTTCATCAAGACCGTCGAGGACTTGCACGAGACGCTGGTGCAGGCCGTGCCCGGCATCAAATTTGGGCTGGCGTTTTGCGAGGCGTCCGGCCTGGCGTTGGTGCGGGCCAGCGGCACCGATCCGGCGCTGGTCGAGCTGGCCAAGAAGAACGCGCTGGCGCTCTCCGCGGGTCACTCGTTCATCATCCTGTTGGGCAACGGATATTTTCCGGTCAACGTGCTCAACCAGGTCAAAATGGTGCCGGAAGTCTGCCGAATCTTTTGTGCCACGGCCAATCCCGTAGAAGTCATCTTGGCCGAGACGGAGCAGGGACGGGGCATCCTGGGTGTGATTGACGGCGACAAGACCAAGGGCGTCGAGGATGAGTCCGGCGTAGCCTGGCGCATCGGGTTCTTACGCAAGATTGGCTACAAGCTTGGCTGATAGCGGATGGCAGATAGCCAATAGCGGATGGCTAATAGCGGATGGCTAATAGCTGATAGCCAATGGTGCGACCGTCAGTTGTCAGCTATCTGCCATTTGCCATTTGCCATTTGCCATTTGCCATTTGCCATTTGCCATTTGCCATTTGCTATTTGCCATTTGCTATCTGCCATCCGCCAACCATCACATCCAGCCCCGCCTGCGAATCCACAGGAACATGCCCACTGGGGTGAGAAACATGGCGGCGGCAGCCACGATAAAGGCCGGGCCGGCCGTCCACACTTTGAGCGGATCCTCGATGGGTTGGAAAAAATTCATACCAAAGAACCCGGCGGCAAACGAAATGGGCATAAAGAGCGTTGTCACCACGGTGAGCGTCTTCATAATCTCGTTCATCCGGTTGTTGATGACTGAAAGGTACGTGTCCAGCGCGCCGCCTACCAGGTCGCGCAGACTCTCGTTGATGTCGTACATCCGGACGAGGTGATCGTACACGTCGCGGAAATAGACGCGATCTTTGGTGTCAATCACCGGATAGTCGTCGCGCGCTAGCTTGTTGAGCACCTCCCGCTGCGGCGAGATGATGCGGCGCAGGTGCAGCACTGAGCGCTTGAGCCTGAAAATTTGTGCCAGGGTATCCGGTGTCGGTTTGTCAAAGACCTCGTCTTCGATCCGGTCAATCGCGTCGTCCATCTCGTCAACCACTGGCATATAGTCAGCCACAATTCCATCGGTCAATTCGTACAGCAAGTGATCGGCTCCCCCCTTCAGGTGACGCTCATCGCGCCGACAGTTCGCCCACACGCGATCCACGGCGGCAATCGGTTTGTCGTGATGAGTGACGAGATAGCCCTTTCCCAAAAAGATGTCCAGTTCCAAAGTATCCACGTGTTCGCCATCGTGCGCGTCTTTGTCAAAGACGACCGCGTGCAAGGCAATGTAGAGATACTGCCCCCAATCGTCCACCTTGGGCACGTGCGACTCTTGCAGCGCATCGTCCACGGCCAGCGGATGAAAGCCGAATGTGTTGAGCAGGATCGGCGCGTCTTGTTCTGGTGGCGTTTCGCAAAAATCCACCCACAAGAGGCCGCGCGAGTCCTTGATGGCAGCCTCGAACTGGTCGGGCTGGAGGTCAATGCGGATTTGCCCGTCTTGCGTGCGATACAGTGATCGGATCATGGTCTCGTGGAGGTGCGCTTCTGAGGCGCGCCGCAGATTCTATTGCGCCAGGTGGCAGGCCACCCAGTGATCCTTGGATAGCTCGCGCCACTGCGGCTCTTGCTCGGAGCAGATGCTTTGCGCGATCGGGCAGCGGGTGTGAAAGCGGCAGCCGCTTGGCGGGTTGACCGGGCTGGGCACATCGCCGGTGAGGATGATGCGCTTTCGCTGGCGTTCGGCCTTGGGATCCGGGATGGGCACCGCAGACAGCAACGCCCGCGCATAAGGGTGCAGCGGGTGATTGTAAAGCTGGTCCTTGTGCGCCAGGTCGACGATTTTGCCCAGGTACATGACCGCCACGCGGTCGCAGATATGGCGCACCATCGAAAGATCGTGCGCGATGAACAGGTACGTCAGCCCCAGTCTGTCTTGCAAGTCCTCCAGCAGATTCACCACCTGCGCCTGAATTGAAACGTCGAGCGCCGAGATGGGTTCATCGCAGATGATGAATTCCGGCTCCGAAGCCAGGGCGCGAGCCACGCCGATGCGCTGCCGCTGCCCGCCGGAAAACTCGTGCGGGT
>CAYGWJ010000216.1:0-5786 GCA_964353405.1 uncultured Anaerolineae bacterium
TCGCGCATCTCGTACCACAGGTCGTTGCCCTCGCGCGAGCGCTCGCCCACGCCGGCAAAGACCGAATAGCCTTTGTGCACCGTGGCAAAGGTGCGGATCAGCTCGGTGATAATGATCGTCTTGCCCACGCCCGCGCCGCCAAAGACACCGATCTTGCCGCCGCGCGTAAAGGGGGCGATCAGGTCAATCACCTTGATGCCGGTCTCTAGGAACTGGGGTTGGGTGACCTGTTCCTCAAAGCCAGGCGCCAGGCGGTGGATAGGATAATAGTCCTTGGCGACAACTTTACCGCGTTCGTCAATCGGCTCACCCAGCACGTTAAACACCCGCCCCAGCGTGGAAGGCCCAACAGGCACCTTGATCGGGCCGCCCGTGGCAGTGGCCGCCATCCCGCGCTGCAGGCCGTCGGTGGGGCCCATAGCCAAACAGCGCACCCAGTCGTTGCCCAGATGCTTTTGCGCCTCCAGGACTAGTCTATCTCCGTTCCGTGGCACCTCTACCGCGTCATAGATTTCGGGCAACTCGCCAGCAGGGAATGCGACATCCACCACCGGCCCCATGATCTGCACGATCCTGCCTTCAGTTCTCTCTATCATCCCGTTCTCCTTGTATGCAACGCCTCTGGATAGGCGCTATACCTCTGGCACTCGTTGAATTTGAACCCTGCATCTGACAATGCTTGGTAAAGATTCTCTACTTTCTTTGCATCCGGTCGCGCATAGCTGAGGAAAATCTGAACCGTTGCTTTCATGTGAAATCTTCCCGCGCGGATGTCTCGGTGAAACCGCTGCCGTGTCTCTCCAGGGGCAAAGGCAAGTGCCTGAACGCGTACGGGCTATGAACGGCGAGAGGTTCTGAAACTAAAAGTAGACACCTCTCACCTCATCTCAACCTGCCTGGGCCAGCGCCTCAGCTCCGCCAGCAATATCCAGCAACTCGACAGTTACCGCTCTGGTTCCCTCCGGCGAAAAATCGTGCGCCTCAGGATCGTCCGCGGGATGCCGGTGCCACAGCCCATCTTGACTGTCCCTGCCGTAGAGCCGCCGTCCCTGATAGATCAATGCCATGCCGACAGTGCCGTTACGCACATTGGCATAGACCTGGACGTACAGTTCAGCTGTGACCGTCAGCCGGTATTTGATAGAGAATCGGGTCGCGTCCAGCTTGACGATAGCCCGTATGAATCGGAATCGTCGGGCGGCTGCCTCGATCTCGTCAGCCAATTCCTCAACTGTCACTGGCTGTCCCTTTCAGGCTATTGAGCATGTCCTGGACGGTCTCTATGCCGTCCCGTGCCATCTCCCAATCCCAAAAATCAGATTCGACCTGAAAGGAATAGCCCTCTTTCTCCACCATCCGGTTCTTTTTGAATCCCTCAAAACTTGCGCCATACTTGCGGGCAAGCCGCTTGTCCACCAGCTCATATCGGGCCAGGCGCCTCAATAGCTCGCTTTCTGCCAGCCGTTCGAGCTTGGTAT
Organism: uncultured Anaerolineae bacterium; assembly: GCA_964353405.1. Classification (GTDB taxonomy): domain Bacteria; phylum Chloroflexota; class Anaerolineae; order Fen-1058; family Fen-1058; genus JBGLNJ01. The sequence goes on from CAYGWJ010000216.1 coordinate 1,479, forward strand.
CCAGGTCCCCCTCCGGTTCGAGGTCAGTAATCAGTTTGACGGTCCTATCTGTTATTGTCTGCATCCTTCAACCCCTGGCACCGCTTGTGACCTTGGCCAGCGCCTCGGCCCCACCGGCAATATCCAGCAACTCTGTGGTAATTGCCTCCTGCCGTGCCTTGTTATACTTTAGGGTCAGGCTGGCAATCAGGTCCATGGCCGCCTCGCGGGCATTGCGCATGGCCACCATGCGGGCGCTCTGTTCGCTGGCGATGGATTCCAACATCGCCTGGTAAATCTGCAATTCAGTAAAGCGCGGCAGTACCTGGTCCAGGATGGTGCGCGGGTCCGGCTCATAGATATAGTCTACAGAAGTCGGCGCCCCTGTCTCCCACACCGGCTCCAATGGCAACAGGCGGGTGATCGTTGGGCGCTGGATCAGGGTGTTGACAAAATCCGTGTGCGCCAGGTACACCATGTCCCAGTTGCCAGCCAGGTAGTCGTCAATCGCCACCCGGGCCACGGGCAGCATATCGAGTAACGAAGGCCGGTCCGGGATGCCGATGAACTCGGCCGCCACCTGAAAGCCATACCGCGACAAGAAATCTCGTCCCTTGCGTCCCACTGTGATAAAGCTGACCGGGTACGCTTGGTTCTTGACAAATTCCACCGCTTTGCGGTTCATGTTGGAGTTAAAAGCGCCGCACAACCCACGATCAGCCGTGTACAGGACAACCGCAACCCGTTCGACCGGCCGCTGCACCAGCAGGGGATGCAGTGACTCGCCAGTGGGACGCGCCTGTCGGGCCAGGGAACGCAAAACGAACAAGGCCTTTTCGGCATAGGGACGTGAGGCCAGGGTTTGCGCCTGGGCGCGTTGCATCCTGGAGGCGGCCACTGTCTCCATAGCCTTGGCGATCTGTCCGGTGCTACGCACCCCACGGATGCGGCGGCGAATTTCACGTGCAATTGCCATGGACTAACTCCACACTCTGGCGAATTCCTCAATCGCGGCACGCAGCGCTTTTTCGTTCTCATCAGTGATGCGCTTTTCGGCTATGATGGACCGGCCAATGGCCGAGTACTGTGTGTCCATAAAGCGCAGGAAGGCTGTCTCCCATTCGCGCACACGCCCCGCCGGCACATGATCCACGTAGCCCGTCGTGCCGGCAAAGAGAAGCATGACCTGGTGGTCGAGGGACATGGGCTCATATTGTGGCTGTTTGAGGATTTCGACCAATCGCGTGCCGCGTTCGAGTTGCTGCTGCGTGGCCTTGTCCAGACCGGAGCCAAACTGGGCAAATGCCGCCAGATCGCGGAATTGAGCCATATCCATGCGCAATCTGCCGGCGACCTGCCGCATGGCTTTGGTTTGCGCCGCGCCGCCCACGCGGCTGACCGAAATGCCCACATTGACAGCCGGGCGGATACCGGCGTTGAACAAATCGCTTTCCAAATAGATCTGGCCGTCGGTAATCGAGATGACGTTAGTGGGCACATAGGCCGATACATCGCCGGCCTGGGTCTCAATGATAGGCAAGGCCGTCAAAGAGCCGCCGCCATAATCGGGGTGCAGTTTGGCAGCTCGCTCCAGGAGGCGACTGTGCAAGTAAAAGATGTCGCCGGGGTACGCCTCGCGGCCAGGTGGACGGCGCAAAAGCAGCGAGACCTGCCGGTAGGCCCAGGCGTGCTTGGAGAGGTCATCGTATACGACCAACGCATCCTTACCCTGCTCCATGAACTCTTCGCCTATTGCGCAGCCGGCATACGGGGCGATGTATTGCATGGTGGCCGGCTCCGAGGCCGAGGCGACGACCACGATGGTATGCTCCATGGCCCCGAATTGCTCCAGTGTGGCCACCACCTGCGCCACCTGGGCCAGCTTTTGGCCGATGGCGACGTAAATGCAGATCAGGTCCTTGCCCTTTTGATTGATGATCGTGTCAACCGCTAGCGCCGTCTTGCCTGTCTGCCGGTCGCCGATAATCAGCTCGCGCTGGCCGCGCCCGATGGGCGTCATCGAGTCAATCGCCTTGATGCCGGTCTGCACCGGGGTATCCACGCTCTTGCGGGCCACCACGCCAGGAGCAATACGTTCGACGTTGCGAAACTTGGTCGTTCGGATCGGCCCCTTGCCATCCACCGGCTGGCCGATGGCGCTCACCACGCGCCCGATCATGGCATCACCCACCGGGATCGAGACGATGCGGCCTGTGACGTGCACGGTCTGGCCTTGTTGAATCTCGGTGTACTCGCCCATGATGATGACGCCGACGTTGTTCTTTTCCAGGTTGAAGGCGATGCCGAGCGTGCCGTTTTCGAACTGCACCATCTCGTTCGCGCGCACGCCGGCCAGGCCGGATACACGGGCAATGCCGTCGCCGACTTCAAGCACGGTGCCGACGTCGACGGCCTCCATCTTGGGCTCAAAAGCCTCCAGTTGCTTTTGCAAAGCAGCCGCTATATCTTGAACCACGTCCGGTGCTTGTGATGCCATCAGGTCTCCTCCGTTGTCTTGCTTCTTTTTACTGCGTCAAGCCTGCGACCGTCGCCCCATCGAGCTTCTTGACCAGGGCAACGAGTAGTTTGGCCGCGTTATCAAAATCATCGCGATGAATGATGGACGTGTGGCTGTGAATGTGCCGCGCCGCCACGCCGATCACGACCGTTGGGACACCGGACTTGTGCAGGTGAATCGCCGCGCCGTCGGTTGCCCCACCCTCGATAGCCGAGAACTGCAGCGGGATGCCGAGTTCTTGAGCAGTATCCACCACCAAATCGCGCAGCTTGAGGTTCGGGATCATGCGTGCATCAAACACCAGCAGAGTCGGGCCTTTACCCAGCTTGACCGCCGACTCTTCCGGCTTGATGCCCGGCACATCGCCTGCGATGTCCGATTCCAAAATGATCGCCACATCCGGGTCAACGACTTGGACGCTCGTCGTCGCGCCGCGCACGCCGACCTCCTCCATCACCGTCGCCACACCGGCAAGTGTGTTCGGGTGCGGCTCGCTGGCGAACGCTTGCAGGGTCTTGACCACCAGCGCGCAACCGACACGGTCGTCAAAGGCCTTGGCCAGGTAGAGCTTGGGGTTCGCCATGACGGTGAACTTGCTGTCCGGCACAACCGGATCGCCCACACGCACGCCCACGTCCTCGACATCCTTCTTCGAGGTCGCGCCAACATCAATGTACATCGCCTTCTTTTCAACGACTTTGCTGCGCTCGTCAGCGGACAGCAGATGCGGCGGCTTGGAGCCGATCACGCCAGGCACATCGCCCTTGTGCGTCTTGACGATGACGCGTTGGCCCAGCAACACTTGATCGAACCAGCCGCCTAGCGGGATGAACTTGCAAAATCCTTCGTCGGTGATGTGGCGCACCATAAAGCCGATCTCGTCCATGTGACCGGCGAGCATCACCTTCGGGCCAGCCTGACCTTGCGAGCAGATGACACTTCCAATTTTGTCTTGCGAAACCGTTCCGAGCGAATCCACGTAGCGACGAACGACGGCGCGCACTTCTGACTCGTGGCCTGGCGCGCCGTGCGCGTCGGTCAAGTCCTGCAACAGTTTTTCAGTCTGATCCACGGGCAATTCCTTTGAGGATTTTTGAGGATTCAAGCGTAGAAATAATACACGATGTCTAGCGTTTTGTCCAGCGCATCACAAGCAACCCCCTGGCTCCGACGGCAGACTAAAAGCAGCGCAAAAACCCTGGAATGTGTTAAAATGCAATCCCAAGCAGCAGCAACTCAAAACAGGCATGGAGCAACGACTATGACTCCGGAAGGTTCCACCACTCCCTCCAATTTTATCCGCCAAGCCATCATCGAGGACAACCGGACAGGCCGCTTCGGCGGTCGAGTCCACACGCGCTGGCCGCCAGAGCCGAACGGCTATCTGCACATCGGGCACGCCAAGGCGATGTGGATTGACTTTGGCATGGCGCTCGAATTTGGCAAGTGCAACCTGCGTTATGACGACACCAATCCGGTCAAAGAGGATGTGGAATACGTTGAGGGCATCAAGGCGGACATTCACTGGCTGGGCTTTGACTGGGAGGACCGCGAGTTTTACGCTTCCGATTATTTCGAGCCGTTGTACGAGTTTGCCGTCAAGCTGATCAAAAAGGCCAAGGCCTACGTGGACGACCTGAGCGCGGACGAGATCCGCGAGTATCGCGGCACGCTGACCGCGCCGGGCCGGGACAGCCCCTATCGCAATCGCACCATCGAAGAAAACCTGGACCTGTTCGAGCGGATGAGAGCGGGCGAATTTCCTGATGGCGCGCGCGTCTTGCGCGCCAAGATTGACATGGCCTCGGGCA
>CAYGWJ010000217.1:0-3780 GCA_964353405.1 uncultured Anaerolineae bacterium
AAACACGAGATGATCAAGCGGATGCGCGGCTTTGACCAGAGCCGTTTTGGGTTCGCCCAATTCAAGCAGTTCATGGAAGAAGCTGAGCGGCGCAATCTGCTCAAGATCGAAACACACGGACTGGAAGATTGGGCCGTGCTGCCCGATGCGCCGCGCGCCGCGCCGGTCGAGCGCGAGACCGTGCAAGAGCGAATGACGATGGCGGCCGCCGGCCCCGAAGCGCTCACGCGCCTCATCCGCTTTGCCGACGACTTTGAGCACAAGCATGATCACGTCGCCTTTAACTTTTTGGTGGACGGCATGCTGGAAACCCAGGTCTTTCCGAACCTCGCGCGCCCGCAGTTGGTGGACCTGGTCAACGACGCCATCCGCCAAAAGATTTTCCTGCGCCAGGCGCGCTACTGGCTGATGCGGAACACGGGCGAGACGGTGATGGTGCAGGCGCTGGCGCTCAACTGCGACAATGCCGAGGTGACGAACGTGCTGTCCGCCAACAGTGCGCCCGAGAGTTGATTTCGATTGATGGATACTTGCCGCAGCGCCGCCCCCTACCCGTTCTGCCCCGGCTGTGGGCACGGCCTCATCCTTGACCAGCTCAACGCCGCGCTGGTCAAGCTGCAACTCGACCCGCGCCAGACCGTCATCGTCAGCGACATTGGCTGCGTGGGGCTGGCCGATCCGTGCTTTATCACCAACACATTTCACGGTCTGCACGGGCGCAGCGTGGCCTACGCCAGCGGCATCAAGCTGGCCAACCCTGAGCTGGCCGTCATCGTGCTCATAGGCGACGGCGGCTGCGGCATCGGCGGGACGCACCTCGTCAACGCCGCGCGGCGCAACATCGGCGTGACGACGCTCGTCTTTAATAATCTCAATTTTGGGATGACGGGCGGCGAGCACAGCGTGACGACACCTCAGGGCAGCCTCACCGCCACCACGCGCCTGGGCAACCTTGAACGCCCGCTCGACCTGTGCGCCACGGTGGGCGTCAACGGCGCAAGCTATGTTTATCGCGGCACAGCCTTTGACAAGGATCTGGCCGACCGCATCGCCGAAGCGATTCAGAACGACGGGTTCAGCCTGCTGGACATCTGGGAACTCTGCACAGCCTACTTTGTGCCGAGCAATAATTTCTCTCGCAAAAAGCTGGCCGAGACGCTGAGCGAGGTTGGATTTCCGACCGGCATCGTCCATCGGCAAGAACGGCCCGAGTACGCCAAGGAATATCGGAGAGTGTATCACGTAGAGCGGCGACGCCCGGAGGGTGAGAGCGTGGAGCGAGGGCAGGCGACTCGGTTCACGTCGGATTTGAAGCGCAGAGTGAGCGTCGTCATCGCCGGGTCGGCGGGCGGCAAGGTGCGCTCGTCTGCGCGGCTGTTGGGACAGGCGGCTACGTTGTGCGGGCTATGGGCGGCCCAGCGCGACGAGTATCCCGTCACCGTCAGCTCCGGCCATTCGGTGAGCGATGTCGTCCTGAGCCCGCAAGAAGTGCGTTACGCCGGCGTCCATCGGCCGGACGTGTTGATCGTGCTTTCAGACAGCGGCCGCAAAAAGATAACACACTACCTGCCTCGCCTGACGCCGGACGACTGGCTGTTTGTCGCGCCCGAGTTTGCGGGATTAGAGACGAGCGCGCACAAGGTGACGGTAGATACCACCCACGCCGGTCGAAGGAACACGGCGCTGGCCGTGATCGCTATGGCGATGCACATCACGGGCTATGTGCCGGTCGAGGCGCTGCAGGCGGCGGCCCGGCTGGGTCAGCGCGCGCAAGTGGCGGAGGAAAATCTGCGGGCGATTGCGCTGGGAGTGGAGGCGGCCAGGCAACGTCAAACGTAAAACGTCAAGAGTCGTCGAGCGACGAGGGGATTTCGCCAAAGGCCTGGTTGATCTGGTTGCGCAGCAATTCGGCCTGGTCAATGATCTCTTGAAGCTGCTCCTGGCTTTCTTCGTCGGGGGCCGACTGGGTCGCGCCGTGGAGATTGATGAGCAGGCGATTCATGGACTCTTCCATCAATCCCAAAAGCTGTTCCGGCTTGATGTGCTGCGGGTCATAGCCCCAGGCGCGCAGCCGCGCTTCCATCAGCCGGTTGAACTCGTCCGGGTCTATCACATCGCGCGAGACATAGGCCTGGTAAATGGCTTCAAGCTCGTCTGGGTCCGTAGGAAGCGGGTCAGGCAACATGCGGATCTCCTTCGTTCGGCGCTGGCGAGATTATAGCCCGGTTGCGCCAGAATGTCACGCGGGCCGCAAAGGTATTGACTTTGCCCCTCCTTTTGTGCTAGAGTATTACTGCATGGTGCATGCGCATGGACAGGAATTTTCCTCGTCTCATGATTCATTTGACAGGAGGCCAACATGTTTCGATCGTCACAGACGTTCAAGTGGGGCTGGTTGATCAGGGTGCTGGCTCTGCTGGGCCTGACCCTGCAAATGCTGGGCTTGACAGTTCACGCTGCCACTCCCCCTCGTCCGTTCAGCCCGGCGGCCTGTGCCGATGGGACGCAGGCTAGCGGAGCCATCTATCGCATCTGCATGCCCTCTTCCTGGAATAGCGACCTGATCGTTTACGCTCACGGGTACATGGCTCCGAATCAACCGGTGCGCATACCCGAGGACCAGCTCCATCTGCCCGACGGCACTTATATCCCCACCGTCATCAACCTGCTGGGATACGCCTTCGCCACTACCAGCTACTCTACCAACGGCCTGGCCGTCCGCGAAGGACTCGCCGATCTGGTGGACCTTGTGAGCATTTTCAAGCGGGATCATCCAACAGTCAACCGGGTCTATCTGGTCGGCGCGTCGGAAGGCGGGCTCATCACTACGCTGGCTGTGGAACAATATCCGCAAGTCTTTAACGGCGGGCTGGCGACGTGTGGGCCAATTGGCGATTTTGCCAGACATGTTAATTATCTGGGCGACTTTAGAGTCGTCTTTGATTATTACTTTCCAGGTTTGTTGCCGGGCACGCCCATCACGGTTCCGCAGTCGCTGATGGACAACTGGAGCACGTATCTAGCTATTACGGTCACACCGGCCATCTCTGATCCGGCCAGCTTGATCAGCGTGACTCAATTGCTCAGTGTTACCCAGGCGTCCTATGATCCCTTCAATCCTACGACGGCTATCTCAACTGTCGTCGGCCTGTTGTGGTACAACGTTTTTGCCACTAACGATGCCAAAGCCAAGCTGGGGGGCCAACCGTTTGACAATCGGATTCGTTCGGGAACGCTCTACAGCTACACAGGCTCATATGACGACGACACGCTCAACGCGAAGGTGCAGCGGTTCTCTGCCGACCAGGCCGCACTGAACGAGATCGAAGCACACTACCAGACTGCCGGGCGGCCCCTCGTTCCTCTAGTCACGCTACACACCACACTCGATCCGATCGTTCCCTATTGGCACGAGACGCTCTATCGCCAAAAAGTGGAATTGCGCGGCATGACACCTTGGCACGACAATATTCCGGTCGTCCGCTACGGGCATTGCAGCTTCGAATCCAACGAAGTAATCGAGGCACTGAATCGGCTGATAAATTGGAAGTTCTCTAGTTACCTGCCCATCATTATGAAGCAATAGAACAAGCCCGGCGCGAATTACATCTTACATAACTACATCTTACATCTCGCCGGAGGGTGCGCGTCAAAGTTTTGCGGGTTCCTTCGGTTTCGCGGATTGGTATCGGGCTTTGCCAATCCGATCTAGTCGCCAGGGATGATTGGCAGCAGGGCGCCACGGCGTCTTGGTGGCGGGTGGTGATGAAGTGATAGGTA
>CAYGWJ010000218.1:0-31267 GCA_964353405.1 uncultured Anaerolineae bacterium
TGGATCAGGCCTTCGATTTCGTCGTCGCCCTTGATGCGCGCGAACGCGCCGAACTTGGCAAGTTTGGTGATCGTGCCCTCGACGAGTTGGTCGATCTTGTAGCGATTCTCAATGGTGCTCCAGGGATCCGCTTCACGCCGCTTGAGCGAGAGGCCGATACGCTTGCGCTCGTGATCCACATTGAGAACTTCGACGTCAACCTCTTGCCCGACCTTGAGAACCTCTCTCGGATGGTTGACGCGCTTCCAGGAAATCTCGGACAGGTGAACCAGGCCGTCGGCTCCACCCAGGTCAACGAACGCGCCAAAGTCGGCCAGGCTGATGACCTTGCCCTTCAGGTGCATCCCCACGTGAAGCTCGGACAACAGCTTTTCTTTCTGAACTTTGCGCCAGTCGCGCATGGCCGCGCGCTCGGAAAGGATCAGCCGGTTGCGGGCGCGATCCATCTCGATGACTTTGAGCTGGAGCTTTTTGCCCACCAGCGGCTGCCATTGCTTGTCGGCTTTGGATTCCTCTTCTTCGCCTTCGGCCCCCGGCTTGCTGCCAGGCACGCTGACGAGTTGCGAAGCCGGGACGAACCCGCGCACTTTGCCGACCTTGACAATCAGTCCGCCCTTGTTGAACCCGGCCACCTGACCCTCGAACACGTTCTGGGTCTTGAACAGCTCTTCCGCCTCGTGCCAGTCCTTCTCGGTCTGCGCCCGAGAGAGCGATAGCACGATGTTGCCGTTGCCGTCTTCCGGGCTGACGACGTACGTCATGATCTCGTCGCCCACTTTCATTTCAGAAAAGGCGTCATGCGGCAGGCGTTCCATCTCGCGGCCCGAGATGATGCCTTCGGATTTGGAGCCAACGTCCACCACGATCTCGTGTGGAGCGATCTGGACGATGGTGCCGGCCAATACATCCCCGCGCTTAATTTCCTTGAGACCACTGCTTTCATCCAAGAGCGCTTGCATGGGATGGCTTTCCGCGGTCGGTTGGACAGGTGCGGCTGGCCTCCTTTCTTCGATTTGAGCTTCTTGTTGTTCCATCATGGGAATCCCCCGTCGGTTAAGGTGAAACAATTATAGACGGAATCAGCCAAAACGCAAACAATCGCGGCCAGCCTGGTCAGACATCCCCTTTTTGCTCGACGATTGCCCGCCGACCGGCTGACGATTTCTGAACGATGGTATAATCCGCCGCTGGCCCAGTAGTGAATGATAGCCGATAACCGACGGAGCGAATGAGATGAAAATTTTAGCGGTGGATGTTGGAACCGGGACACAAGATATTTTGCTGTTCGATAGCGACAAGGAGATTGAAAACAATCTCAAGCTCGTCATGCCGTCGCCGACGGTGCTCGTCGCCAACAAGATTCGAGCGGCCACGGCCCGGCGGCAAAGCATCGTGCTCTCCGGTGTGATGATGGGCGGCGGGCCGTGTGCGTGGGCCGCGCAAGATCACACCCAGGCCGGCCAGCCGCTCTTTGCCACGCCCGACGCGGCGCGCACCTTCAACGACGAGCTGGACGTGGTGGAAAAGCAGATGGGCCTCCAGGTGGTGAGCGATGACGAAGCGGCGGCGATGGCCAAGCGTGAGGGCGTGGCCGCCATCTCCATGCGCGACATTGACCTGGATGCCATCCGCACCGCGTTCGCCGCGTTCGGCGTGACGCTCCATCCCGAGGCGCTGGCGCTCGCCGTTTTCGATCACGGCAACGCGCCGCCCGGCTACAGCGATCGCCAGTTCCGTTTTGATTACATCGCCGAACGCATCTCCCAGTCCCAATCCCCCATCTCTAATCTCCAATCTCCAATCTCCCTTACCCACTCTCCAATCGCCGTTCAGCAATTGGCCGGCTTTGCCTTTCGACGGCAAGACATCCCCGCACGCATGACGCGTTTTGAGGCCGTCGCCAAGAGCGCCAACTTTGACGGGCCGATGCTGTTGATGGACACTGCGCCGGCCGCCGTGCTCGGCGCATTGGAAGACCCGCACGTCCACACCCACCGACGCTTGCTCATCGCCAACGTCGGCAACTTTCACACGCTGGCATTTCGTTTGGGGCCGGATGGCATCGAGGGCGTGTTCGAGCATCACACCGGGGAACTGACGCGCCCCGAGCTGGAAACGTATTTGCAGAAATTAGCGTCCGGGACGCTCACGCATCAAGAGGTGTTTGCCGACATGGGCCACGGCGCGTGGATGCTCGACCCGCAGCCCGCGCTGATGGATGGGCTCGCCGTCACCGGCCCGCGCTGGTCGTTGCTTCGCGGCTCGGCGCTCAAGCCCTACTTTGCCTCGCCCTATGGCGACATGATGATGGCGGGCAACTATGGTCTCTTGCGGGCGTATGCGGAGCATGTGCCGGAAGCAGCGCCGGCCATCCATGTCGCGTTACATCGAGGACAATAGGAGGCTTGAACCTTGCGAAGGTTGCTTGACGAAACCTTCGCAAGGTTCTCCTGCGAATGGGTTAGTCCACGATGAACAGCCTGGCGCCCGTCGCGGTATGCGAGCGGTGCGGCTCGGCCTGGTCGGCCACTTGATAGCTCATGCCCGCTCGCAGGAAATGCTCCTCGCCGTTCTGCAATTCGGTGACCAGCTCCCCTTCCAGAACGAGCAACACATGCCCTTTACTGCACCAGTGATCCGCCCTGTATCCTGGCGAGTACTCGACCATCCTCACACGAAGGTTGCCGACCTCGACCGTCCGCCAATACGCCATGCCCGTCTCGCCGGGATGCTCGGTCCGAGTGAGGCTGTTCCAATCTGTGGTGCAAAAGGAAACATTTTGAATCTGCATAACATGCCAACCTTTGACCACGCAAGTCCGTGGCCACGCCAGGCGGTCATTCTCACCACTGCGTCAGAATCGCCGCCAGTAACGCCTCCCGCTCCGGCAGCGACGATGCAATCACGTGCTCGTCCGTCGAGTGACCGCCGTTGCCCACCGCGCCCAGTCCGTCGAGCGTGGGCGTGAACACGCTCGTAAAGTTGGCGTCGCTCGCGCCGCCGGTTGACCCTTCAATCAATTCCAGGCCCAGACCGGCCGCGATCGCCTGCGCTTTCTTGAACGTCTCCACCACCCGCGGCGTGCGCTCCATCGGCGGGCGGTTCAAGCCGCCCGTCACTTGCACTCGCGCGCCGGGCAATTGTGGCTGTAGCCCCAGGATCGCCTTGACCATCCGCTCACCTTCCGCGCGCGTGGACACGCGAATGTCTACCTCGATCTGCGCGCGGTCTGGCACCACGTTGCTCGCCGTCCCGCCCGAAATCACGCCGACGTTGACCGTCGTCCCCGCTGGATAGTCCGTCATCTGGTGCAGCGCCGTGATCTGCCGCGCGATCTCCTCGATGGCATTGATGCCTTTGGCGTGATCGGCCCCCGCGTGCGCCGCGCGCCCATAGGCCGTGACGCTGAATCCGCCCGTGCCCTTGCGGAACGTCTTGAGCGCGCCGTTGGCCAGCGCCGGTTCCATGCACAGCACCAGCGCGGCCTTTTGGGCTTCGGACTCGATGATCTCTCGCGAAGTGGTGCTGCCGGTCTCTTCGTCCGTCGTAAAGAGCATCCGCACCGGGCGCGCCGGCTGCGTCCTCGTGTCGCGCAGGTAGCGCAGCACCATGATCAACATCGCCGTGCTGGCCTTCATGTCATACACGCCCGGCCCGCGCAACTTGCCCTCTTCTTCGCGCCACGGCATCGTCGCCAGCGTGCCGATGGGCCAGACCGTGTCCATGTGGCACAGCGTCATCACGGGCAACGCATCGCCGCGGCCGAACGTCGCCACCAGGTGATCGCCCGCCGCCGTCTGCGGAATGACCTCGACGCTTGCGCCGGCATCGCGCAACTGCGCAGCGACGAACGCGCCCAGCCGGTCAAGCGCAACCTTGTCCGTCGAAGGCGATTCCAGTTCGACGAGTTGGCGCAACAGCGCCACAGTCTCACTCTGGCGCGCCAAGTATTCGAAGAGATCGGGTCTCATGCCTGTTCTCCCTAGTCGGTCACGGTATATTGCATATAGAATCGGTCTTCCCCATACCGCTTCTTAAACTTTTGCCAGTCTGCGTCACTCATTCCCTTGGGTTTCTGCGTTGGAAATTCGTCCATCTTGACCAGCGTCCGCCGCGGGCTATCAGCGCTGTCCTCACCCCTCAGGTGCTTTACCAGGGGCGGCCAGGGCATCTTGTCCCAGCGATTCGCCTGTGCATCCTTTTCGTTGACAGGCAGCATGGTTACCAGCTCTGCGCTCGCCATCAGATCCACATACTCTTTGAAACTGGCATTCTCACTGCCGTGGTGGCCCACCTTGTACAGCACAGCGCGTTCCAACAGATCTTGAATCTTGACGGTTTTGCCACCGTCAATCTTCCATTCACGGTCGCCCCAGGAGAGCCAGTTCCCCATCTGCGCGTCTGCGGCAAACACCAGCACATTGCCCGATTGGGTCAGCTCGATCGCCAGGGCCAGGCTGGTATTGTTGACATAGTTGTCCAGATAGGCGGCCAGGCCCTCGCCGGCTCCGAGCCAGTCGTCGTCAACGCGCCGCCAGCCTTCGTTGGGGGTCTCGTAATATCGAGTCTTGAAGAACTCGTCTTCTTTCGCTTCCCCGGTCGGAATCCGGATCTTTTTATCGAACGGATAGCACAGATTGCGCAGTTCCCTGTCTTCGTCGCTCAAGGCCGGGCCTTCGCCAACATGCGCCCCCAGCAAAAAGGCCTGTGCCAGCGTGAGCGCGGAACCTTTTTTCTTCGCATTTCCGTCGCCCCCGTAGCTTTCCCCTTTTCTGGGGTCCATGCGGCGTAACGAGTCCATATCGCGCGGAGGCCCCAGCACGTACAGGCGTGTTTTCACATTCGCCAATGTGCGCGGCTCGTGCAGTTGCGCGGGATCCAGATATTGCGGCTCGCCCGGCTTGGCCAGCGCCGACACCACTTGCATCGCCGCCGCCGTGTCGCCCCCGGCCGCCCCCAAAAAGTCGAGCACGCTGCTGATGTGTTGCACCGACGCGGGATTGGACGCCCGGCTCAGCGCCGCGCGCAGCGCGGTATGGGCCTTTTCAACCTTTTTCTTGTACCCGGTCGCCTGGTTGTCTTGAGGGTTCTCGGTCCAGGGCAGCCAGACTTGTCCGATCTCCATCTTCTGGAACACTTTTGCGGCCCCCCGTGACGGATGGAATCCCGAGACGTGATCCCAGTGCGCATGAGTGACCACCAACAGGTCAATTCTCCCGCCGGTCGAGTCCCGGATGTGCTCCACCACCTCCTGGATGGACGGAGCCTGGCGACCGGGAGCCAGCGTCCTGGCGATTCCGCAATCAATCAGCGTATAAAAGGGTTTCCCCGCTTCGCTCGGAAAGGCCAGCAGGAAACAATCGCCCAGCCCCTGCCGGTACATGCGGACGGTGACTCCAGACGGAGGTGCATTCAGGATAGCCATTCGATTTCCTCCTCTTCCCCGGAGCGGTGCAAAAGCGCAAAAGGCGCTTGACGGAGCTGGCCACTAAAATAGGTGGCGCGCAGCCCGGTGCCGGCGTTCCCCGTCTGCCCCGACTCGAATGCGCGCTGCCGCGCCAGGCGGCTGTCGCTGCCAATGTTCTTGTAAACGGAATAGCGCACTTGCGAGGTGTTCAGGTCAACCACCAGCGTGCATCCTCCGCGAAAGATGAAATCGGACCGGGGGATCGCGGCTGCCTTTTTCCCGTTTCGGGCTGGCTTGTGCGGCTCCTCGGACTCTTTCAGCCAACTGGACGGCACGCCCCGGATGCCCAGCTTGTCCACCTTCTTTTGGATCTCTTCGTTAAAGTATCCCGGCCGGGCCTGGGTGATCTCGATCACCAGGTCTGTGAGCGACTCGCCATCCGGGCTCACCCGCCGTGCCGGGCGCAGTGAATGAACCTCGAACGGTTTCCCCGGATCCAGACCCATCAACTCTATCAGGTCCTTGCGGCCTTTAGCTTGACGCCCGATGCCAGCCAAATTCTCGTGCATATAGGCCCGGCTCTTGCCCAGGTGCTCATAGATCTCTTGGTTTCGGTCGCTGACATTCCACTCGGGCATGCTGTCCCGCAGAGCGACCACCACCGGGAGCAAGTGCGGCTCAAATTTCAAGGTGGTCGGCTGTGACCAGCGCAGGCCCTCGACCGACAGGCTGCGGACGTCGCGCGGGTAAATGCCGTACCGGCGGAACGCTTCGACAAAAGCAATGCGATAGCCCAGGTCGTCGTCATGCACCAGGTCATAGTCGGCGGTGATGAGCGCCCGCAAATATTCGCCAAAAGTCAGGTCCACCGGGGGGCAATAATCCAGCGCGCGGATGCACATGTTGAGGACGTGCTGCGCCGATTTGGCGGCCTCGCCCGCCAGGCGATTCACCAGGTCGGGATGCAGATGCCCGGCCGGCAGCACGCCGGTGCCGCTCGTCGCAATTCGCATCAGGTCCGCGATGCGTGACTTGTAGATCGTCACAAAGGCGTCAAAGACCGCCGCCACCAGCAGCGAGCCGCGCGCGTGCGGCTCGAATTCGCGGTCCAGCTCGGTCGGGTCGGGTACTTTGGGTTTCCACGTGTCGTCTTGATATTCGCCCAGCGCGTCGCGCAGCGCCGCGTGCGACTCGGTCGCCTGTCCAAACTCTTGCGCCAGCTGAAGGAGCAGGTTCTCGGCCGCCAGGTCGCCGCGCGTCTTGGCGATCTGGTGGCGCAGCGCCTCGGGCATGGAGAAATGCTGAAACAGCGCCACGATGTCGGCAAAGGCTTCGTGAAAGGCCAGCACGTCGGGATTGCTGGCCTCCTGGAACCGACGGTGCATACCGTCGAGCAAGGCATGCGTCGTCTCGTGCGCCACGATGTCGTGCGACAGGCACGTAAACACGATGCCGCCGGGAAGATGGTGACGCGGATCGGACGTAGACGCCGGAAAATAGCCAAACAGCAGCGCCTTGGCCTGCGGGCTGTAGAAAGCATTCGCCTCGCGCAGCGCGTGCGGATAAATCCGCAGCCGCCGCACATACTCCTCGTGCCAGCGTACCTTGCCGTTCTCGTGCGTCTGCCACAGGCGCGGCGCCCAGAAAGCCGTCCGGCCGAGCGCTCGCTCAAAGTTGCGGATCGTCGTCATGGCCACCGCATAGACCATTTGCTGGTGAAATTGCGGGTTGCCCTCCGAAGGTTCCAGGCCATCTTGCGCCAGCAGATACGGCTGGTTCAGGTCAATCGGCGCGTAGCAGCAGTCGCTGGCAGGATCGACGTCAATGACTTGCAGGTATTCGCCGACCGGGCCTGGCTGGAGTATATCCCGGCCGGTTTTGGGGTCAAACTCCCACGGCGCCTTTATCGTCACGTGATTGATGGGCGCGTTTTCCAATTGAGTGGACAGGCTGGGGTCGAACGCATAAGCCCGCAGCATGCGAAACGCGGGCCGCTCGACCCGGATGGCGCGGTGTAGATAGGCGGCCTCGGGCTCCCTTGCGCGTGATTCCGTGGCCGCTGGCTTGGCTGCTGAGAGTGGGGGTCTTGCGCGTGGCATAGAGTCTCCTCTCGTCAAATGAGCCAATCTCAGGTGAGACTTGGCTGTTCAATTGACCCTCTAACCCTTGGGCAGCCGGCGGCCCAGGGCATCGAATGGTCAACCGCACGTCGGTGGGTCAAGGCACCGCTGCGCCGGCCGCGGTCGAGGATAATGCGCCAAAGAATAGCACACTTGGGCGCTAAAGGCAATCGCCTCGGCTTGCGCGGGTGCGCGTCATGATTTTTCAGCCTGCGATGAAATAGGCGTTCGTCCACGCCGACTGGTAGTTCATGTCCACAACTTCAACACGCAGGTAACGCTGTTGTGGGCGCACTGCAAAGTTTGCTTCTGTAAGTGGGCGGCCATCCCAGGCCTGCGCGGCGTGGGGGCAGTGATAGATGTCGCCCACCAAAAAGATGGAGCGGGCGGGCGAGCAGCGCACCATCACCTGCCGTCCTTCGATCTGCACGTCGTAAATCTCCGGCCCCATGGTGGAATAGAACTGGCCCTGACGCAGCGCGTCAAGAATCGAAGGCTCATCCAGTCGCTCGGCGCGCGCCATCACCCAGCCGCGCCCGTGGTCGGGATAAGCAAAGTGAGAGTCGTCCACGGCCAATCCCCACACGCGCTGGCCTCGCCGCAAGACCCCATCCCAATGCACCAGCGAATGTCCTTTGTTGATTTCCAGCCAGCAGCCCGTGTTGAAAATCTCGATGCCGACGTGGCCGCGCAAAGCGAGCAGGTCGTCCAGCGTGTGATCGTGCCAGTAGGGATGCGCGATGAAGCATAACCCGCCGGCAGCGTTGGCCGCGTCAATCGTCGCTTGCGGACCCTGATGGTGCACGATCGGCATGGAGCGCACGCCGATGGCGACGACGTGGTACTCGACCTCGCCGCGCCGCGCGCTGACTTCGACGCTGGGAATGGCCAGCAGCGGCGGCCTGGCGTTGAACGCGAATGGGTCTGTCACGCGGTTGTGGTCGGTGAGACCGACAAAGTGATAGCCGTGGTCGGCGTGCCACTGCATATTTTCTGCCGGCGTGAGCTTGCCGTCCGATAGAGTGGTGTGAGTGTGCAGGCTGCCTTTGAACCACTGGCCTGCCTGGCCGAAAGGTGGAAGAAAAGACATACGACCTCCGAGGATAGTCCTTCTTACCGCCAACAAGGACACCAAGATTTTATAGTACGACTCTCCCGGCTTGAGCGGGAATTCAACGCTAGAGTGCAGCCTTCAGGCTGTTTTCTCAAGGCATATACTGAGCAGAAGTGAATTCAGTGCAAACAGAGTCAAGGCTTTAGTCGGACATCAGCGGCAAAAACCGGAGCCGCGATTCCAATACACTCTACGACTTCCGAGCAGTATATCGCAGGCTGAAGCCAGCACTTCCATGAGAATTGCCGTTTGATCCGGTAGGCCAAGTTCCTTTGTATCTTGGCGACTTGGGTGAGACGACAAAACCGGACACTTGCCAGTGTCCGGTCATCGGAGCCAGATAGTCCGTCAGGCGGCAGGCGTCTGATCCAGCACCAGCACGGCTTCCGCCGAGAACGTGATCTGGGTCTTGTCGCCGAGCTTGGGCAGTTCCAGGAACGGATTGTTGAACGTGTCCATGTAGAGGGTTTGTTCACCCGCCTTGACCTGGATGCGGACAATCGAGCCGAGGAAGGTGATATTCTCCACGGCGCAGTCCAACACGTTGGCTTTCGCGCCGTCGGCGGCAAAGCCGAGCCGCTCGGGCCGCAGCGAAATGGTCGTCGCTTCACCGGAGCGCACGGTGTCCAGTTTCTGCGCGGTGTGAACTTGCTGCCCGGCCAACGTCAGCAGGCCGGCGGCTGCATCACGGACTTGTGCTTTGACGGCGTTCAGTGTCCCGACAAAGTGCGCCACGAAATCCGTATTGGGAAAGTTGTAAATCTCGAACGGCGTACCCACCTGTTCCATACGGCCTTCGTTCATCACCACGATGCGGTCAGAGATGGACAGCGCTTCTTCCTGGTCGTGCGTCACGTAAATCGCCGTGATGCCAAGCTGCTGCTGGATGGAGCGGATTTCGGCGCGCAGCGACACGCGAATCTTGGCGTCGAGCGCCGAGAGCGGCTCGTCGAGCAGCAGCACTTGCGGACGAATCGCCAGCGCGCGAGCCAGCGCCACGCGCTGCTGCTGGCCGCCAGACAGTTGATACGGGTAGCGGTCGCCCAACCCCGGCATGTGGATGAGCTTGAGCATTTCGTCCACGCGCTGCTTGATTTCCTCGGGCGGCTTTTTGGCCAGCTTGAGTCCAAAGCCAATGTTGCCCGCCACGGTCATATTGGGGAACAGCGCGTAGGCTTGAAACACCATGCCCACGTTGCGTTTGTTCGGCGGCTGGCTGGTGATGTCCGTGCCGTTCATCAGGACGGTGCCCGTGGTCGGCGTCTCGAACCCGGCCACCATCCGCAGCGTGGTGGTCTTGCCGCAGCCGCTCGGCCCCAGGAACGACACCAACTCTCCCTTTTGCACCTGGAGGTCGAACTCTTTGACCGCCGCCGCCCCCTGGCTAAAGCTCTTGGTTACGTTGTTAATTTCTAGGAATGCCATGCTTACCTCGTGATATTAGCGCGCGCCGGCAAGATTGGCTTCGCCGCCCTTGCCTCGGCCCACGTATTGAATGATGCCAATCGAGCCCCACGACAGCGCAAAGCTGATGAGGGCCAGCGCCGCCGGCTCATAGGCCCGCTGGGCGCCCAGAAACTCCATGTAAGGGCC
Source organism: uncultured Anaerolineae bacterium (assembly GCA_964353405.1). Lineage (GTDB taxonomy): Bacteria > Chloroflexota > Anaerolineae > Fen-1058 > Fen-1058 > JBGLNJ01. The sequence continues at coordinate 10,235 of CAYGWJ010000218.1, forward strand.
AAAGGCCGGCCTGCTGAGCAGAGAGGCAAACGTGAACTCGCCGATCACGATGGCGAACGTCAGGAAAACGCCGCTCAGCAGCGCCACACGCAGGTTGGGAAAGATTACCTGGAAGAGAATGGTCGGCCAGCCCGCTCCCAAGCTCTGCGCGGCTTCCGTCAGCGTGCGGACGTCAATCGCCCGCAGCCCCGCGTCCACCGCGCGGAACATGTAAGGGAACGAAAGGATCGTATAGCCTGCAATCAGGAGAATCGGGCTGTTGACCAGCGGCAGCGGATCGCAGCAGTACAGCCGGATCATCCCGAACGTGAGCACCACCGCCGGGACGACAAACGGCATCAGCGTGACGAACTCGACTGCCGGACGCCAGTTCGGCAGTCGCAAGTGCACCCAGTAGGTCGTCGGCACGATCAGTAACAGGCTGACGACCATCGTCAGCAGCGACCAGAGCAGCGAAGAGCCAAAGTTGGTATAGAACTCGGGGTCGCTGAAAACAAAGCGGTACGCCGCGAGGCTCGGATAGACGTCCTTTTGGGCGCGCAGCGAAAAGTCCAGCGTCGCCACCAGCGGCACGAAAAAGTAGAGGATCCCCAGGATAAAGATGATCCAGGCCCAGATGTTTGTCTTTTTCATCGCATCCACCTCGCCGCTCTTCTCTGCATCCAGGAATATCCGAGCATGCACAGCCCCATGATGACGACCATGCCGAGTGCCAGCGCGTTGCCCAGGCCGGGGTTGAACAGAACGTCGCCTTGGATCTGCCCGCCGATGACGATGGTCACGAGGTTGATGAAACTGCCTGAAAAGGCATAGGCAGTGGCATAAGCGCCGAAAGCGTTGCCGAACAGCAGAATCGTCGTGCCCAGCAGCGTCGGCAAGAGGATGGGCAGAGCCACGTAGCGCCAGTATTGCCAATCAGTAGCGCCCAGGTTCTCACACGCTTCTTTCCACTCCCGCCGGAGGCCATCCAGCGCCGGGGCCATGATGAGGACCATCAGCGGGAACTGGAAATACATGTACACGATGGACAGTCCCCAGATGTTATAGATGGAAAACCCCTGCTGGTGAATGTCCACGCCGGAAATGCTTTCGATAGCGCGAGTGATCAGCCCCGTGTTGCCGATGGTGGCGATAAAGGCGAACGCCAGCGGGACCCCGGCAAAGTTGGACGCCACGCCGGAAAAGGTCACCAGGAGGGTGCGCAGCGATTTGGGCAGGCCGCCCAAAATCACCGCATACGCCAGCAAAAAGCCGAATAGCGCCCCGCCGATGGCCGTGATGGCGCTGATGCTGAGGCTGGCCTGGTAAGCCGAGCGCAGGTCTTTGCGGGCAACCACATCTATGATGTTCTGGAATGTGAATCCCCCGTCTAGGCTTTTAAAACTGTTGACGACGATCGAGGCCGAAGGCAGCAGCAAAAAGGCAATGGCGAACAAAAAGAAGGGCACCAGGCCCAGCCAGTCCCAGGAAAATTTTTGGGAGGGGGGACGCGCCAGAGGCGCGTCCCCTGTCCCAAGCTTGACGCTTGGTGTTTGAGACATGCGAACGTCTCCTATTCGCCGAGAACGACCTTGCGCCAATTCTCGGTGATGTATGTCTTGGACGCCGTGAGATCGGCCAACGTCGGGAAGATGGCCGCTTTGTAGGATTCCGCTGGCGGCAGCTTGGCGGCCAGGTCAGCCGGGATCTTGTTCCTGGCAGCCAGGTCGTTGTAGCGGATCGGGTGAGCATAGCCCTTGAGGTACATGATCTGGCCTTCGTCGGAAAAGACGTGCTCCCACCACAGCCGCGCCGCGAACGGGTGCGGAGCGTAGGCGCTGATGGCGCCGGCATAAGGCCCGGCGATCAGGCCCGTCTTGGGCACGACCACAGCTATCTCGGGATTGCCCTTGAGCGTGTCCCGGTCAGCCAGGGCCAAATAGTCCCAGTGCAAGAGGATGGGCGTCTCGCCCTTGGCCAGCGTGCCGGCGCTGCCGATGACGGGCACAAAGTTGCCGGCCTTGTTCACTGCGGCCCAGAATTTGAGGCCTTCCTCGGCGGCTGCCTGGTCGGCCTTGCCGGTCTTGGAGATGCCGGCCGCCCAAACAGACATGACCGCCTCGTTGGACTTGAGCACGTCGCCGGCCATCGCGATCTGGCCCTTGTATTCAGGCTTGAGCAGGTCGGGCCAGTCCTGTGGGATGTTTTTGATCTGAGCCTTGCTGACCTCAAAGCTCAGCACGCCATAGTACTCGGCGAACCAAAAGCCTTCGGGGTCTTTGAGTGTGATCGTGTCCCAGGTCGCCACTTTGTAGGCGGCGAACAGGCCTTCCTTCTTGGACGACTCGGTATAGCCGATGCCGACGTCCACCACATCCGGCGCTTGCGGCCCCTTGTTGCCCTTGTTCGCCCGGATGGCTTCCAGCTCGTCGGATGAACCGGCGTCCGGGTTCAGCTCGTTGATCTTGATGCCGTATTTCGTCTTGAAGGTATCCAGGAGCTCGCCATAGTTGGCCCAGTCGTGCGGCAGGGCGATGGTCGTCAGGTTGCCTTCCTTCTTGGCCTCTGCAAGCAGCGTGTCCATGGGGATGGTGTTGGCGCTCTTGAGCAGCTCTTCGGCCTTGGGCGCGGGCGCGGCCGGCGTCCCGCAAGCGGCCAGGAACGCGCCAGCCCCGGCGGCGGCGCCCAACTTGAGCACTTGGCGGCGGCTCATCTTGCCCGTCAGGAACGAATCATTCTGCGACATATTCTCCTCCATGAGATTGGGTCTGATTACGCAATCGGATAAGATAGACGGCTGACGCAAAAATTAGGGTCTTTTTCACCTCCTCCTTGAACAAAGGTGAGCCATGCTCCCATCCGACAAGTTCGGCGCTCGCAACATTGCGCGCGGCGGCCTGACCTGTCACACCGTGCTGGTGGCTCTTTTAAAGTAGGTCCTGAACTAGACTCGAGTCTCCTCCGCTTGCGTTCAAGCGAATCGTCGGCCATGACTTGCGGGCTGAGGCGCTATGCAATCAGAAGGGGAGGGAAGCCTGTGCGCCTCGGAAACGAGGCGGGGGTTGGCGCTGATTCCCCTTCACGTCCAGTGGTCCTCCAACACTTACATTTTTTCAAGTTGCCCCTGGGATTTCCCAGGGGTTGCCGTTTATTATAGCACCGTCTTTATCCGCAAGTCAATAGCGAGAAATGACTGTGAGCGCTTTCAGGTCATCTTGACGACAATATCGCTGATGATATTGGCGGCCTCGTCGCCTCGGTCGGCGGCGTTGGAAAGGTGACGGTAAATCTCGCGCAGCTTGAGCATCTCCACAATGTGCCCGCAATCCGCAGGGCCCTCGAACAGAGCGGCGATGGCCTCGCGATAGACGCTTTCCACGCGGTTCTCCAGGGCCTTGGCGCGCTGAGCGTGGTCGGTCGCCACGCCGGGGTGATCCTTGAGCCGCTGCATGGCCAGGTGAACTTCTTCCGCCGCGTCGCGGAGCAAAGAGACCATGCGCTGCAAGTAAGTGTTTGGGGTGACGTGCAGCACGGACATCTCATCTACCGTCGAGTAGGCATAGTCCAGGATGTCGTCAATCGCGCGCGAGAGCGTAAAAATATCTTCGCGGTCTATCGGCGTGACGAAGGTGCGGTTCAGCTCGTCCACCAGGATGCGGCGCACCTCGTCGGCCTCTTTTTCCATCCGGCGCACGGCGTCGGCAGAGGCCTCGTCTCCGCTGCGTGTGTACACCAGCAGCGACTCTAGCCCCTTGACGGCAAACTCGGCCTGCTCGATCAACAGCCTGACAAAGTGGTCCTGGCGCGGCTTGAAGAAATCGCTCAACCAGCTCATACCCATCTCCTCAGAATGACGGCCAGCCCGGCCGCCAAAATTGCTGCAAACGGAATCGTCGTCAACCACGCGATGACGATTTGCCCGGCGGTGCCCCAGCGGACTTTGGACACACGCTCGGCCGAGCCTACGCCCATGATGGCCGAGCTGACGACCTGCGTGGTGCTCACCGGGCCGCCCAAGAGTGCCGCGCTCAAGATCACAGCCGCCGAAGCAACCTGAGTCGTAAAACCGTGCACCGGGCGCACCTTGAAGAACTTGGATCCCAGCGTCCGGATGAGCCGCCAGCCGCCCGTGGCCGTGCCGGCGGCGATGGCGGCGGCGCAGATCGCAATGACCCACAGCGGCACGTGGAACGCCGGCAGCGCGCCAGCCGAGACCAGGCCCAGTGTGATGATGCCCATCGTCTTTTGCGCGTCATTCGTGCCGTGCGAAAGCGCCAGCGCGATCGCGGTGACGATTTGCGCCCGCTTGAAAAAGACGTTGATCTTGGGTGTGGCCCCGCGCGCCAGAAACAGCACGGTTTTCATCACCAGGTACCCGGCGATCAGACCGATGAGGGGCGAGATGGCCAGCGCCAGCACCACCTTGCCCAGCCCGGCCAGCTTGACCACGCGCCAGCCGCTTTCCACCACCGCCGCGCCGATGAGGCCGCCGATGAGCGCGTGCGAGGAGCTGGCCGGGATGCCCAGCCACCACGTGATAATGTTCCACACGATAGAGGCGATGAGCGCGGCCAGCGTGACGGACAGCTTGACCTGCGTGTCGTTGAGGACTTCGTTGCCGATGGTCGTGGCCACGGCCACGCCGAACAGGAACGGCCCGATGAAATGCGCCACCGCCGTGATGGTGAGCGCCTGTCGGCCTGAAAGTGCCCGCGAGGCGATCATGGTTGCCACAATGTTCGAGCTGTCGTGAAAGCCATTGAGAAAGTCAAAGACCAGCGCCAGTGTGATGAGGATCAGAATCGGAATGGGAATGCCCAGCAATTGAATCTCCATGAACGCGAGGGCGTTACTTCTGTGCGAGTAACGCCCTCGCCAGATGATGCTTACTCAACCGGAATCTGCTTGTAGACTTTGTCAATGTCAATGCCCTGCCTGCGGCGATAGGCGCTAAAGCCAAAGTAGATCGCCGCCGCGACGACATAGTTGGCGACCATGAACAGCATCGAGCTGGGGTTCGACCAGCCGACGCCATACGCCTTGGCCGGATCCCAGATCCATTCCACCAGCAGCCAGTCCAGGAAGAACAGGAACAGCAGGCCGGCAAAGGTGATGACGGGCATCTCTTTGCCCATCACTCTGGTCCCCACATAGTAGAGCACCCAGGCCAGCACCGCCGCATTGACCACCGTGAGCCCCCAGACCAGGATCACAATGATCCAGGTCAGCGCGTCGGCGCCCGCGCCCGGCAAGCTGCCCGTGACGGTGAGGCCATAGCGCACCGAGTTGATGATCAGGTAGATGGCCCCCAGGGCATACAGGATCAGCGCCACCCAGCCCGCCCAGATGGGCACCTTGGACTTGGCGATGGGCGAGCCCTCATACACCTCCTTCGTGCGCCAGGGCAGGATCGTCGCCGCCACCGTCGTGCCCAAGAACGTCACCGCGATGACGAGCGTAGCGTCCAGGGCCAGCGTCTGGAAGCTGAGGAGGTTGTAGGCATACAGGTACGAGATGATGAGCGACGGGATGGTCATCAGCAGCAGCGCAAAGATGGGCGTGCGCGTGCGCGGCTCGACGCGTGACACCCAGTCGGGCAGCAGGCGGTCAAAGGCCGCCGCAAAGATCACGCGCGTGGAGCTGAGGAACACCGTGCCCGACCAGCCGAACCACCACAGGCTCAACAGCAGGACGACGATGAACTGGAGCACGGGACTGGTGGTGAGGAACGCCGCGAACAACCCCGGATAGGGCCAGAACGGCAGCGGCGGCGCGTCCGTCGTGAGTCCCCACTTGAACGCCCAGAACGCTCCGTTGGCTTTGTTGTAAAAGTCCCAGCCCAACGTCTTGGCGATCAGCGCAAAAAAGACGATGGCCAGCACGGCGGTGGCAATCACCGCGGCGGCCATGCCCCAAAAGTTGCGCTTATAGTCGTTCGCGCCGCGCACCTCGCCGTAAAGCGTCGAGCCCCAGTTCGGCCACAGATTCCAAAAGACCAGCATCGGGATCACGACCAGGCTCGCGCCGAGCGTCCAGTTGCCCCACGCGGGCGCGGCCGTGCCGGCGGCCTCGCCCGCCTTGAGCGTGGCCTGATAGAACTCGGTGCCCTGCGCCCCGAACATCGTCGGCACCAGGTTATTGAGGTTATTGACAAAGGTCTGGTTGTTGCCAAACAGCAACAGGAAAAAGGCCAACCCCAGGCCGACCAGGCCGCCCCAGAAGCAGGCCTTCTGGATGCGCGCGTACCACTTCATGCCGATGCCGATGTAGATGCTCACCAGCACACACAGGATAAAGCACGCCCAGAACAGCCCGCTGGGATCGGCGGTGAACCACAACGCGGCATCCTTGGCGCCCGCAATAGCCAGGAGAGGCGTGAACACTTCGTAGGTCAACATCTGGCCATAGAGCGGCACCCACAGCCAGAGAATGAACCACCAGCCGGTCACGGCCAGGATAAACCCTACGGTCCGGCCCAGCACGCGGCTTTGCCACACATAGTCGCCGCCCGCGCGCGGCATGGCCGAAATCAGGCTGGCGTAAACGATCACTTCCAGGATGGTAAAGGCGGCGCTGATGATGACCGCCGGAACCATGTGCCCGTTGAGTGACCAGCAGTAGGAAAAGATGTACAACCCCAGCGTGATGAGGTTGATGGAGAACAAGGCGTACACAAATGCGTCAAAGACTGACCAGGCCCGTACCAGGCCACTCGCCTTGCGAGTGAAAAGGGTCACTTGACTTTTCGGCGCGGTTACGCTACTCATCGTGAGACTCCTTGTCTGTGATTTGCTCGACGCAGATCCATGAATTGCTCGCAGCATTCCCGGATCGGCGCCCCGGTCGGGAGAAACTCAAAACCTAGCAGCCCGTCGGAGAACCCTTGTAGCATAGGGCCTTGTGCCCGTCGCTATTCCGCCCACGAGGGGCTAAACTACACCTCTCCGACAGACGGCTAGCCAAGACGTCGTCTCCACACTATTCGCTCGATACTGGCAGAACCTCCTTTCGGGCCATGCGGGCAAGACCGGCCCAGGTCAGGGACGGGCAGGGGCTTATCCCGTGGTCATGACATAGTTGCCGACTTTGTCACGCTTGAGCTCGATGACGACGCCCAGCAGCATCCCCTGCTCGTACATGCTGCCGGCGTTAAAGCACACGGTGCGTTTGTACTTGCGCCTGCCCTTGCCTTCGTGGATGTGGCCGTGCAGGCCGAGGATCGGCTGATATTTTTCAATGACCTCCAGCACGGATTTGCTGCCCACGTTCACCAGCGAGCGGCCGGCATACGCGGGCCGCAGGTCTTTGGTCAGTTCGGGCGCTTCGTCCAGCCCGCTGCCGTAAGGCGGCGCGTGAAGATTGAACACCGCGTTGCGCGGGTCGCGCGCTTGGCCGATGACGGCCTCGATGCGCTGGCGCAGCTTGTCTTCCGGTTCCTCGCGGTGAGTGTTCCACGGCGTGGGATTCGTCCAGCCGGAGTTGACCATCTCGTGATGCTCGTCCAGTTGGATGACCTGGCCTTCGACCATCTTGACGGTTTTGGACGTGGCAATGACCTGGTCTATCTCAAAGATGTCGTCGTTGCCGGGGCAGACGTAACACTGGATACCCGTTCCGGCCAGCTTGGCGTCGGCATATTCCATCCAACGCTCAGCCGTCTTGATCACCTGCTCCTGGAAGAGCGCGTCCGAGCGGCCCGGCGTGTTGGAGATGGCGTTCACTTCGTCGGGGTCGGTGACATAGGGATAGTAACCGCGATCCTGGATGGTCCGAGCCATCTTGTCCACTTGTTCCTGGCTGTTCAGAATCGTCTCTTGCTCCAACAAGGTCACTTTGTATTTGCCGCCGCCCTGGGCGATGATAGGCACGATGGCCTTGCCCGTCATGTCGCCGCCCAAGATGATGGTGTCGGCTTCATAGAACTTGGCGCCGCTGATAAACTTTTTCCAGCAAATCTCTGAGCCGTGAACGTCGGTCGCGTAAAAAATCTTCATTCGTTCCTCCTCTCTTTCCTGTCACAAAGACACCAAGACACTATTATGTTTGTCACCCTGAGCGGAGCGAAGGGTCTCTGTCTCGTGTGATAGAGATTCCTCGCTTCGCTCGGAATGACAAATGGTAAGTAGGCTTCCGCTCCTGTGTCCCACCTACGTTTGTCACCCTGAGCGGAGCGAAGGGTCTCTGCCTAGCGGGAAAGAGATTCTTCGCTTCGCTCAGAATGACAGGCCCTTGGTGTTGTTGGTCCCCTTCAGGGGGTTGTGTCTTGGTGGTTATTTCCATCCATCGGGCGGAACCGAATCCCCCATAACCAAACCCTCAAATTTGGCGCGGATGCGCGCGTCTACGTCGGGCGAAAAGACCGCCGGGTTGTCGCGCATCAGGATCTCGCGCACACGCTGCATCGCGCGCGCTTGCGAGTCGAGCGCGCCTTTCTTGATCCACATATCGCGCGGGTCACGGTCGGCAATCCTGGGCAAGAGGCCCACGGTCTTCATCAGCTTGCGTGTTTGCTTGTGCGTCATGAAGGTGCCGCCGGGGCCAATCTCGGCAATCACGTCGAGCGACAGGTTCTCTTGGCTGAATTCCAGCCCGCGCTTGATGCGCTTGAGCATCAGCGCGATTTCGTCGTCAATCGCCAGCTTGGCAAAGTCGAACGCCTTGAGCGCGTCGAGCAAGCCGCCCATGTTCAACATGTCAATGCCAGACAGAACGCCTGCCACGGCGGACATGCCCGTCTCAAAGCCCGACTGCGCGTCGTTGACCTTGGAGTTGGTCAGGCCAATGTAGCCGCCGTAAGGCACATGATAAAAGCGTGCCATCTGCGCGCAGGCCATGTGCAGCAGGCCGCACTCGATGCCGCCCGAAGCGTACGCGCCGGAGCGCATGTCGGCCACCGTCGGAAGGGTGGCGTAAATCTGCTCCGTTCCGGGGCGCACCATTTCCGTCAGCACGGCCGCCGCCAGGAACTCGGCGTTGCACTGCGCCACGGTTCCAGCCAGCGTCATGGGTGAAGTCAGCCCCGCGTTGGGCACGTAGCTGCCATAGACCGGCAGGCCTTGCTCGGCAAAAAAGATGACCATCTCCGTCGAGTTGACGTCCATCGTCAGCGGCGAGACGACGGGGCAAAAGTGGAACGTGATAAAGGGATGGTCGCGGAACGCGGCTTGACTGCCCGCGATGAGAAAGCCGAGCTGCAGCACCTTGGCAGCGTCGTCGGCATCCAGTACGGTGCTGCGCAAAGGCTTGAGGCAGTTCTTGGCCGCCGGGTAGAGACGCGCCAGGCTATAGTGGCCGGGCGGCGCGTCGTCGGCCAGGGTCGAGGTCGAAAAGACGTCGTGGCCGGGCAGCTCGTTGACGACGTGCGCGATGCGCGCAATGTCATCCGAGCGTGAGCGCCGTTCCTCGCCCGTGACCGGGTCAATGATGTTGGGCGCCGAGCTGGCCGTGACGACAATCGGCCCATCGCCGGGGATGGTCTTGTCGTATTTAGGATCACGCCCGCGAAAGGTGAAGGTGGGTGGGACGGCCTTGCGAAATTCTTCGACGACCGCGCGCGGAAACCTTACTCCCTGCGTCTCCGAGTTCACGTTGCAGCCGTGCCGGGCAAAAATCGCGCGCGCCTTTTCGTTGCGCACCAGCAGCCCGACCTTTTCCAGGATTTCGAGCGAAGCCTCGTGGACGCGCTCGACTTGCTCTTGTGTCAGCAGTGTGGCGAAATTGACCATTCAGTTGTCTCCGCTGTGAGTGTGGGGCGATTTCGCTCTTCGCTTTACGCTCCACGCTCAACTTTGAGCTGACGCGCCAGGCGTTTTACCTCAGCCACAGGCTCAACCTTGAGTCCCACCCGGGCGACCTTGAGCGATGCAGCCGCGGTAGCAAAGCGCACCGTGTCTTCCAACGTCCAGCCTCGGATGGCGCCGTAGATAAAGCCGGTCGAAAAAGTGGCGCCTGCGCCGCAGCCATCCACCACTGGCACTTTTGGCGGCCACACACGCCAGGATTTATTTCCACGCACGACCAGGCAGCCCTCACCCGCCAGTGTGATGATGGCGGTTTTGGCTCCGGCCTCGAGCAGCTTGTGCGCCACATCCGACGGCTCGCAACTTCCGCACTGCGCAGGATCGGTGACGGCCTGACAGAGGGCAGCCCGCTTGACGTAGCGGCTGAGGATGTCCGGGTCTTGATGCCCGTGCTCCAGGTTGAGAAAGACGGGGATGCCCAATCGGTTCGCCTCGTCCATCGCGCGGAGAATGTGGTCGCCGTCATACCAGTCTACGTAGAGCAGGCTTGACCCTTTCAAGAGTGAAAGGTCGGCGGTGTCGAGCGTGTCCAGCACGCGTGGCTGGCGCTGCCAAAAGTAGGTGCGCGCGCCTGTGCGATCCGACACGTCCACCTCATATGGCGTGGTAAAACGCGATGACAGGCGCACCTTGCCCAGAACGCCCAGCGCTTTGAGCCGGCGAGCAATGTTTCGCCCGCGATAGTCGTTACCCAGCGTCGTCCCGACAAGGCCGCTCTGCACGTCCCATTGCCGGAGCAAGCAAGCGACGATGGCGGCGTCGTCAAAGATAAACTCGCTCACGTCCTGGATGAGCGCGCCGCAATTGTGTGCGGGCAACTGTTCCACCACCAGAATTGCCACTGGCGTGAGCATCCCAAAGCAGACGACTTCCGCCGTTGGGTTGGGCGACGAGTGCGTTGCTTTATGGGTGACTTGCTTCAATTGTGGCTCCTGTGTTGGGTCATTGTCGGGGCGAACTTGACGCCCAGGGCAGACACGCCGGTCTGCCCCTACGCGGCGACGGCATTGAACAATTGCCGCAGGTACCAGGGCAGACACGCCGGTCTGTCCCTACGCGGCGACGGCATTGGACAATTGCCGCAGGTACCAGCGCAGAAAGCTGTCCACGTTGTATTCCTTGTACGTGGACAGCGGCCCAGGCACATACGCGCGCGAGTTGACGCCGCGCTGAGCATGCCCGCAAATCTCCCAGTCCTGCTCGGCGGTCAACTGCCAAAAGGGCGCCAGCTTGTCGAGAGAGTAGTCTCTGCCCTCGACGGCGTCCGCGTCCACCAGCCAGATGAGCCGGGCCAGCGTCTGGTACGGCCCGGCGGGCGTCAGGCGCGTGGTCACGCCGTGGTCGCAGCTCGAATGATTCCAGAAATTCGGCAGCGTGCGGATGCGCAGCGTGCCCACATCCGGGTCGGCATAGTCGCCCATCAGCGGAGCGACCTGCCGGCCGTCCATGGATTCGCTCACATAGCCTTCCACGAGCGGCGTGCGGTTGGCCGCATACCAGATGTTGTGGTCCGCGTCGGGGAAAGGCGTCATGCCGGATTCCGTTCGCAAAGGCATGCCGGCGGCGGCCCACCTGGCTTGGAGCTTGTCCGTGGCGACGGCAAGCTGCTGTGCCACTCGACCGCCCAAATCGTCGGCGTTATAGTGGTCGAAATTCGCTTTGATGTACTGCGGGTGATTGACGTTGCAATGAAAACACTCGCGGTTGTTCTCCCACACCAGCTTCCAGTTGGCGGAGATAAGATAGTCGCCGATCTTGGCAACCTTGGCGCGCGTAAAGCCTTGCGGCCTGGCGAGCGGCGCAATCGTCTGACAAGCCGCTGAAAAGTCTGGGGGCTTTTCGGCCAGGTTGATATAGATCATCCCCTCGATTTCTCGCACGTGAACCTTGTGCAGTCCAAGCTGCGACTTGTCAAGGTCCTCGTGCATCCCGCGCCAGACAAGCAGTTGTCCGTCGCGCCCGTAGGTCCATTGATGGTAAGGGCAGACAAAGCGCTTGACGTGTCCCTCCGGCTGCGCGCAGATGAGTGTGCCCCGGTGGCGGCAGACATTGTGCAGCGCGTGAACCCGGCCATCGTCGCCTCGGACAATGATGACAGAGTCGGTATCCAGGTCGTAGAGGATATAGTCGCCGGGGTTGGGAATCTGGCACGTGTGACCGGCGAACAGCCAGCCTTGCCGCCAGACGATTTCGATGTCGGCTCGATAGATCAGCTCGTCGTGATAAAACGAGCGTGGCAGCCCGTAGCCGGGCCGGCGTGCTGCAACTAGCTCCTTTATCTTCTCACTCTCTGACTGCGTAAACATCCTCACTAACCTCTCTCGCGTCTCAACTCCTCACGCGCTCGCCCTTTGGATCATACAACGCGGTCGGCGCCACCTCGGCAGAGACGCGCTGACCGAAAATGTCCACCTCCAGTCTGGTTCCGATGCGCGCCAGATCGAGCGGCAGGTACGCCAACGCAATATTCTTCTTGACCGTGTAGCCAAAGCCCGCGCTGCGCACGCGGCCCAGGACGCGGTCGCCCGCGTGAACAGCCTCGCCGCCATACAGCGTGAGGTACTCTTGACCGCCCACGACCAGCGTGCACAGCTTTTGCTGGAGGCCGGCCTGCCTGGCTCGCACCAGCGCCGCCTTGCCGATGAAATCGCCCTTGTCCAACTGCACGCAAAAGCCGAGGCCCGCCTCGTAAGGATTTTCCAGCATCGTCACGTCGGCGCTGTAATACTTGTAGCCTTTCTCCAATCGCAACGAGTCCAGGACTTTGTAGCCGCCCGCGAGGATGCCATATTCCTGGCCGGCGGCCCACAACGCATCCCAGACTTGAACCGCCCAGGCTGGCTTGACGTACAACTCCCAGCCCAACTCGCCCACGTACGTCACGCGCTGAGCCAGCACTTGCGCGCCGCCGATGTCAATCGTCCTGGCCGTCATGTAGGGGAACGCCTGATTCGAGACATCGTCGCTGGTTACGGCCGACAGAACCTGGCGCGCCCTCGGCCCCCACGCGCCGATGCAGACCAGTTCCTCGGAAATGTCCCGCAGCTCGACCGGACTATCCGTGTCGCTCACGTGCGCGCTGATCCAGCCCAGATCGCTGTCAATGAACCCCGCGCCCGTGACGACTTGAAAGCGATCGTCGCCCAGTCGCGTGACCGTCACATCGGCTACCACACCGCCGCGTTCGTTGAGAAACTGGGTATAGATGACGCTGCCGGCTTTACGATCCATGTCGCTGTCGGCCAATCGCTGCACCAGCGAAAGCGCGCCGGGGCCTTTGACGTCAATCTTGCCAAACGAGCTCATGTCAATCAAGCCGACGCGCTCGCGGAAAGCCGTGTGCTCGTCGCTTAACAGGTTAAAGTACGGCGGTTTGGCCCAGCCCCACTCGCGCTGATCCGCGCCCGCGCGCCGCCACGGCTGGCCGGGCTGGAAATAGTCAGGCCGCTCCCAACCGTTCTTTTTGCCAAACACCGCGCCCAAATCCTGCAGGCGCGAGTAGAGTGCGCTCACCCGGCGCGGCCGGCCCCATTCGTCCTGGTCGAACGGATAGCGCAGCCGGTAATAATACTTGTAAGACTCGCGCGCAGCCTCAGCGGCGTAGCACGGGTCATGATAGATGCGCCCAAAGCGCCACGCGCGGCAGCCGTACACGTCCAGCGAGGCTTCACCTTCGACGATCCATTCGGCCATCGCCTTGCCGATGCCGCCGCCTCCGCCAAAGCCGTTGAGCGAAAGCCCCGACGCCACCCAAAAGCCGCGCACGCCCGGCATGGGTCCCATCAGCGGGTTAGCGTCAGGCGTCAAGGCATCCGGGTGACAAACCAGCTTGACGATTTCGGCATTCGCCAGGAACGGAAAGCGCCGGATCGCGCCTTCCATCAACTGCTCAAAGCGATCATAGTCAGGCGGCAGCGCTTTAGCCGAATGATCCCACGGCGCGCCGTCAATCCACCGCGCGACAGGATTCGGCTCATAGCCGCCCACGAGCATCCCGCCGGATTCCTCGCGCCCATACACCAGGTTGTCGGGATCGCGGAAGCAAGGGATACAACACGGCAGCTCGTTGCCGGGCACAGCCTTGAGCATCACGTGCTGGTGATCCACGGGCGTGGACGGGATGAACACGCCGACCATCGCCGCCACTTGCGGCGCCCAGATGCCGGCGCAGTTCACCACCATCTCGGTCTTGATATCGCCCTTGTTAGTCTTGACCTTTTTGACCTGTCGCTTGGGCGAGAGCTTTATGCCGGTCACCAAGGTATCGGGAATGATCTTGACGCCCAGGGCGCGCGCTGCATCGGCGACGGCATACGTCGTGCGGTGCGGGTCAAGGTGGCCGTCCTTGGGCATATAGATCGCGCCGTAGAGATTCTCGCGGCTGATGACGGGCATCAGGCGCGCGGCTTCGTCGGGCGAAATGATTTCGGCCTCCAGGCCAATGCCACGCGCTTTGCTCACACTTCGCTTGAGTTCCATCAACTGCTCTGGGCTGGAAGCCAGCCGCAGGCTGCCCACCTGGTCAAAGACGCCCAGTTCCATGTACAGCTCGATGCTGTACTTGCGGAAGCGCATCATCGTCGGCGAGACGTTGAACGCCGTCACTTTGCCGACGGCGTGGCACGTCGAGCCGCTGGTCAGCTCGCCCTTTTCCAATAGCACAATATCAGTCCAACCGGCTTTGGCTAGATGATAAGCGACACTACAGCCGGTGATGCCACCACCAATAATGACAACTCTAGCTTGATCTATCACGACTCAACTCCGTTTGATTTCACGATAAAGACTTGGGACTGGTGGCGGGGCGGGCAACTGCCGACCTGACCATAACTTAGTCGCCTTTATGGTATTCAAGCATTTTACGAATCAGCACTTCGATTTCATCCATGTGTTCAAGGCTCTGAATATCTATAGCCGCACATGAACCGTTATAGAATTTTTGCACAGGCGCCGAAAGCGTGGCTATAGAATAATGCTTTATGCACTCGCGAATCTCATCTTCAGGCATCATGGCAATGAGCCGGATTTTCTTATTCCGCACTTGGATGAATGCGATATTCTTGTCAGCTTTGATTGAGATATAGTATTTCTGAGAATTCAAAATGAGGCTGGCATCTACTCTCGCTGCAATTGTCTTTATCTGATTGTATATCTCGGCGGCGTTTTGAGTCACACCTTCAAGATGATAGCTTTCTGGATATCGAGGCTGGTCATCTTCTATCTCTACGCCAACTTCTTCTCCGCCACCTTCATATTGCAACGTCTCAAAGTCAGGGGTTATTGTGTATATGATGTCATCTCCGGATTGATACTTTCTTATCTCCAAATATCTAACCATCTTCCCCCAGGTATCCGTGTAAGTGTCCGCAATTTCGGGTAGCTCAACAATCGGCCCATCTGCTATCAAGAGAATGTTTTGGCTTGACTCAATAATGTCACTCAGGAACTTGTAGATTTCAAGCTGCCCGAGGTGTTTTTTGAACTCATTCCGAAGCGTATCATCAGTATTGATGATAGAAAAAATCTTATCTACGAGGGATTTTTGGAGTTTAGTGTTCTTGAAGAATGCGAAGAACTTGGTGATTTGAGGAAAAACGTGGTTGTAAAAACTATGACTGCTTAACTCAACTTCAACGACATAGAATTGAGGGTCAGTTGAGTCGCCAAAGTCAAAGAAAAAGCCATCTGGCACAGCCCCGCCAAGAGATTTGGAGTCAACCTTCTTCTTGGCATTGATATAAATCGTGTTCTTGCCAAAAAGCATTTTTGATGAAGCAACTATATCTTCTTCAAAATCCTTCTCAGCAGTGAATTCAAGTTGAGAGTATCTTTTGCCGTTACCAATGATAGTCATAGTATCCTTGAGTATCCTTGCAAACAAGACTGAGACGATGTGAGGCGGCTGACTTCATTTTGAGCCGCAGAGTACGCCGAGCCAGAACATTCTCAGCGTCCTCTGCGTTTCTGCGGTGAAACTAGGCTGCCAGCCCGCGGGCAACACCCACGGCGGTGGGGGCATAAAGCGCGTAGGCATCCGCGCCGATCACTAACTTGCCTGGCGCCGCCCGGCCCTCTCCATACCTATGCGGCAACAGACGCTCTTGGCCGCAGCGCGCGTTCGATCTTTTGCGGCAAGTCAATGGCGAAGAAATAACTGGCAGGATACAGGTAATCTTCGCCAGACTCGTCTATGACGCGAAGGAATCCTTTTTTCTCGGCTCGCTCGTCCGGCAAGACTTGATAGACCTTGCGAACGATCAGGTCCTCGCTGCCTTTGTTCTTGAGGCAAATGGCAAACCGGGTAGGGGATACATTTTTCACAAAGTGTTTAGCTTGTCTTTGCCAGGTCTCGCTTTGCTCCGACGAAAGCAGCTTCTTCTAGTTCTACTCGTTCTTGAATGATGTGCGTTAGCCACTCCTCAATATTCTTGGTACGATGCAGCCGTGCCAGGAAAGCCGCGCGTGTAGCAAGGTCAGCCGGAATAGACAGAGAACCTGGCTTTGTTCTATGAACACGAATCGGTTTTTCCCAAGCCGAATCATCGTCAGCTTGTGTGACAACAAGCTGGTCAATCTCTGGTTCGGATAGCTTCTTGGTTTTGCTTCTTACACTCATATATCCCATCTTGTAGTGACTCGCACGACATTCTCTGGCTTGAGTTGAAAGATGACTTATAGTCGCCGCCCGCCGAGGGTTCTTCCAATCAGTTGACCAATGTCTATTGTACTCCTATTTTGCTTTGAACGAGTCTTGTGGCGAGCGGCCTAGCTTCTTTTTGAGCCGCAGAGAACACCGAGCCAGAACATTCTCAGCGTCCTCTGCGTTTCTGCGGTGAAACTAGGCTGCCAGCCCGCGGGCGACGTCCACGGCGGTGGCCGCGTCGGGCGCAAAGGCGTCGGCGCCGATCTGCCTGGCAAACGCCGACGTGACCGGCGCGCCGCCCACCAGCACCTTGACTTTGTCGCGCAGCCCGGCTTCGGCCAACGCCTCGATGACGGCCTTCATCACCGGCATTGTCGTCGTCAGCATCGCCGCCATGCCGACGATCTTGGCCTCCTGTGCGCGCACCGCTTCGACAAACCTGGCGGGCGGCACATCAATGCCCAGGTCTGTGACTTCGAACCCGGCTCCTTCGAGCATCATGCTGACCAGGTTCTTGCCGATGTCGTGCATGTCGCCTTGCACCGTGCCGATCACGAGTTTGCCCAGCAACGCCCGGCTCGTTCCCCCATGCGACTCGGCCAGGAGCGGCTTGAGCACATCCAGCCCCGTGTGCATTGCACGGGCGCACAGCAGCACCTCAGGGATGTAAAGATCGCCGCACTTGAAATCGCGGCCCACGACATCCATCCCTCCGATCAGCCCCCGGTCGAGAATCTCTTGAGCCGGCATTCCTTCGGCGAGCGCCTTTTCGACCCCGGCCTTGACGGCCTCTGCATTACCCTCGTAGAGATCCTTTTGCATTTGTTCGATTGTGTTAGACATGAGATTTTTGACCTCTTGGATTTCTTCCGCGAATAACGCGAATCTTTGCTAATTCTTTTTGTATTCGCGTCCATTCGCGCAATTCGCGGATCAAATCTTTGGCTATTTGATTTCTTCCGCGAATAGCGCAAATCTTTGCTAATTCTTTTTGTATTCGCGTCCATTCGCGTGATTCGCGGATCAAATCTTTGGCTACTTGAGCTGTTTCATGGCGTCGGCGACCAGCTCGTCGAGCGCGCGGGCCGTGTCCTCAGGCAGCGGCAGCACCTCGTGCTCCTTCAAGATGCCCCTGGCGATTTCGTTCGCCCGCTTTTCAAAGCTCCTGGAGCCGCCATCCATCCACCCGTCTCTTGAGCCCCGGTAGATCAGCGGGCTGGGTTTGTAGCGTTCACCCACACGCAGATATTTCATCGTGTGCGGGTCCTGGACGAAATTGCCGCCGGGTCCGACGCGGGCAATGGCCTCCATCGCCAGTCGTCCTTCGTCCGCCTCAAAGCCCTGCACCGCCCGGACGACGGTCTTGTTAATCTCGCTGTCAATCACCAATTGCTCGTAGCTGGTGACCAGGCTTTGCTGCATCATGCCCGCGCCGACGAGGACGTTTGCTCCGGCATAGGCCGCCATAAGCGTCATGTATGTGCGCTCGAAGGTAGACTGCCCATCGTGCAACATCGAGTCCGTCCACGGGCCGTGCAGGCTGACCGGGACGTTGTAAAAGTGAGCCATTTGCGCGCCGGCGGTTGCCATCATGCCCAGTTCAATCGCGCCCGCCAGGCTAAAGCCCGTGCGCATATCCATCGCCATCGGTCGAGCCGCATATTGCAGCGGCGCGCCCGGATGAGCCAGCTGGGAGATGACCACGCCGCCCAGGAACTCTGTATTAAGCAACTGCACATTGCCGGCCAGGGTCACCGGGCCGGTGCCGCCCGCAATCGGCATGACGCATACGTCGAGCGGGATGCCGTACTCGCCGCACAGGAACAGCGCGTCCACCATCACGTCCAGGAACTTTAATGGGCTGACGGGCGCTTCCAGCAGGCTGACGAGCGGGCGCTTTTTTAGCTCTGCCTTGCCCCCGGCGACAATCGCAGCCATCTCGAACATGATCTTGAGCGTCTTGCCGCTAAAAGCGCGCAAATGGATATTCTTGCTGGTGCCGGAAAAGGCTTCGCGGAGCATCAGGATGTCTCGCCCGCGCACCGGCATATCCTGGCCGAACACGGGCGCGATAAAGTCAATGCCGTCCAGCGCGTCCATCAGCCTGTAATAGCCGCGCAAGTCGGCCAGCATCAACGGCCTGAACTCGCCTGTGTCCAGGTCGAGCGTAAAGTCGGCGCCGCCGCCGTTGCGGGAATAGGGCCGGCCGCCGCGCACCAGAGGGCAATCCTTCTTGGGGTCTCGCGCCGCGAGGGTGAAATGGTCGGGAACGGTCTTGAGACACCCGGCGACCAATTCGCGGGGGAGGCGCGCTCGCCGGGTCTGGTGGTCCACTTTAGCTCCGGCCTTTTCGAGGACTAGTAGGCCTTGCTCGTGATCCACCATGATGCCGGTCGTCTCCAAGAGCTGGAGCGACTGCTCGTTGATCTTTTCGATCTCGGCCTCGGACAGGACTTTGATCCAGGTGCTTTCAGTGCTCTTCATGGTTGTTTATCCTCCTGATTTATGCGCCACGTGTGTAGGTGGGACGGTTTCGAAAAAATCGCGGACACCTCCTCTTGATCAGCCACCGGTTGGGCTATTCGAATCGGACGCGGCTCCAGCGACGATCACTCTCACATTGCGGGCTGCCAGCTCGTTACGCGCCCGCGCGCTCAACTTGTCGTCTGTGACAAGGGTATGAATCTCATCAATCCGAGCCACCTCGAAATTCGACACCACGCCCCATTTGCTGTGATCGGCCACCACGATGACTTGACCGCGTGTGCGCTCGATCATCAGATGCACCAGCTCAGCTTCGGGGTTGCTGGGAACGGTGTAACCATACTTGAGGCTCATGCCATCGGCGCCGATAAAAGTTCTGTTGGCATTCATCTGACGCAGGTTCTCGGCCGCAAAGTGGCCCACCACCGCGTTCGACCGGGGATAGAACGTCCCACCCAGCAAGATCAACTCAAAGCCGACCTCGTGGACTTGCATCGCTGCGCTCAGGTTGTTGGTGACGACCGTGACCTTGGCTCCACTCGGAATGTGGCGGATCACCTCGGTGGTCGTCGTGCCACTATTGACGAAAATGGTCTCGCCTTCTTCGATCAACGCCGCGGCCGCCGCACCGATAAGGCTTTTTTCTTCGGGGTGAGCCAACTCGCGGGCGGCATATTCCGGCTCGAGCTTCATCCTTTGGCTGAGGATGGCGCCGCCGTGAGTGCGCTCGAGGATGCCTTGCTCTTCCAGCCATTCCAGGTCACGTCGGATCGTGGCTTCCGAAACGCCCAGGAGCTCGCACAGTTCGGCATTGCTGACGACCTTACAGGCTTCCAGGCGCTCTCTGATCCGCTCGTGCCGTTGAGCAGGGATGAGTTGTTTGCTCATTCGACCGGCCTCGTGGTTGCCTGCGCAGCGCGTAAGAGTGGTGTCATCTACCTTCCGCCCATGCAGGCCGGGTGACACGGCGATTGTTGACTGATGGCATGAATTGAGCGTTTCTTTCCTGTATTATAATTGTTTTTGCGCGAATTTGCAAGTTTTTGCTTTTTCTGATATAATCGCACCTGTTACAATTCACTCTGAAGGCGACAGGTGAAATCCTGCTTCAGATGATCAGCCTGCCCCGCCCGGTAAGTCCGACCCATTTTCCTCTTGAGGTGTGTGCCATGTCCACAACTCCGATTGGCATGGGCGCTCAAGACAGCGCCGAGCGCGAAAAATTTGAGAATGAAGTCTGGCGCATCACCGAGGCTGGCGATAAAGCGGGGTTGATGCTGCGTGTGCTGGGATCGCTGGCGTTCCACATGCATTGCCCCCGCTTCAGCTACCTTCAAGTCGAGATGGGACGCGCGTACACCGACATTGACTTTGCCGCCTACTCGAGGCAGTCAAAGGAAATCAAAGCCCTCTTTACCGGCATGGGCTATACCGAAGACCCCGAAGTCTATATGGTCACCGAAGGCGGCCGGGCGATTTACGAGAATTCCAGCACGCATCTCCACGTTGACATCTTTTACGAAAAGCTCGACTTTTGCCACGAGATCAGATGGAACGGTCGCCTTGAGGTAGATTCGCCCACCCTCCCTCTGGCCGAGCTGCTGTTGGAGAAAATGCAGATCGTGAGGATCAACGAAAAAGATGTGATTGACACGATCATGCTCCTCTTGGAGCACCCGCTGGGCGACAGCGACACAGAGACGATCAACATCGGCTGGGTCGCGCGCCTGTGCGCCGCCGATTGGGGCCTGTGGCGCACGATGACGATGAACCTGGACAAGGTTCAAAAGCTGGCGTCGGGTTACACTCAGTTGACCGACGAGCACAAGCAGCGCGTCGTCGCCCAAGTGACAGCGGCGCTCAAGCGCATCGAAGCTGAGCCGAAGCCGATGGCCTGGCGTCTGCGTGCCCGCGTGGGCGACCGGGTCAAGTGGTACAAGGACGTGGAAGAAGTCAAGTAGGGGCGAACCGGTGTGTTCGCCCGTAGAGGCGAACCGGTGTGTTCGCCCGTAGGGGCGAACCGGTGTGTTCGCCCGTAGAGGCGAACCGGTGTGTTCGCCCGTAGAGGCGAACCGGTGTGTTCGCCCGTAGAGGCGAACCGGTGTGTTCGCCCGTAGAGGCGAACCG
>CAYGWJ010000219.1:0-21403 GCA_964353405.1 uncultured Anaerolineae bacterium
TGCGGATTGACATGAGCGAGTACCACGAGAGCCACACCGTCAGCCGCCTGTTCGGCGCGCCGCCCGGTTACGTGGGCTACGAGGAAGGCGGCCAATTGACCGAGGCCGTGCGACGCCGTCCGTATCAAGTGGTGCTCTTCGACGAAATCGAAAAAGCGCACCCGGACGTGTGGAACTCGCTGTTGCAGATTCTGGAAGATGGTCGGCTCACGGATGGACAGGGCCGCACGGTGGATTTCCGCAACACGGTGCTCATCATGACGAGCAATCTGGGCACCGAGTTTGCGCGCAAGGGTGGGGCGCTCGGCTTTATGCGTCCCGGCGAGGGTCCCAGCGGCGAGATCGCCGCCGATCACAAGAAGATCGAAGATGCCCTCAAGCGCGCGTTCCGCCCCGAGTTCCTCAATCGCGTGGACGAGATCATCATCTTCAATACGCTCTCGCTCGAAGCGGTTGAACAAATCGTTAGCCTTCAGATGAAAGAAGTCGGCGAGCGGTTGAGCGAGCAGGGCCTGACCGTGGAATTGACCGAGTCGGCGCGTAAGTGGCTGGCCAAGCAGGGCTATGACCCGCAGTTCGGCGCGCGTCCGCTGCGCCGTGCGATTCAAAAGCACGTCGAAAGCCCGCTCTCCGTCAAGCTCTTGCGCGGCGAGTTCCATTCCGGCGACTGCGTGATCGTGGATACCGACCACGAGGGGCTGACCTTTACGCGGAAGGACGGTGCCGAAAAGCCGGCGGACCTGGTTCAAATAGAATCCGTGCCAGTGTAATTGAACTTGCGTTGAACGAGGAGGGATCAGTGGCAACACCAGAAGTATCGGTTCAGCAAGTGGAAAAAGCCTTGCAACGGTTGCCTGCCGGGCGGCTC
The DNA here is from genome assembly GCA_964353405.1 of uncultured Anaerolineae bacterium. GTDB lineage: Bacteria > Chloroflexota > Anaerolineae > Fen-1058 > Fen-1058 > JBGLNJ01. Next base: position 869 of record CAYGWJ010000219.1, read on the forward strand.
AAAGAAGCGCTGCTGTTCATCGAGTTTCTTGAATACCTGGGGGATGGCGAAGAGGATGACTCGGAAGACGCCGGCTTGTGGCAGGCAGTGCTAGCTCACCAGACCTGCCGAGAATCTCATCCCGAAGAGCTGCCCGAGGTTTTTGATTCGCCTCAAACCTTCTTGCAGGCTACGGCCAACCTTTGATGCCATACCAGCACAAGACCTCCGAGGTTTCTAGAAACCTCGGAGGTCTTTATGATGCGCGCTGGTTTTACGACGGCACGACGATGCCCAGCTTTTCAAGCAACTGCGGTTGGTCTTCCAACGCCACTCGCGCTACCGCAATGAATTCGCTCAACCAAATTCCTACGGGCGATTGCGCTGTTCTCGTGTCGGTCACGTTTGCTCGCAGAAGGCCGCCCAGAAATCAGCAGCCCAGCAGATCACTGTCCTGGCGCAACCCCCGCACACCGAAAACCGAGGTAGGTAGGAACGCCGGGGGTGCAGCCGTCGCGGTAGGCCGCGACGGCTCCTGGCCGTCACCGGCATTCCGCCTGCCGGAACAAGCAAGGCCAGGATTGCGATCAGGCTGAACAAGTTGTGCTTCATGGTGTGACTCCTTATGGTGCGAAAGCAACGAGTAAATTGGATCGCTTGGGAGTTCGCAGGTCACGTCTGCCCGTAGGGGGTTGCGCCAAACGCGACCGACACGCTTGCCGGAAGTGAGAGAGGTTCAAAAAGAGGAATCGCCCGGCCAGGCCGGTGATGATGTTCAATATTTGCTCCAAGGTCATCTCGGTGTTTGCCTTGGCTCAATCGGTGGTGCCGGTTCGGGTCGCCAGGGCGGCGACAAGCAATATTGGGCCATGATCTTCGTTTGGGCCACCTGGGCAAGAGCATGCGCAATTATGTCTATTCGCAACTGGTCGCCACACCGGTTTGGGCAGCAGTTGGAGGGTATGGCCGAAACGAAGATCAACGCCCAATATTGTATTTCACGCGCGGGGAAAAGTCAAATCGAAACATGGGCTTGGCCAGGATGGCGCTCGCTCAATCGTCATATTCTACTATTGCGGCGATGGCAGACGCGAGGGTGTCCATGACAATCGGCGACGCACGCCCCAGCTTTTGCGTGAACCGCTGCGCGTCAACTCCGCGCAGTTGCAGCACATCCACGGCGGACACTTTGCTCAAGCCATTGGACTCGTCCGGCAGGATCTGCACGTGCCATACGTTGTGAGCATAATGTCCCTTCCAATCCGTAATGGGAGCGACCAGCTTGACGGGCAAAATGCCGACTGCATCTGAACTGACGACGACGGCAGGGCGCGTCTTGCGGATTTCCGCGCCCAGCGTGGGGTCAAGGCTCACCAGCCAGATGTCGCCGCGCCTAATCGTCAACAAGGTCGCCTCCCTGCCATAGCTCACGTTCGGCGGCCGTTTGTTCATAGTGCGCGGCGAGTTGTTGGGCCTGCTCGGCCATCACGCGCCGCCGGTCGGCCAGCGGCAGCCGCATAAAGGCTTGCCGTTCGCGCAGCGCCGCTTGCTCGAACAAAGCCAGCACCTCGTCTTGGATGGTTCTGTTTTCTTCTTGCGCGCGCTGCTCGATGAGAGCATACGTGGTTTCTGGAATGTAGATGGGACGCATCGCAGTTGACATGATTACGCCTCCTTCAGGATGTTCACGCCGGCCTAGGCTCCAGCACAAACTCGTCCGTGTGTTTGAGGAATGCTTCGCCTGACAGTTTTATCGCCTCGGCAATCGCATCTTTGGTGATGCTATTGTGGCATCGCTCGATAATCGTCTCCCAGGCCATGCCATCTGCCAACATCTCTAGCACTTGCCAGACCATGATGCGCGTGCCGCGAAAGGTCGGCTTGCCGTGGCAGATCTCGGGGTCGGCGACGATATAGCGTCCCAACAGTTTGGCCTTTGCATTTTTCTTCATCTCAACTTCTCTCTGCGCTCGACGCTTCGGCGCCTCCTATCTGAGTAAGAGTATATCACCACTTGGCTTCGGTGTCATGTCGGCGTGTGTCGGCGCCGGCCCACACGCTGCCGGCTACGGCCTCGGCCCGCCTGTGCCGGAGGCGTCCGGCTCGATGAGGAAATAGGGTCTGCCGCCAATCGGCCCGCTGCCGTCGCTGGTCCACTGCGCGTGGTTCGTCGCCGCGGGCAACGTCACGGTATACACACCGTTCGTCGGCGAGATGATTTGGGTCGAATTGAGCCACACCAGTCGCGCGCTGGCGCTCGTCGCGGTCAAGACGACCGTCTCGGTCACATAGCCCCGCGCCCACATCGCCAGGACGCGCTCTCGCGCGGGCGAGCGATAGAAGGAGAACACTTCGGCTCCCTGACCCGCGCGCACTGTATCCGTCGGGACCCAGCCGGGCCGCACGCGCCATTTGGGGACCGCGTCGCGCAGATGGGCGATGGTTTTCTGGAAGGCGGTATACGCCGGGCGCGGTGTGTCCGGGAGAAAAGCCTGGAAGCAGCCCCACCCGGTTGGGTTGCGCACCAGTCCCAATCCTCCGCCCCAGGTCGTGCCCGCGATGGGATCAACGCAATCGTCATACATCTGAAAATGAAAGACCGCTTCTACCGGCGCGACCACATTCATCCAGGCGGCATACGCCGCGCTTTGAACGACGAACGCGGCCTGCTCGTCCAGGTTCGCGCGCAGCTCGACCGGCGTGCCGTCCTCGTGGAGGCAGGGCGGCGTGATATTTCCATCGTCGCACAGCCACACATTGCTTTCCGTCACCCACAGCGACTTGAATGTGATGGTGTAGGTTTTGAGCGCCTGCGTGGCGCGGAACAGATAGTTGAAGGTGTTCCAAGAGTTCACATAGTTGTGTTCGGCGACCGCATCGAAGAACCAGGCATTCGTGTCTTTGTCGGGATAGGTATTGATCACTGCGAGCGTGTCTTGCAGCCAGGTCGAATTCGGATTGATGTTGGACAGTCCGCCGTAAATGATTTTAGCCTGAGGGTCGGCGAGTTTGGCCGCCAGGTAGGCCACCTTCAAAAGCCGCGCATACTCTTCAACCGTGCCGATCCAGAAACCGACATAGTCCTCCTCATTCCAGATTTCCCAGTGACGCACGCCACGGCTGGCAGGCCAGCCCAACTGTTGAGCCAGCACGCCGCCGGGCTTGTAGCGATTGACAGACTCGAACACGAACCGCGCCCACGGATTGTTCGCGTTGATCGTCTTGGTGATGCCGGGTACATCCGTCCCATCGGAGAACACCGGCTCGAACAATCTGACCGGCGCGCTGCCTGCGGCGGACGCGCTCGACGCTCCCTGCGCTCCCATCTCGCTGTACATTTGCAGTGATTGACCCACGCGCGGCATCGGCAGCGCGGGATTACCCGCCGTGGCATAAAAGTCCGGCGTGTTCATCAGGATAATGAGCGGCTGGATGCCATGCTCCGTATCGCTGATGACGGCGCGGTCAACCTGATGTAATGAACTATTCCACACAAAAGCGCCTTCACTCGACTCGACGCCCGGCCAATAGAGCGGCCAGCGATCCATGCCCGCGCCGGTCGCCAGCGCCCGTTGATAGCGCGGCTCATCCGCCGGCGCTTCCGCCGACGTGATAAACACTGCCCCAAAACGAGACGTCGGCGTGATGACGCCTGGCGGAGGAGTAGGTGTTGGCGTCGGCGATGCCCCCGCGTCCCTTTGAACAATGGGCAGAAATGTCTGTGGCAGATGATCCAGCACGCGGACTGTGACGGGCAATGTAAACGGGCTGCCCGCCGTCGTCGTTGGATCGGCAGTCAGGCGAAGCGTATAGGTGACCGTGGCCGGCAAGACGACCGTGCCCGTGGCAAACAGGCTGGCATCTACCGAGACCGTCAGCGTGCTGGGAGTCGTGCCACTGACGGGTGAAACGCGCAACCCGGTCGGAGCGGACGGGTCGAGGCGAACCGTCCATGTGAACGGCGTTCCCACGCGCCCAATCGAGACGGTAGCCGTGAGCGTGCGTGGATTGTCGCGCGCGCCCACAAAAGACAACCGGTCTGGTGTGACAATCATGGCCGTTCCCGTCCACGCGGAACGGCGCGGCATATCGCGCATTGCGGCATAAATCGGCGCCGGCGTTCGCTGCGGGATGATGTTTTCGGTGGCCCGGTAGAACGAGAAAAATTTGTGCGGGTTACAAGACGCACCCCGATGGTAAAAGTCAAGGTTCCATACAAACATCGGCCCCATCCACGGCCAGTTGTCGTCCGCCCACTTGAAAGCGCGCACCGTGTAATCGGCCTGCAGCGTTTCGCTCACTTGCATCCACCGGAACCCGTCCATCTCCGGGTATCGAGTGGGTTCATTGCAAAAGCCATAGTCCGCCAGCCCCGGTCCCGCTGTCCAGGGATCAGCGACCGGATCGCGAATCCAGCCGAACTCGGTGGCCCATATCTGCAATCCGCCCGCGCCGAACTGCACCATGATGTTGCGCATCTCTTCGGCCCCGCGAAACGCAAAGCCGTTGCCGTTGTCCGAAGGGTCGAGTTGATCCAATGGACGCTCAGGTTCATACTTGAAACCGTAAGGGTGATAGCCGAAAGCGTCCGCGCACATCCGCCCGCTGTTGAGATATTTCATCCAGTCAAACATCCGCATGGCAAAGAACCGCTCGTCCACGGCGGTCTTGGAACCTTCCGGCCATCTGCCGACCGGGGCCAATCCGCCCGTGACCACAATCGCATTCGGGTCTTGGCTCTTGATGACCGGATAGACCGCGCACATCAGACGCGCGTAGGCTTCAATGTCCACATCAAAGTTGCCCCAAAACCCTGCGCCTCTAAGATTAGGCTCATTGCCGATCTCATAGGCATCCACCTTGCCGCGTGCGGAGCGGACGAGGCTGCGGATTTGTTCCGGGTATTCCGCCAGCTTGACCGGGTCGCCTTCGATCGTGATGCGATACAGCACGTGTTCTGTAAGGCGCGTGGCGGGAGGCGGGCCGGCTTCTTGGACCAGCTTGATCCATTCAAAGCTGAGCGGAGCGGCCAGGTCGGATTGATCCCAGACATTCAGCCCATAGCCCAGGTGTGGAACCGACAGCGTACGGGTAGCTCCGCCGCTTGAGGGCGCAGGCAACATCAACAGCAAGGCAAGCACGATCAAGGCAACGCACACCAAGCTTTTGATAAGACGAGACATGGGGGACCTCTCTATTCTATTTTGGATCATCCGAAGAAAATGGTTGTGCTCTCTTGTTATCATCGTACACCAGGTCAGCCATGCCTGTGGTTTCAGGAAGGTTACAGGTGCGTAAAGCGATGCTGGTTGCTTTTGCCTCTGCCTGCGCGGGTGCTATAATCAAGGAGCAAACGTAGAGCTTGACGCGCTGGCGGCGATGGGCAGCCTGCTCAATCGCAAAGCATTGATGGCTTATTTGTTCTACATCGTAGGCGGGGCCATCGTTATCGGATTGGCATTGCAGCCGTAGGCACATTTCGCCGGCATACCTCTGAGGTGGCGTGATGAAGAAACACTACACTCTTCCCGGACATGGACGGCTGTGGGTGACGCTGGCTCTGCTGACGCTTTTAGGCGGCGTGAGTTGGATTGAACAACAAGCGGCCAAGCTCCGCGCCAACCCGTCCATCGCCCCGGCCACCATCGCCATCGCACAAGCTGCCGATTGGCCTGTGTCCGATGTACAAGTCGAGGAGATGGTGCGCAAGGCGGGTGCAGCCACGTTTCAAACGAGAACGATCTCCATCCCGACTTATCCCTACACTCCCTTTCTCCACCTGCGCTACGATGGCCCGTATCCCTATCGCTGGCTGGATTGGGGACAGTATGGCAACACCACTCCCGTTCCACAAAACTATCAGCTCCTGGTGCTAGACAACGATTATCTGCGTGTGACGCTTTTGCCGGAATTGGGCGGGCGTGTTTACCAGATGATCTGGAAGCCCACCGGCCACAACGAGTTGTATCAGAACCCGGTCATCAAGCCCACGCATTGGGGACCGCTCAAACCGGAAGAGAACTGGTGGTTGGCTGTGGGCGGCATCGAGTGGGGACTGCCCGTGGAGGAACACGGTTACGAATGGGGCGAGCCGTGGGTGTGGAACGTTGTCACTTCTACCAGCGGGGTCACGGTGACGGTCCGCGACACACAGGTCTCGGACCGATTGCGAGCGGCAATTGATTTGTTCCTTCCGGCGGACCGGGCCTACCTGGCCGTCACACCGCGCTTGGAAAATCCCACCGCGGACGACCTGGCCTTCAAGTATTGGACCAACGCGATGCTGGCCCCTGGTGCAAGCAACACGGTCAGCCCGGATTTGCGCTTCATCTTCAGCTCAAACGAGGTAACCGTCCATTCCAGCGGCGATGCCGGTTCGCGCGTTCCGAATGCCGGCGATCCAATGCCATGGCCCGTGTACAAGGGCCGCGATTTCTCCCGATTGGGCAACTGGCGTCAGTGGTTTGGCTTTTTCGAGCGGCCCCAGGCGGCGACTGACTTTATCGGCGTTTACGACACGGCCTCCAACGAAGGCGTGGCGCGCATTTTCCCCTCCCACATCGCGCGCGGCACGAAAGGGTTCGGCCTGGGCTGGTCAGATCCGATTGATCCAGGTACCTGGACCGACGATGGCTCTGCCTACGTCGAACTTCATGGTGGAGTCGCGCCCACGTTTTGGGATTCGGCGCAACTGGCGGCCGGCGCGACTCTGACTTGGACCGAATATTGGTACCCGATGAGTTCCATCGGAATTCTCTCGACGGCCACCGCCGAGGCTGTTCTCGGCATCCGCATGGACGGCGGCAATTTGAACATCGGCGTGCATTCCACCGTGGCGCGTGCGGAGGGCAAGAGCACGCTGCGCGTTTGGGAAGAGGCCACCTGCGCGCCGCTCGCCCGCATTGACTTGCCGGCGATTGACCCGGCGCATCCATTCACCACTCTAGCGCCTATAGGCGGTCGCACGCTGGATCAGGTGACGGTTGGCTACTTGGACGATCAGGGCAACGTGCTGGCCGGGCATCAGCCCCCGAATTGCCCGACTCCCGAGGCGCGAGTCGAGCCACTGCCGCCGTGGGTCGAGACAACGACTTTCACGGTGACCTGGGCCAAGGCTGACGACGCCACGTATCACGTTCAGTTCCGCGACGGCTACGAAGCAGCATGGACAGACTGGCTAACCAACACCCGCGCTATCTCGGCCACCTTTACCGGCGAACACGGACACACCTATCTCTTTCGCGCGCGCAACCTGAGCATCGGGCAGCCATTTACCAACGAGGAATGGGGTCAGGCTTTTACCACCGTGTTGACTCAACCAGCTCCCGTGCTGGTCACATCGCGCAAGACGGCAAAGTGGGATGTGATGCCGATGCTTTCCGGAACAATCGCGTTGCCCGTGGAAGTCGTGTCCTACACTGTGCTGATCAGCAACACCGGCAGCCTGGCAGCCGGGGCTATCATCACGGATCCAGTGCCGCTCGGCATGAGTGTCATACCTCAATCTTTGACTGCCGACAGCGGGCTGCAGCCGGTTTACGCGGGTGGGGTCATTCAATGGAACGGCGCAGTACACGCCGGCGAATCGGTTCGATTAAGGTTTGCGCTCGCACCGGCCGCGCTGCGTCGCGGTGACAAGATCACCAACACAGTGGAAATCGCGGAGAGTGTCTTGGGGCCTTTCACGCGGCAAGCAGTGACAGTGTGGGCGTGGCCGGTTTTCTTGCCGGTCGTGTTCAGACAGTGAGCGGTGTCCCGCCGGCTGACGAAGGACGAATGACCAGACACGAAATACCTCGTCCGTCTCCCGTCCTTCGTCGCTCACACCACGTTGACCTGGCTGCCCTGGGGCGTTTTGGTCACTTCGATGCGCGCGGGGAAAGCGTCGCGGAGTTCTTCGACGTGCGTGATGACGAGGATGCGAGAAAAATCGTGCTGGATGGCATTGATGACTTCGACCAGCCGCTCGCGGCCCGAAGCATCCAACTGGCCAAAGCCCTCGTCCATGACAAGCGTCTGCAACTGCGCGCCCGCGCGCCGGGCCAGCAGCTTGCTGAGCGCGATGCGGATGGCAAAGTTGACGCGGAACTGTTCGCCGCCGGAAAAGTTTTCGTAGGGCCGCGTGCCTAGCTCGTCCGCAATGCGGATGTCGAGTGTCTCGACCGTCTCACCCTTGACCGTCTCGCGCTGCGTGTCAAAACGGACGTGCATCCGCCCGGCCGTGATGCGCGTGAGCAGCGCGTTCGCTTCATCTTCGATCTCGGGGATGGCCGCCTCGATGATGAGCGCCGGCACACCTTTCTTGCTGAATGCCACGCGCAAGTCCTCGTATAGCCCGTGGTCTTCCGCCAACCTGTCGCGGTCAGCCAGATGTTTTTGTCTCTGCCGGACGAGTGCATCGCACGCGGCCAGCTTTTGTTGAGCCGCACCCACGCGCTCACGAGCGATGCGCTCACGGGCGCGCACTGCTTCAGCCTGCTGGCTGACTTGCGGTGCTTCAGCCAGTTGTGCACGCAAAGCGTTCGCCTGCAAGCTCATCTCGGCGCGGCGGGCCCGGTCTGACTCGATCGCCAATATCCAGCGAGTCTCGGCCTCAGCCAGCGCGGCCAGTCTCGTCTGCGCCTCGGCGATGCCGGACTGGGCCGAATCCAGTCGCGCCTTCCGAGGCTCAAACTCTGCCAGTCGAGCCATCTCTTCTCGCAGCCGTTGATGCTCATCCGCGTGATAGCCGAGCGCGGCCAATTCGCCGAGTACGCTGACGAGTCCAGGCTGCTGGTCGTGCGCGTAATCTCGTTCAGCCAGACGCCGCTGCAGCTCGGCATGATAGGCGCGTTTGTCTTCGACCACAGCGGCAGCTTGCAGCGCCAGGTCATAGCGGGCGACCAGCGCGGCGATTTGCTTGTGAAGAGCCGGCAGTTGCCGGGCCTCCGCCTCAGCCTGCGCAATAACGGTTTCCAGTTCACTCTGATGGGCGGCAGCCTGGTCAATGCTCGCTTTGTTGGCTCGCCAGGTATCACCCATCGTCTTGCCGTTGATTTGCCATTCGTTCAATAACAGGCCGCGCTCATCGTCAGAGAGCGCGCGCCCGCACGTGGGGCACACTGCGCCCACGGATTGTATCGCGGCAATGCGGCTCTGCAAAAAGTCCATGTCACGCTTGAGTGCGGCATTCTGCGCGCGGCGGTCAGCCACGTCGCGGATCAATTCGGCCGACTGATGACGGCCTGCTTGGGCTTGGTCGGCGCGAGCCTGAGCCGCCTGCGCTTGCGACTGGAGTTGGGCGAGTTCAGTCTCGAGCGCCATGTCGGCCAGGCGCGCCTCCAAGTCGGCCAGGGATTGCGCCGAAAGCTGTACCTCGGTTTCCAGCGCACGGCGCGCATCGGCGATGATCGTTTCCAGCTTGCTTTTGCGCTCGTTAAGCTGAACCAGTTGACCCAGCTTGATGCCCAAGGCTTCGTGAGCTGCTCGCGCCGCCTTGAGCGAAGCGTAACCTGTTTCGATTAATTCGCGTTCATCCAGCGCGTGGCGGAATTCGTCAAGCTTTGAATGCGCAGCAGACCGGTCGAGCGCGACGCGTTCCAGTTCGCTCTGCGCCTGAGCGATGCGCACCTCCAGCTCAGCCGATTGCGTTTCGAGGTTGCGCAATTCGAGCGCGACTTGTGAAAGCCGGGCCAGTGCCGCCTCGGCCTGGCGCAGCACTTGAGCTATTTCGAGCGCGGTGCTCTGCGCCTGGCGCAACTCGACTTCGTACTCGGGGCGAAGGGCCACTTCGGCCACAATCTCTTTCAAGCGATCATCCACAAGACGAATTTGCTCTTCGATATCCCGGCTGCGCTTTTTGGCGCGCTCCTCATAGGTCTCCCACCGCTCCAGGCCCAGAATGTCGGACAGAACTTGCTTTCTTTCAGCTGGCGTCTTGATCGTGAACTCGTCGGCGCGGTTCTGCAGCAGGAACGACGAGTTTATAAAGGTGTCATAGTCCATCCGCAACAGGCGATTGATCTCGGCCTGCGTCTCGCGCATGGTCGGCTCGGCCAGCGTACGGAAGCTGCCCTCCGGCGTCTGCACCTGCAGGTCGAGCGCACTCACGCCGCGCGAACCGGCCCTGCGCGCACGGATGACGCGGTAGGTGTTGCCTGCCAGCGCAAAAGTAAGCTCGACCGACATCTCGGTCGCGCCCTGGTATATAAGCTCATCGTCGCGGCGAGCGCGGGCGCGACCCCAAAGCGCCCAGGTCATCGCGTCGAGCAGCGCGGACTTGCCGGCGCCGTTATCACCCGCAAGACACGCGATGTGGATGCCAGAGAAATCCAGAGGCGCGGGGTCGCGGTAGGGCATAAAGTTGTGGAGTGTGAGTGTAAGTGGGATCATAACGCTATGACAACGGATTGGGAAATAAACGGATAAGAATGGGTCATGTCAGGTCGCCTTTGGAGGTTACTCGAACGGGTTGAATACTGAGCTGTGTGTCGTGAAAGTTGGCGAGCAGACCAAACTGCAAATCAAGCTGACGTAGGCGAGCGTGTAGTGCTATTTGTTCGGCTTTGCCAACCTCGCGCAGGGCAAAAGCTGCGACGGCAATTTTATCGTCCACGATGATCAGTCGGCATGGGATGTTACCGAGGTGATGATCGTGAAATTGGACCGGCAGTTCTCTGACGTAGCGGCAATTCAGGCTGGAGCGTTCCATCTCGACCATCGTCGCGCGGCGATAAACAGGATGAAGAAAGCCTGGGCCGAGCATAAAGTGAACCTTGTGGAGGCAGCGGAACAACTTGGCAGTCAGGTCAGGGTAAAGCATATCATCGGGCAATGGATGTAGCCGCCACTCGAATTTGAGCTGCTTGTCGCGCAAAAAGTTGGGCAGACGCTCAACCTGCAAACTGGCCGCCCCAAAATTGACCACCAGGCCGAGGTCCGCATCGGTGACTTTGAGGTATGAAATCACCTGCGCCTTGTGCAGCGCCGTAATCTCGTTATCAACCTTGTAATCAAGCAGGACCTTGTTGCACTCAAAAGTGGCATCAGGAACGTAATGTCCTACCTGAACATTCTCGTAATACACGTAAAAGCTCTTTTGCCTCTCGCACACGATCCCGGTTTCCTGAAAGCCGATGCTGGCCGCTTCGTCATAAAACGCCTCCGGCAGCCCAGGCCCCAGCGCGTTGTGCACCTGCATCAACACGCCGCGGATCGCATACGTGAGATCGGCATAGAGCAGCTTGGTCACAATCTGTTTTCTTTCCTAATCCGTTTCTTTCCTAATCTGTTTCTTTCCTAATCCGTTTCTTTCCTAATCCGTTTCTTTCCTAATCCGTTTCTTTCCTAATCCGTTTCTTTCCTAATCCGTTTCTTTCCTAATCCGTTGTTATCCCCCAGCATACTCCAAGGCCAGTGGCATCTCGCGGATCGGCTCCAGCCTTTGCTGCACGGTATACAATCGCCTGTACAACCCGTCCTGCGCGATCAATTGGTCGTGAGTGCCCATCTCTCTGATGTGTTTTCCTTCGAGCACCACAATCGTGTTCGCATTGCGAATCGTCGAAAGGCGATGGGCAATGATGAGGGTGGTCTTGCCTTTCATCAAGCGCTCCAGAGCCTGTTGAATCAGAAACTCGGTCTCGGTATCCACCGACGAAGTGGCTTCGTCGAGAATGAGGACGGGCGCATCCTTGAGCACGGCCCGCGCAATAGACAGACGTTGCTTTTGCCCGCCCGAAAGTTTGACCCCGCGCTCGCCGATCAGCGCGTCATAGCCATCCGGCAATGCACTGATAAAGGCATGAACGTTAGCGACCTTGGCCGCCGCCGTCACTTGTTCCTCCGAAGCATCCGGTCTCCCAAAGAGAATGTTTTCGCGCACAGTGCCGTGGAACAAGAATACATCCTGCAACACAATGCTGATTTGCCGGCGCAGGCTTTCGAGTGTGAGCGAGCGGATGTCGCGGCCGTCGAGCGTGATCGAGCCGCCGCACACGTCGTAAAAGCGCGGGATCAGGCTGACGAGCGTTGACTTGCCCACGCCGGTTGGGCCAACCAACGCGACCACGTGCTGCGCCGGAATGTGGAGCGTGACTCTATCGAGAATCGCGTCGCCTTCATTATAGTGAAAGCTCACGTCGCGGAACGCGATCGCGCCCTCGGCCCGGTCCGTCAGTGCCAGAGCGCCAGCCGCGTCGAGAATCTCTGGCTCCTCTTTCAGCAAATCGGACACCCGGTCCGCCCCCGCCAGCGCCCCCTGAATATTCTCCCACGCAGTGCTCAAGTTTCGGACAGGCTGATAAAACATCTCCAGATAGAGAAAGAATGCGACCAGGTCGGCCACAGATAGCGTTTGATGGAACGCGAGCTGCCCCCCAAAGTAAATGACGACGATGCTGCCCAGCGACGAGGTGAACTCGACGAACGGCTGAAAGGTCGCCATCAGCCGCAGCGCCCTGAGCAGAGAGCGCCGATAGCGATCAATCTTGACGCCGATGCGGTGCAGCTCGTCTTGCTCACGCGTAAACGCTTTGATCTCGCGGATGCCGGAAAGATTGTCGTTGAGAGTGGCGTTCAAATCGCCCAGCTCCTTCTGGCGCTCGCGGAAGGCGGGGCGCACATACCGCGCATAGACCTGGAGCGACACGACCACAAGCGGGATGGGCACCAGGCTCAACAGCGCCAACCGCCAGTTGAGGCTGAACAGAACCGCGCTCACGCCGATCAGTGTGAGAATGTTCACCACCACATCCGGCGCGGCGTGCGAGATCAACTGCTCGAACAGATCCGAGTCGTTGACGACGCGAGACATCAATTGGCCGGTCTGCGTGTCTTCGTAAAAGCGGAGCGACAGACGCTGCAAATGCTCATAGATGTGCTTGCGCACATCCGCCACCACGCCCCAGCCAGCCACGTGAGCCATGTAGCTCCGCAAAAATTGCAGGCCGGCTCGTACGACGTAGACAATCAACACCACCAGGGTCAGTTGCGTGATGAGGTCGAGCGAAGCTTGCTCCGAAGTCTGCGCGGTGATGTTGGCGATCAGCAGCTTGATGATCCATGGGATGAGCAGCTGCACGCCGACGAGCAGAAGCATACTCAGAACGGTGATGGTCAAAGCACCCGTGTACTTGCGGGCATACGCAAAAACAATTTGGAAGGGTTTCACAGGGTTGTCTCTTGGTCTCTAGTCTTGTTCAGATATGATTTTCTTGGCGCCCTCTAACAATTGACGGGTTCGCTCCGGCTCGGTTCCCTTTGATTCCAGGTAGCGTTCCAGTAATTCGAACGGCGAGAGGCCTTCCGGTGTTGCGCCGCCGAGCCGTGCGCGAGCTTGACGTTCCACGTCTTTGCTGATTGCGGCGACGTATCCCGCGCCTTTGAGCGCAGCCATGACGTCTTTCTCGCGCAGTTTTGACTCCTGATGCGCCCGAAGCTTGATGTTCACTCGCACGACGGCATCGGTCACGTCCGTGCGTGAGATTTCATCCAGCACCACTCGAGTGGGATCATCGGCGTCACGCGCATCGGCCCGGATGGTGATAAAGGGCCGCACTTGCATCGGAATGAATTGCCAGTTCGTCTCGCCGCGCGCCAGCTCGACCCAACAAAAGCCTTTCGGGTCGCCCTCCTCGCCAAAGTCAATTCGCTCCAAACTGCCAGGATAAACGATCGCCGGAGTCGCGCCGCCATTCAGCTCTTGATGCTTGTGAATGTGGCCGAGCGCCACGTAATCCCACACCGGATCGGCCAGCACACTCTTGAGCACCACCACATCGCTGCCGATCATCACGCTGCGCTCCGAGCCGAACGTGGCGCCGCCGACGGTGAAATGTCCTGCCAACACGGATGGAATCGCCGGATCAAGTTCAGCGGCGAGCCCGTGCACCATGTCCCCGACAATGTCCGTGAGCGCGCGGTCGAGCTCTTCCAGGTTCTTGCCGCGATACTCTTGACGCGAGAGCAAACGCTGCCGCATGGGATACGGAACGCAAGCCACTTGCACCGGGCCTCGTTTCGTTTCGATGCGGTGCATTTCGTCGCGCCAGCCGACCGTCACATTCGGCACCGCCAGCGTGCGAAAGATGTCGAGGCTGGTGGCTTTCTTTTCCATGGCCGGCAAGTCGTGATTACCCACGAGCAGAATCGTCGGCACGCCCGCATTCGACAGCCGCTTGATGCGGCGGGCAAACTCGCGTTGATAGGTGGGGTTGGGGTCACGCGTCTTGAAGGCGTCGCCCGCAAAAATGACGAGGTCGACGTCGTGCGCAAGGCCGTACTCGATGACCTCGTCAAAGCGGCGAAGAAAATCGAGCACGCGCCCGTGGATGCCGGTGGCAGGATCAATGCGGCCATAGTTTTCCATGCCGATGTGAAGATCGGCCAGATGCAACATGCGGATCGGTTCGGTCATAGACAACTCACCCGCGAATGGGTCGAATATCTAGCGCGCGCAAGTGACACTCAAGCCACCCAGTCCATGATGACCTTGCCCGAATTGCCAGAGCGCATGACTTGAAAGGCTTGATCAAATTCAGTGTAGTGAAACTTGTGCGTGATGACCGGGCTTATATCCAATCCGGTTTGAAGCATGGCTTGCATCATATACCAGGTTTCATACATCTCACGACCATAGATTCCTTTGAGGGTGAGCATGTTAAAGATCACCGTGTTCCAGTCAATCGCCAAATCACCCGAAGGAATCCCCAGCAAGGCTATCTTGGCTCCGTGGCACATATTGGCCAGCATATCCTTAAAGGCTTCGCCGCTGCCCGACATCTCGAGCCCGACGTCAAAGCCTTCCTTCATCCCCAGTTCCTTCTGAACTTGCGCCAGGCTTTTCTCCTTGACGTTCAGCGCAACGGTAGCTCCCATTTTCTTTGCCAGTTCGAGGCGGTACGGATTCATGTCCGTCGTGACGATATAGCGCGCTCCAGCGTGTTGGGCAATCGCCGTTGCCATAAGCCCGATGGGGCCAGCGCCCGTAATCAACACATCCTCCCCCAAGACCGGGAATGACAGAGTGGTATGGGTGGCATTACCGAAAGGGTCGAAAATGCTCAACAGATCCATGGGGATTCTCGGATCGGCGTGCCAGACGTTCGTGATCGGAATGATAAGATACTCGGCAAATGCGCCGGGTCGGTTCACGCCAACCCCTTGGGTGTCTTTACACAGATGGCGACGACCCGCCAGACAATTGCGACACCTTCCGCAGACAATATGCCCTTCGCCGGACACCCTGTCTCCAATTTCGAGATCATGCACATTGCTGCCCATCGCGGCGACGACGCCGACAAACTCGTGGCCCACCACCATGGGTACCGGTATTGTTTTCTGCGACCAGGCATCCCAATTCCAGATGTGGACATCTGTGCCGCAAATGGCTGTTTTATGGACTCGGATCAAGACGTCATTGACTCCAGGCTCGGGAACCGGCGCGTCCTCCAACCACAAACCAGGCTGCCGATACTTTTTGACCAGGGCTTTCATCGTCTTTTCCATGCTCTGAATGACCTCCCTTGCGAAGGATTTGAACACCGGAATCTTTCGGCCTTGTCAGTGTACGAGGGAAACGCCAGATCGAACAAAGTGCAAGCCGATTGGCGTGACGTTTGGCCGAAAGCCTATTGTAGTACGGAATACGCAGGTTGCAACACGCGCCGCAACGCGCGCCTCATCACGTTTCACGCATCGCGTTTCACTGTGCTATAATCTCGTCAACGAGTGAGGTGCCCCATGCCCGACTTGTTCGCCGGCACAGCTTTCGAGCGCGCGATGCCCACCGAGGAACGCCGCCGC
Organism: uncultured Anaerolineae bacterium; assembly: GCA_964353405.1. Classification (GTDB taxonomy): domain Bacteria; phylum Chloroflexota; class Anaerolineae; order Fen-1058; family Fen-1058; genus JBGLNJ01. Next base: position 16,631 of record CAYGWJ010000219.1, read on the forward strand.
TGGGGACGATTCTACACCGCCCCGGTCGGCGTTGACCTTGTGCTGCGGCTATGCTTGCGGCAAGCCTCCGACCGTGTGCTCGATCCCAGTTGTGGCGCGGGCGTGTTCCTCTCTCGCGCGGCAGCACTCAAGCATAGCCTTGACCCAACGCGCGATGCGATAACGTTGGGTCAAGAACTCTGGGGGGTCGAAGTGGATCGAGATGCCGCCGCTCAAGCTGCGCAGAACTTGGGCGCACAGGGCATCGCGGCGCGCATCGTCCCCGCCGACTTTTTCAATCTCAACGCAGACGACCTGCCCCTCTTTGATTGCATCGTGGGCAATCCGCCCTACACGCGGCAAGAGTGGCTGCGCGAGCTTGCTCCCGCCGGAGACAAGTCCGCGCTCATTGGGCGCGCCCTCGGTCAAGGCTCCCTTTTAGAGGGCGGCGCAAGGACGCTCACCCGGCGCGCGGGTCTCCACGCCTACTTTTTCGTACATGCCGCGCGCTTTCTGCGCGAGGGCGGGCGATTGGGCTTTGTCGCTTCTAACTCGTGGCTCGACGTGGATTATGGCGCGGGCCTGCAAACATTCTTTCTGAATAACTTTCGCATCCTCGCCGTCGTCGAATCGCAAGTGGAGCGCTGGTTCGCCGACGCGAGCATCAACACCTGCCTGGTGATTCTGGAACGCTGCGCCGACTCGGCGGCGCGCGACGACCACGTGGCCCGCTTTGTCCAGTTGCATCGCTCGCTCAACGAGAGCCTCTCGCTGGATGATCTGACCGCGCAATTTTTGCATGGCGCGGGTGATGACCATGTGCGCGTGCGGGCGATTCAGCAAAGCAACCTGCGCGAGCGGCAACCCGTGTTCGGCGCAACGGCGAGCCGCGCGCGCCGGTGGGGCGCGCTGCTCCGCGCGCCGCAGGTCTACCTCGACACGCTCGACCGGAACCGGGACCGGCTCGTGCCGCTCAGGTCTTTTGCGCGCATCCGGCGCGGATTCACGACCGGCGCGAACGAGTTCTTTTACCTCGACCGGGCGGCCTTGGCCGAGTGGAACGTTGAGCCCGAGTTCTTGCGTCCGCTGGTCAAATCGCCGCGCGATTGCGCAGGACGGATCATTGATCCGCTCCGACTGCCTTACCAGGTGTTCGTCGTTCATCGCGGCAAGCGTCTGCTTGCGGGGACGAATGCGCTGCGCTACATCGAGTGGGGCGAGTCGCGCGGATTTCACACGCGGCCCACCTGCATCACGCGCGAACGCTGGTACGACATCGGCGAAAAGCCTCCTGCTCATTTGGCGTGGTTCAAAGGAGTGTGGACGCGCCACTTTTGCCCGCTCCTGCCGGACGCAGGCATTGCGCTTGACCAGCAGCTGTATGGCCTCGAGTTGCACGAGCCGGCGCTTGGCAAGGTCTTGGCCGCGCTGTTGAACTCGACGTGGACGGCATTGTGTGCGGAACTCGGCGGGCGCGTCAACTTGGGCGAGGGCATTCTTTGGCTGGCAGCCTACGAGGTGGGCCAGTTGCCACTGCCTGACCCGGCGCACATCACCGACGCACAAGCTTCAGCGCTCGAGTCCATGTTCAATACACTCGCGGCCCGGCCCGTGCTGCCCATTGCGGAAGAGATGACGCAGCCTGACCACCGCACTTGCGACGAGAGGGTGTTCGATTTACTGGAGCTGGACGGCGCGGCCCGGCGAGCAATTCGTGCAGCCGTGGTAGAATTGGCCCAAGCGCGACTGACGAGAGCGAGGAGCGTGGAGCGTTGAGAGTGGACAGTAGAGCGAAGGTGAGAGCAATTATCAAGATACTGCTCAAGACCTACGGCGAGCCGGAGCATTCGCCGCTGGACGCTGTGAGCGAGCTGGTCTGCACGATCCTTTCGCAGAACACGAATGACAACAATCGCGACCGGGCGTACACCGCGCTACGCGCCAAATTCCCAACCTGGGAGCAAGTGCGTGACGCGCCCGCGAGCCAAGTCATCGCCGCAATCCGACCGGCCGGGCTGGCGAATCAAAAAGGTCCGCGCATCCAAAAGGTGCTCCGCCGCATCACCGAACTGAATCCCGGCCAGCCGCTCAATATTGATTTTCTGGCCGATCTGCCGGTGGACGAGGCCAAGCTTTGGCTCACGTCTCTCAAGGGTGTAGGGCCCAAGACGGCGGCCATCGTGCTGCTGTTCTCGCTCAACCGCCCGGCCTTCCCGGTGGACACGCACGTCCATCGCGTGACGACCCGACTGGGGCTGATCCCGGACGGCACGACCGCCGAGAAAGCGCACGACCTGCTCGAAGCGCTCGTGCCGCCCGAAGGGTATTATGCGTTTCATCTCAACGTCATCGCGCATGGGCGAGCCGTGTGCAAGGCGCAGCGGCCCAGGTGTGAGACGTGTCCGCTGCAAAAGCACTGCGATTATTTTACCCAGCGCCCAAGTGAAAGCACACTTTCGTATACAAGCCAGGTCCGATAGGCGACGAGAGGCGCACGCTATGCAATCAGTTCTTCGCAACAGGCGACCCAAAAACAAGGCAAGCGCAAAACCCAAAGCCAAAAGATTCCCTCTTTTGATCTATCACCGCTATCATCAGGTTCAGCGCAGCCTGAGCTTCGGGTTGGTTATGCTGGGTATGGTGCTGGCCGTCTCGGCAGTGTTGTTGCGCGCCATCCGGCCGGGCGCGGTCAGCGGCGACGTGTGGCTATTGTTCTGGATCGGCGCGGTCATCACAGTCTATGGGCTGACCCGTTTCCTGTTGACGTGGGCCATCAGCCGCGCAGCCTACGTGCAGTGCACGCCGCGCAACGTCAAGATTCAGACGCCGTTCGTGCCGGTGGTCTTTTCGTACAAGCGCATCACAGGCTCGCGGCCAACCAATTTGCGCGATGTGTTCCCGCCCGAAAAACAAAAAGGCGCGCGCCGCAAGATGCTGGAAAAAGTGTGGGGGCAGACGGTGATCGTCGTGGATCTCAAAGGTTACCCAATGTCCAAGTCGTTCTTGCGAACGATGCTGGGGCCCTACTTGCTGACCCCTCGAGGCGCCGGGTTTGTGTTCCTGGTGCAAGACTGGATGGGGCTGAGCCGGCAGCTATCCGACTATCAAGAGCAGTGGCGCGCACGAACGAGCAAAAGCGTGCCCCCGGCTCAGCCAGGGTTCTACGGCAAGCGTTAGCCAGGGCAAATCGCGAATATCAAAAGGCCGCTCTCGCGAGCGGCCCTTGTGTGTCTCATGGGCCGGGGCGCTGCACGCAACGCCCTTACGCCCATCGTCAGGCTTATTCGATGACGACGGCCGCGCCGGCGGCCTCGAGCTTGGCCTTGGCTTCGTTGGCCGCGTCCTTGCTGACGCCCTGCAGCACGGGCTGCGGAGCCGTGTCCACCAGTTCCTTGGCCTCCTTGAGGCCCAGGCTGCTGACGATCTGGCGCACAGCCTTGATGACTTCGATCTTCTTTTCGCCGGCGGCCTTGAGGACGACGTTGAATTCGGTCTTTTCCTCAACAGGAGCAGCGGCGGCCGCAGCTACGGCCGGCATCGCGGCCATCGCCATAGGAGCGGCGGCGGTCACGCCCAGTTTCGATTCCAACAGCTTGACAAGCTCAGCCGCCTCGAGCAGGCTCAGGGCGCTGATTTCTTCGACGAGTTTATTCAGGTCTGCCATTTTTGTGTTTCCTTTTCTGATTGATTTTACGCCGCACCTTCAGCGGCCTCGAGTTGATCTACACGCGCCTGGATGACGCGCACGATTTGCGCTACGGCGCTGTTGAGCACACCCGCCACCTTGCTGGCCGGAGCCTGGAGGGCGCCGAGCACCTGGCCCATGACGACCGGCTTGGGCGGCAACTCACTCAACGCCTTGACGCCCGCCTTGTCAATCACGCGGTTGCCCAACACCGCGCCCTTGACCGTCATGATCTTGGATTCTTCGGCAAAGTCGAGCATGACCTTGGCCACGGTGGGCGGATTGTCAAAGCAAAAGCCCATCGCCGTGGGGCCTTGGAGCATTTCTTCAGGCACGGGCAGGCCCGTGTCTTTCATCGCCCGAGCGATGAGCGTGTTCTTGGTAATGTGAAACTCGCCTTTCGCATCGCGCACCTTGGTCCGCAAGCGATAGACATCCTTGGTCAAAACGCCGCGATAATTCACCAGGATCACCGCCTGGCTCTGCTTCAGCCATTCCGCGTATTGCTCGACCAGTTCACCTTTGCGCTGCTTGGTAATTGCCAATTTACTTTCACCTCCTTTCGTCCTGCTTGCGCCCCCGGCTGGGGACGCAAACTTAAAGTCTTTGCCGCACGCGCAGTGAAGGCAAAGACTGGGACGCTCACAACACTAGGGGTTACGGCCTATTGCTGGGGATCATCTTTTGTCGCTTGCCTCGGCAGGTTTTATGTGGACAAAGCGCACTACCTGCTGTCTCTGGCTGCGGATATTCAATTGTTGGAGCGTTCAATTGTTGGGGCGTTCCATTGAACGCCCCTATGTTGGGGCGTTCCATTGAACGCCCCTACGATTATGCCGCTTCCATGCTCTGGGCCAGGTTCGCATCCACCTTGACGCCGGGCCCCATCGTCGAAGTTAAAACGATTCGCCGGATGTAGATACCCTTGGCGCTGGCGGGCCTGGCTTTCATGATCGCATCCATCAACGCCGCCAGGTTCAGCCGCAGCTTCTGGGCTGGGAAGCTCACCTTGCCGATCGGCACGTGGATGTTCGCCGTCTTGTCAGTACGGAACTCGGCGCGGCCCGCGCGAGCCTCACGGATGAGGCGGGGAATGTCATTCGCCGGAG
>CAYGWJ010000220.1:0-5503 GCA_964353405.1 uncultured Anaerolineae bacterium
GCCTGTATCTGTTTATCTTGCCGTGGTGGGCCAAGTGGCGCAAACGTGAAAGGAGAGGCTGATGAACATTCACGTTGTCGAAACAAATAATCTGAAGGATTTTTCCCTCGACGGAGCGCGCTCGACGCCGCTGCTTGATGCCGGCAAGGTGCGCGCGCTGCTATTGAACCTGGAGGCCGGCCAAGCGGTTGCACCGTGCCAGCTGTCTGTTACGGTGCTGTACCATGTCGTCGAGGGGCAGGGCCGCCTGCGTGTGGGCGACGAGCAGGCTAGACTTCAGGCTGGCTCGCTGGTCGTCGTGCCGGCCGAGGCGGTGCGCAGCATCGCTGCCGATGAGCGCATGCGCGTGCTGGCGGTGCAAGTGTCATGAGGAGTGAGACCGCGTCAGACCATTCACCTGTTCTGCTGGCCGTCTTGGCTCATCCTGACGACGAAGCCTATCGTCCGGGCGGGACACTGGCGCTGTTGGCGCGGCGCGGCGTGCGGGTTCACCTGCTCACGGCCACGCGCGGTCAGGCCGGTTCATGTGGCGATCCGCCGCTGTGCGCGCCTGACGAATTGCCCGCCGTGCGGGAGCGCGAGCTGCGCTGCGCGTGCGCCGTGTTGGGCATCGAGCCGCCGCGCCTGCTCGATTACGAGGACGGCCATTTGAGTCAGGCCGACCCCGAAGAAATCATCGCGCAGATTCTTGGCATCGTGGACGAGGTGCGTCCGCAGGTCATGTTGACCTTTGGGCCAGATGGACTGTCGAGCCATCCCGACCACATCGCCATTGGACAATGTGCGGCAGAGGCGTTTCGCCGCGCGCAAGAGGTCGCCGCGCTGTACACCGTCGCCGTGCCGCGCAGTCTTGCGGAGCGGCTGGATATGAAGCGCGTTCAGGCTGTGCCCGATGAAGCGATTGCGTTGAGCGTGGACGTTTCGCCTGTATGGGAGATCAAGCTGGCGGCCATTCGCTGCCACGCCACGCAGCTGAGTTCGTCGCCGATGATACGCGCGCCCGTCGAGCAACAACGCCTGTTCTTTGGGACGGAGCATTTTGTGCGCGCCGTGCAGCGCCGGCCTGACTGGCTGGAAGAAATCCTGCAAGGGCATTGCCAACAACTGATGCAATTGAACTAGAGGCGTTCGCCGTGCGTGTCCTGGCGCAGCGGCTAGACTGAAGCGAGGTGCTATACTCCATGTCCAAAAAACAACGTTCTGAGAGCCACAAGCCCCCGTGGCCGCAGGTCGCCGTCGTCGCCGGATTGGTCATCCTGATCGGCGGCGTCCTGATTGCCAAGCAAACGCAGTCGGCGGCGCTGCCCACCGTCACGGCGCCCTCACCAACTCGGGTGGCCAGTCTCCCGCCTGGCCTGCCGGAGCAGCAGCTTGATCAATTGCTGGCCGAGAAGCGTCCCACACTGGCGTTCTTTCATTCCAACAGCTGCCAGCAGTGCATTCAAATGACGGAAATCGTCAAACAGGTCTATCCCGAGTTCGCTTCTTCCGTCGCGCTGGTGGACGTGAACGTCTACGATGACCGCAACGCGCGATTGTTGCAGCGATCGCGCATCAGCGTGATTCCTACGCTCGTCTTTTTCAACCGCATGGGGCAGCGGCAAGTGGCGACGGGCGTCATGCAGCCCGCGCAATTGCGCCAGGCGTTGCAGGCGTTGGGCGGGAGTTAGCGATGCCGTTCGACCCATCTGCGCTTCAAACGGGTCCGCTCATTGCGTTCCTGCTTGTCTTTTTCGGCGGCGTCGTGACGAGTATCGGCCCGTGCAACGTGGCCATGATCCCGCTGATCGTCGGTTACGTCGGCGGCTCGGCCAACCTGTCGCGCGCGCGCTCGTTCGCGCTCTCGCTGGCGTTTGCCGTGGGCCTGGCGATCACGTTCATGCTGTTGGGCGTCGCGGCGACATTGGTGGGCGGGTTGATCGGCGGCACGTCGCGCGTGTGGTATTATGGGGTCGCCGGAGTGTGCTTTGTCATCGGACTGCAAATGTTTGGGGTGCTGAGCCTGCCCATGCCGCAGTGGTTTGGCCGTCTGCGGGAACGGATCGGCCTCAAAGGGTTGCCGGGCGCGCTCGCGTTGGGGTTAGTGTCGGGGTTGGTCGCCTCGCAATGCGCCACGCCGGTGCTGGCCGCCATCCTCACGTATGTCATGGCGCGGCGCTCTTGTTCGTCTATGCGCTCGGTCGAGGCGTGCCCATCGTGCTGGCGGGGACGTTCACCGGCGCACTCAAGCGATTGCGGTCGCTGGGCCAATGGTCGAGTCTCATCGAAAAAGCCAGCGGCGTGATCGTCGTCGGCGTGGGGCTGTACTTTTTGTGGATCGCTTGAAAGGACTGCACAATGCTCATCGAAAAATATGACCTGCAAGTGTTGACGCCGCCGTGCGAGCCGGGCGCGGAACGCTTCACGGCCAAAGCCAGACTCGTCGCCGACATCCGCGAGGTGTTGCCCTACCTCAACGCCACGCTGCGCGGCGCGGTCTATTTTCCCAACGCGGGCGCAGAGCACAGCACGCCCGCGTTGACCTGGAAAAAGGCAGGGCACAACGTCGCCTTTCACCCTTATGAGATCGCGGTCAGCAACGCCGTTGACCGGGAGAGCGCGCAAAAGGAGCTCGACGGCCTTGTCGCGCTGGTCAACCGCACCTGGGAGCGACGCGCCGAGATCACGCCGTCGCACGAGACGCGCCGCCGCCCGACGGTGATGGATGTGTACAAGCTCTTGCCGCAGACCAACTGCAAACAGTGCGGCCAGCCGACGTGCTACACGTTTGCGCTCTAGTTATCCACGAAGGACACGAAGGAACACCAAGTTTTACTTTTTCGTGTATCTTCGTGCCCTTTGTGGAGGAAAAGGAAATTCCTATTGGATCAAGTTGGTGGCGGCGCAGAAAAAGTTGGACGATTGCCCGCCGCTGTTCGAGCCGCAGCGTGCCGACAAGCTCGCTGCCTTGCGAGAGATAGTCATTGACGCGCCCGCGATTGGGTGAGGTGTGGCATGAAAAAGGGATTGACGCTCACGCTACAAGATGCCGAGTTGATCGAACTGTGCCGCGTCCTGATTGACAAGGATGCCGAGGGCGCACTTATTCTTGCAGGTGCATCTCAGAGGCAGGGCGCGCGGCTTGTTGGAGGGCGGGTGACACGTGATGATCGAGGTGCCTGGTGCAGGCATCACGCAGGTGAGCGGGAGCATTTTCAAGCAGGGGTGAGGGCGGTGGCGTGGCTGGAGCGGCTAGCCTGAAAGACGCTTGACGATGGCACGCACGTTCCCCAGGCAGCACGAGCCTTGTGGATTGCGGATATCGCATGCACACTGTCCGGCTTGAATGCCAGCGTTGATGGCATCTACTGCGGCGCTATGTCCTGTCGCTTGAACCTCGGCGCGAATAGAGCCTGGCGTATGGCGGAAGCAGTAGCATACGAACACGTCGTCGGCGTCTGGCTCTTTTTGATAGATGCGCTCGCGCACCTGATCTCTTGTAAAAGATCGCCGGCCATCAGCGCTAAAGTATACGACGGGGCAATCCGGCGTTCGGCAAAACAGGTAGGGTTCGTGCGTGACGTGCGACAGGCTGATCGAAAGCATGGCCTTGACCGTTTGACCCTCTACGACTTTGCCTTTCTGTCCGCAAGAGGGGCAAGTGTCAGCTGACAGTACGGGGCGATCTCCAAGTTCAAGTCGCCGCGCCAGCTTGGGGGACGCTACAGCAATTTGTTTCAGGCATCTCACTTGTCCTTTCGTCTTCCAGAGTACTGTTTGGAAATGACGGACTCTTAGAGTGGCAACGAATGATACACGATGACGCCAAAACCGCAACGGAAAGCGGCGCTGGTGTATTTCGATCTGGAGGCGAGAAGCAATGCCATTTCTCGACGCGTTGACATTGACCACGACAATGCCCCGGCTGCCCCAACACGGCAACAGCATCTTGATCGCTCAACCCTCGCGCAACCTGGATGGCCTCTTGCCGCTGGTGGCGGCGGTCGCGCCCAATATCATCTCGTTCAATCCAGAGGCGGGCACGCTCATGCTGCGCCGCCAGCCTGGCTTTATCACGTTTTATCCCGACAAGGTGATGATCACACAGGTCAAGGACTCGGATGAAGGTTTGCAACTGCTTTCGGCGGTGCGTGACTTGCTCAACCAGTGCTGGGACAAGCGTGACACTATCCAGCCAGTGACGGCCATGCGCCGCGCGCCGCGTCCATTGGACGTGTGGACGCTATTGCCCCAATCGAACTGCAAACGGTGCGGCGAGGCGACGTGCATGGCGTTTGCTTTCGGGCTATTGCAGCAAAAACGAACTGTGGAAGAATGTCCGGTCGTTGCCAGCGATCCTGCATTCACGGATCGCCGCGCGCAGTTGGTGGCGATGGTATAACCAGACAAATCGCCGCGCCGACCATTGAGAAAGGCTTGCCATCGCGCGTGCTCCATTCCAATGATTGATAAAGCCACAGGACTTGCGACGTGCTCGCTTCGCCATGATAGCGCATGGATTCGAACCAACTGCCCATGCGGATCGCACTGCCGAGGGCGTGGGTTCGTAGACCATCTGCTGTCTGGAGATCAATCGCGTTGTGCCATCGCCCTGCTCTGCCAGAAGGAATGACCACGCGGCGGGGCCAGGTTCTTTGGTCTTGGGACCATGCGGCCGCAAGCAAGCCCAGACCGGCGATACCAGCCAGCAAAGGCGTGACCACACTGCCGGATTGTCGTGGCAGGCCACCGACAAAGCCGAGCCAGGGCTTTTAATCGGCGGCGAACGGCCACATGAGCCCGGCCTTGCCAGCCGACGCCGGCGCGAACGGAGTCAAGCTAAAATGAGAGGCGGCGACCAGCAGAACAAGAACAATGATACGCATGAGATTCTCCTTTGGTCGGATAGCCCGCCCTGCTCCAAGAGCTCGATGCTCTCTAACATCGAGCCGCATCGTCTGGTCGAGAAAGGCCGCCGTTGTCTTGCCCAATCCGGCAGAGCCGAGTCAGCGGAAGCGGGCCGACCAGTTCTTGCGTCTATCGCGCGGTCTGGCACAGGCGTGGCACTCAAGTTCAGAGCGTGGCGGGCGTTTCTACAGCGTGCCGCTTTCGACCACGCTCGGCGTGCCGTTCTATTTCGACTCGGAAGCGTCGTCACCGTTCATCCTGACGCTTTTGGATGCGGGCCAGAGTCCCGGCGCGACTCTGGCGTTTCTGATCACGAGCGCGGGCACATCTATTGGCGCGATCATAGGCGCGTTGACCATCGCTCGCTGGCGGGTCGTGGGAGTGGTGGTCGCCACGCGCTTGCACCCGGATCATCCCATCCGTCTGGCCCGAGTAACCCGCTAAATCAACGCCCGAAATGTCTGTAGGGGGTATAATCAGAGTACCGGCAAAGTTGACATCGCAACGTTAGGTGTGACAAAATCTCTAGACCATGCGTTCTAAATCCAAGCTGTTTTTGCCTCTTGCCAGCCGAGATTTTGTCACACCAGCAGTTCAAATGTCGCTTTTGCTTGGA
>CAYGWJ010000221.1:0-6057 GCA_964353405.1 uncultured Anaerolineae bacterium
ATTAGTCGAAAAAGTCGAGGACGCTTTGCTCCATTTTGCCAACACGCCGACCGAGATCACCGCGCTGATGGGCCGGTATTGCGAATCGCTCGGCGAGGTCACTGAATGACCTATCCCGAAACTTTATCTGAACATCTATAGCGCCGATGGCATCCTGGGCGTGGAGCGGCTGGACAACAGCATCAAGCTGATTTACGCTGTCGCCACGAACGCACTCGTCAATCAGCACGGCAACATTAACCGCACCGCCCGCATCCTGGGAGACGAGCACCTGGTCGAGTTCATCGTCGTGCAAGACAATTTCCTCACGCCCACCGGCCGCTTTGCCGACATCCTTCTGCCTGCCTGCACGCAGCTCGAAACGTGGGGAGTAGAGGACGGTTGGAAGTATGGCGACGTGGTGATCCTGATGCCCAAGCTGGTCGAGCCACCCGGCGAAAGCAAGAGCGACTAAGCATCTGCGCCGAATTGGCCGGGCGACTCGGCATCGGCGAGGCGTATACCGAGGGCCGCGACGAACGCGCCTGGGTCGAGTGGATTCTCGACCGGTATCGCCAGACGCGCTTTCCGGGTCTGCCGACGCTTGACGAGTTCGAGGCGTCCAACATCGGCGTGTACGCCAACCCGGTCACGCAGCCGGCCATCGCCCTGGCCGATTTTCGTGCTGACCCGGAAGCGCATCCACTCGACACGCCTTCGGGCAAGATCGAGATTTTCTCCAGGCGACTGCACGACATGGGCAAGCCCGAAGAGATTCCAGCCGTGCCCAAATACATTCAAGAGTGGGACAGCCCCTTCGGGCCGGAAGCGGAGCGATATCCACTTCAAGCCATCGGGCATCACACGCTGCATCGCGTCCACTCGACGCATGGCTTCGCCACAACAACGACTGGCTAGAAGAAGCGTTCCCGCAACGAGTGTTCATCAACACGCTGGATGCTGACGCACGCGGTATCGCCGATGGAGACAAGGTCAAGGTCTATAACGGGCGTGGGGCGATGATTCTGGCCTGCCGCGTGACGAATCGCATCTTGCCTGGCGTCGTGGACATTCCACAGGGCGCCTGGTGGACGCCAGACGAGAACGGGATTGACCGGCGCGGCTCGGTCAATGTGCTGACCTCGGAGCGATGGACACCGCCTCGGGCTGCAAAGCGTGCCAGGCGGCGTGCAAGGACAAGCACAACTTGCCGGTCGGCATTTTGTGGCGGCGCGTTTACGAGGTGGCGGGCGGCGGCTGGACGCGCCGGGGCGAGGCGTGGCTTTCGACCGTATTCGCCTACAACGTCTCGCTGGCCTGCAATCGCTGAGGTTTGTCCGGCGGCGGCCATTACCCAGCGGGCCGATGGGATTGTGTTGATTGACGAGCGCAAGTGCCTCGGCTGCCAGGTTTGCAGTTGGGCGTGTCCCTATGGCTGCCCCTATGGTGCACCACAATACGACGAGAAAAAGGGTCGCATGACCAAGTGCACGTTCTGCGTGGATAACCTTGATGCAGGCTTGCCCCCTGCGTGCGTGGCCGCTTGCCCGCTGCGCGCACTTGATTTTGGCGACCGCGCCGAACTGGAAGCGAGGTATGGAACGACCCGTGTTGTTTACCCGTTGCCGGAAGCAGATCTCACGGGGCCGTCTCTAGTGCTGACGTTGCACCAGGACGCGACTCGTGCGAAAAGTGAGACTGCCGTGATGGCCAACCGTGAGGAGGTGAACGCGCCATGAAAGAACGGTCACTGGTTGCTTTCACGATCCTTTCGGAAGTAGCCGTCGGCACACTGTGGACGCTGAGCGCACTGGAGGCCTGGGCCGCAGGGCAAGCCGGGCGCGCTGTGGTCAATGCGCTGGCCCGCCCGGCGTGGCTGGCGCTTGGCCCAATCATGGTCGTGGCACTGTCGGTCTCGCTCTTTCACCTGGGCACACCGGCGAATGCCTGGCGCGCCGTGGCTAACCTTCCTTCGTCCTGGTTGAGCCGAGAGATTCTGCTGGCCATCTTGTTCGCCGGCGTGAGCTGCCTGCTGACCGGCCTGGAGTGGGCCGGGCTGGCAACCCCGGCTGCCCGCAGTCTGATCCTATCGGCGGCGGCGCTGCTCGGTCTGGCCCTGATCGTCAGCATGGCAAACGCCTATCGGCTGCGTACGATCCCGGCCTGGGATTCCTGGGGCACTCTGGCTTCGTTCCTCGTGACGGCGCTGATGCTAGGTGGCCTGACGGTGGGCGCACTGCTCGTGCTGACTCCTGGTCTCCCGCCCGAGGTGCTGCGCGTTTCGGTTCAGTGGATTACGCTGGAGGCGCTCGCACTGATGGGAGCGCAACTGGCCCTCGTGGTGTTGTGGCTGACTCGTTTGAGGTCCGGCCCGGAGGCGGCTGTGCGCTCAGTCTCCAAGGTCATGCAGGAACACCGCGTGACCTTGGGATTGCGCCTGGCGCTTGCCGTGTCAAGTATCGTGATCGTCGGCCTGGCACTGTCCCCATTCGGAGAACGAGGGGGAACCGGTATGATGGTCCCATTGGCCTTGGAGCTATCGTTAGTCTCCGAAGTGTTGGGCAGGGGGTTGTTCTATGTCGCCAGGGTACGGCATGGAGTTTGAGCCAACGCCTCATCTCGCAGGTGCGGCTTGAGCCATCGTCTTCACGGGTCGTCGTCCGAGGAAATCGAGTTGGTGCGCGATGTACACCAACTCGCCTCGCTCGATTTGCCGGTGACGTCCTTCGATCCAATCAGCGAACCGCGCCGCATCCAGCTTGGGATGACCTTGCAGCGCCGTCTGGATCGTGTGAACGATGAAATGCAGGAAATAGGCTTCGTCAGCCGGGTAGCCACCCGGCCCGGCAAAGACAACCCAGTCGGAGCTGCCGGCATCCAGCAATTCCACGCCCGCATCTCGCAAGTGGCCAAACAAATGTCGCCCACTGTGACTATCGCCGGAAGGCTGGCCGGCAGTGATGCGCTCGTCCATCGTCTGGTGATACAAGGTCTCGATGCGAGCGTCTAACTCGGGATCCATCTCGGGTTGCAGAACCGTCATACCGTCGAACGTGATGGTCGAATAAAATAGCCCGCCCGGCCTGAGCAGAGACAGCAGCATCGGCAACGCGCGCGGAATGTTCACCAGATCGAGGAACGCGTGGGCGATGAGCACGTCCCACGCGCGCCGCTCTTTTTCGCGAGCGGCAAACTCTTGGAGATTGATCGCTTCAAGCTCGACTGAGATTTTCCGTTCGGCTTGTTGGAACTGGAGTTGCTCGGGTGTCTCACGCCGCACTGTGAACCCTTGCCGCGCCGCCCACTGCGGCAGGCGTGCCTGAGCTTGGGCAATACAGCCTGCCTCCGCATCAATCGCCGTGTACGCAGCTTCCTCCAGCAGCCCCCGTTCAAAAACGCGCTCGACCATCGTGCCAATACCTGCGCCAACTTCGAGCACCTTGACCGGCGACGTAAAATTCGAAGCGAACAGGCTATGTGCCAGGCTGTGCCACACGTGCCCGTTGAGCGCGCGGTCGTCCACACTCTTTTTCGCCGCGAGGTAGCGGATAAAGCTATAGTCGGCCTTGGCAATCATCGGGTGGCCTCTGCAAGTCGAGCAGGTGACTCATCCGCTCGATCTTGGTCTGCAGGTATCCCGCGTTCTCGGGTGTGACGCTGGCCTGCAAAGGCACGCGCGCTCTAACCGGGATGCCCATGTCCGTGAGGCTTTCAATCTTGGTCGGATTGTTGGTGAGCAATCGTACGGAGCGCACGCCGAGGTCTTGCAGGATGAGCGCCGCCGCCGTGTAATCTCGCTCATCGGCCTGGTGACCCAGCATGAGATTGGCTTCAACCGTGTCGTAGCCGATATCCTGCAGATTGTAGGCGCGCAGTTTATCGGGCAGCCCGATGCCACGCCCCTCCTGACGCAGATACAGGAGGACGCCGCAGCCTTCGCAGGCGATGAGGCGCAGCGCGCGGTGCAACTGCTCACCGCAGTCGCAGCGCAGCGAACCGAGCACGTCGCCTGTGAAGCATTCCGAGTGTATCCGCGCCAGGACATTTTCCTGACTGGCCACATCGCCCAGCATCAGGGCCAGGTGTTCCTTGTCGTCTCGGTTGTTGGCATAGACGCACAGCGTGAACTCTCCCTCGGGCATGGGGACACGCGCGCAAGTGATTCTGGTGAGCGTCATGTCGGTCATGTTGAATCACCCGTGTGGGTTGAATCGTATATGTTGAATTTGGGCGAAGCGATTTAGGCTTTGGAGGTCTGGTTCTCCAGCCACAGCAGGACAATCAATACGATCTCGATTGCCTTGGCCACGTAACCCAGCCACCATGTCTTGTCGCCTATCGCAATCCACGCGATAATGGTCAAGGCAGCCAAGCCCATCAGGGCAAATCGCACCAGGCTGCGCCGACCTGCAAGAAACGGAATAGGCAGGTAGAGCGCCGCCAACAGGGCCAGGTATCCTAGCCCATTCAGGATAAAGGCAATGTCCGTCAGGCTGTGAACGAGCGTCAAGTGAATGACGGCTGTAGCGAGTGTCAAAATGACGATGCCGACCTGACGTCCGCCCAGCCTCGTCTGTTGAGCGGTCATTTGGTTTCTCCTTTCCTCGGAATCTGACCGCTAATCATCGCACAAAAGCAGACTAGTTGCAAGTGCTCGACATTTAGCGGGTACACCGCACAAGTGTCGGGCCAGCCGTAGGACAAGATGCCATCTTGTCCTACGACCGACAGTTTTGCGTCATACCCACATTTAGCGCGCGCCAAAGGCCACCGTCGCCAGGCTGCGCGCTTGCTGGACAGAGGCATCGGGCCTGGCAAAAGGAACAAGCGCGTTCGCGTCTGCCACGAGTGTCGCCCACAGCGTGGGCGTGATATTATCGTCGCCATAAAAGTCCGTCAGTTGGATGTCCACGCGGGCATTCGTGGTCGTGCCCCGACGTACCGGCACAAAGCCGATCATGTTGCCGGGGGCGCCTTGCCTGTCTTGGCGGATCAGGAGCCAGCCGTCTTGCGTTGCAGTGACAGAATCAACGACGATTTGGCCAGTGTTCGTAGCTTGTGCGCGCACCGTAATATTGTTGCCTTTGGCTGCGCCGGACGAGCTACTCGCGCCAGACGCGCGCCCCTGTGCTATCGAGCTGGCAAAGGCCACCACGGCCACACTGGCATATTTTGTGATCCCGGGTCCGGGCGACGCGAATGGGAGCACCGCATCCGGGTCCGCCACGAGTGTGGCCCACAGTGTGGGCGTGATGTTGTCATTGCCAGACACATCGCTGGTTTGGATGTCCACGCGGGCGTTCGTGGTCGTGCCTCGATGCACGGGCACAAAGCCGATCACGTCACGCGGGGCGCCCCGGTGGTCTTTGCGGATCAGGAGCCAGCCGTCTTCTGCGGCGGTCACGGAATCAACGACGATTTGGCCGTCGTTCACATCTTGAGCGCGGACCACGATGACGTTCACACCGGCGGTATAAGGCGCGGCGCTGGTGGGACTCGCCGCCCAAAAGGTTGCCCATACCAACGCCAGGGACAGTCCCAGAAGGACTGAGCTTGACTTGACGGTCCTTATAACTGGCTTCATCGTAGCTTCCTTTCTGACTTGCGATTATGGGGCGACCTGCCTTCCACGACAGGCATCATCTGCGCTGTCGCACGGCGGCATGTCACCCTTGGCAAATGCTCAAGCGAGCTAACCTATTATAGCATCACTTGAAGTACAGTGGCTTAACGTGAGGTTAGAAATTGATAATCAATATATTGACATTATGTTCATCGCATTCCAGCATGATGATGCATTCGATGAGGTGATGCATTCCGCCGGTGAATCTGTCAAGAGTGCAGGACCGGTGATTGCCCACAAGTCTGTCATTGCGAGCCGCTGCGCGGCGAAGCAATCTCCTGCTTGAGCGATTGAGATTGCTTCGTCGCAAAAGACGCTCCTACCCAGAAACTCGCTGTCATTGCGAGAATTCATATCGCCGGGTGGCGATATGCCAGGGTAGAGAAACTCGCGCCATAGTGTCATTCTGAGGCCGAAGGCCGAAGAATCTCTGCCTTGCGAGGTAGAGACCCTTC
>CAYGWJ010000222.1:0-2605 GCA_964353405.1 uncultured Anaerolineae bacterium
AACTTGATCGCTCCGACGGCGTTCTGGGTGCCGTTGGCCACGTAGAGCGTCTTCCCGTCGGGGGAGAAATCGAGGGCGTTGGGCGAGGCGCCGAAGAGGTCGGCCGGGCTTTGCTTGGCCCAGATGGTCTCGACGACGGTATCGGTCGTCGTGTCGATGACGCTGAGGTTGTCGGACGCCGCGTTAGCGCAGACGAGGTAGCGGCGGTCCGGGGAGAGGGCGAGAGCCGACGAGTGGAGCTGGGTGAGGATTTCGGCCGAAATTTGACCGGCGGCGAGGTCGATGACGCTGACGGAGCCTTCGCTGGCGATATGCCTCACCGGGTCCACCCTGACCTCGGTGCCTCGTCCGGCCGGTCCGGTGAGGTCGCCCGGCTTCGGCCGGCGGCCGCCCCAGTTGCTGACATAGGCCTTGCCGCCGGCGAGGACGACATCGAAGGGGGCGACGCCCACGTCGAACGTCCGCAGGACCGCCCCGGTCGCGGTGTCGAGCTCGAGGAGGCGGTTGGAGAGGTTGCCGCAGACGAAGAGCCGCCCTCCGTCGCCCGAGAGGGCCAGTCCGGCCGGGATCTCCTCCGCGCGGCGCGGCGCGCCGGCCGGGGGGAGCGGGATCGTGTGCGAGGGTGCGACCGTGTTGTCCGCGGCGACCGTGAACACCTTGATGCTGCCGTCGACGTTGCTCATGTAGACGCGGCCGCCGTCGGGGGCGAAGATGAGGCCGGTGTAGCTCAGCTGGCCCTCGTCGTCGGGATCGAGGATCATCGGGGACGCCGTCTGGGGATGCTGCTCCCCCTGCTCTTCGGCGGGGAGGACGACCCGCTGCCGGACCTCGCCGGAGGCCGCGTCGAGGATGATGAGCTCGGGTGTTTTTCCGGCGACGGCCAGGAGCTTCCCGTCGGGGGAGAGGGCAAGCGCCTGGGGCCGCAGGCCCGGGAGAGTGACTTGGATCCCGATCGGTGCCACAATCTGGTTGACGGGGGCAACCGTGCGGTTGCCCGGCTTCGCCCCTACGGTATCGACGTCCTGGAGAGCGGGACGCCCCGCCCCGGTCGGATCAGGACCGGGACTGGGAAGCCCTGCCTTGCCCGCGGAGGCGGATAATAAGAGGAGGAAGACGGATGTCGCGGCCGCGGCGGCGCGGAGGGTGCGGTTGGCCATGAGGCGCTCCTATTTGATCAGGCGCTTTCTCATCATCCGGATGGAGATCGTGAAGACGACCGCCGCGAGGACGAGGAGGCCGGCGAAGCTCCAGCCCAGCCCGGCCGCGGGCTCGCCGGTGAAGACCGCCCGCGAGATCCTGACCGCGTGGGTCAGGGGCAGGAACTCGGCCAGGGTTTTCATCCAGCCGGGGAATCTCTCGAGGGGAAAAAAGACGCCGGAAAAGAACAGCATGGGCGTGACGACCAGCTCGGTGTAGTAGCTGAAAAAGTCGAAGCTCGGGGCGACCGAGGTCACGATCATGGCTAGCGAGCCGAAGAGGATGCCGATAAAAACCATGAATATGAGGAGAAGAAGGAACCGGAACGGAGAGGCGGGGGCGACGCCCATGGCCAGGGCCACGGCCATCATCAGCGTACCGCTGACGAGGCCCCGGAACGACGCCCAGACGATGTCGCCGGCCACGGCCTCGTCGGCGGAGACGGGCGTCGCGATGAGCGAATCGTAGACTTTCTCGTGGACGATCTTGATGAACGTTCCGTAAAGGCATTCGAACGACGAGGACATCATGACGGCGGAGACGAGGACACCCGGGACGAGGAAGTGGAGGTAGGGCTTGCCGCCGAAGGCGCCCATGTAGGCGCCCATCCCGACCCCGAACGTGATGAGGTAGAACAGGGGTTCGACGAGGCTGACGAGGAAGGTCGGGACGATGAACCTTTTATAGGAATAGAGGTTCCTCAGGAAGACGTAGGCGATCCGGTAGGACAGGCTCATTCGTGGAGACTCCTGCCGGTGAGCTTGAGGAAAACGTCTTCGAGCGTCGCCGGCCTGTTCAGGGTATTGGGCAGGTCGAGCTCGATGAGCTTGCGCATGAGGGCGTGTCCATCCCGGCAGTAGAAATAGAGCGTGTCGCCGACGCGCTCGTGGACGCAGGGAAAGGCGGAGAGTTCGGCGAGGACCTTCCCGTCCTCCTCCGGTGGAATGCGGACCTCGACGACCTCCCGCCCGATCTCCTCCTCGACGAGCTTCGCCGGGATTCCCTCCTTGAGGATTTTCCCCTGGTACATGACGACGATGCGGTCGCAGAGCTGTTGGGCCTCTTCCATGTACTGCGTCGTCAGGACGAGGGTCGTCCCTTGGCTCTTGAGCTGGCGCAGCCGCTGCCAGATGAGGTGCCGCGCCTGCGGGTCGAGCCCCGTCGTCGGTTCGTCGGCGACGATGAGCCGCGGCCGGTTGATGAGGGCCCGGGCGATGAGCAGCCGCCGCTTCATGCCCGTCGACAGCTCCGAGATCTTGCTCCCCGACTTGGCTTCGAGCTCGACGAAACGGAGGAGCTCGGCGATCCGGGCCCGGGCCTCCTTGCGGCCGATGTCGAAGAAGCGGGCGAAGACGACGAGGTTCTCCTGGACGGTCAGGTCGTTGTCGAGGTTGATCTCCTGGGGGAT
>CAYGWJ010000223.1:0-11221 GCA_964353405.1 uncultured Anaerolineae bacterium
AAACGGAATGTGTCAATAGGTTTGAGACAACTCGTTTCTGAATTTACTGAAGCGGCGCCGCCGTGTCGCCCGCTGGTTGGGGCGGATTAATCCACACCTCCGCGGGCAACTGAGCTGGCACAGGCGGGTGTTTCACGAACCGTTCCGGATGCGCGGCATACGCTACATCCAAAACCTGTTGCCGCTTTTGAAGCATCGTCTCCGCCTGTCCGTAATGCACGACGGCGGGGGTCAACAGACCCAGCCCGGTATGATGATGCTCTTGATTGTACCAGGCAAAGAACGCTTGCGCCCACGCCCGCGCATCAGCTAAACACCCGAAGCGCTCCGGATAGTCTGGGCGATACTTCAAGGTTTTGAACTGCGCTTCGGAATACGGATTGTCATCCGACACATGCGGGCGCGAATGCGACTTGACCACATCCAGGTCAATCAACAACTGCGCGACACTCTTGGCGATCATCGCGCTCCCGTTGTCGGCGTGCAGGGTCAACTGTCCGGGTTGGATCCCTTGTTTGACACAGGTCTCGCGAATGAGTTCCTGGGCGAGTTCTTCGGATTCGCGTTCGGCGATCATCCAGCCGACCACGTAACGACTGTACACATCCAGAATGACGTAGAGGTAGTAGTAGGTCCAGGTCACGGGGCCACGCAGTTTGGTAATATCCCAACTCCACAGTTGGTTGGGGCGCGTCGCCAACAGTTCAGGTTTGGCATAGACCGGGTGGTGCAATTGGTCGCGGCGTTCGCGAATCTCCTGATTTTCAGCCAAAATCCGATACATCGTGCGCCACGAGCACAGGTAGCGCTCTTCATCCAACAAAGTGGCATACACTTCGCGGGGGGCCTGATCTTGAAAGCGTTCGCTGTTCAGCACTTCGCGCACCGTCGCTTTTTCCGTCGGGGTCAGCGCACGCGGAGACGGTGGACGCGCTGGGGCCGGGCTGGGCGCAACAGGTTCGACGGGCTGGTGCGCCCGATAGAGGCTCCCGCGCGGGAGTCCCATGGCTTCGCACGCCGCGACGATGCCGAGGGTGGGGGCCAGGAGGTCGACTGCTTGGATCATGCGCGCTCGTCCTTCCGGCTCGGTTCGGTCGGCAAGCTGAACAACTGCGAGATTTTTTTTGAACCTCGATAATCGTTTCGGCGCGGTGCAATTGCTGCTCCAAGTGTTTGATCTCGGTGCGCAGTTGCGCATTTTCAAGTGCGCGCGGATCGGGTTTGACCCCGCGCTTTTTCGGGGCGAGTCCATCCAGGATGCCGCGAGCGCGTTGCCGACGCCACGCAGTGAGATGCGATGAGTACAGTCCTTCCCGCCGAACCAGTGCGCCACGTTGCGGCGGGGTCGTGCAAGCGTCGGCTTCGTCCAAGATGCGCTTCTTGTATTCAGCGGTGAACTGGCGGTGCTTGGCTTTCGGTCTGACCTCGGGGTCAGGTCGAGCGGTCGTCTGGGTTCCATTCTGAGACATTGATTGATTCTCCTTCGCCCCCATCTTACACTAAATTGACCGGACGAGTTGTCTCACCCCATATTAGCACAGGGGGAAATTTGACAAAACAAACAAGGCTTATGTAGGAAAGATTAGCCACTTTTCAGCATTCAACATGGATTTGGTCAAAACAGACCAGGCATGTGTACGGGTTGATAGCAGTGGCATTAACTACGATTATGATCTTGAAATCACTATTCCATATAATGGCGATACTATCATGCGAACGGTATCAGTGGACAACACTCCCGAAAAACTGCATGTAATTTATAACTTGCCGAGTTACACTCGAATTCTCCTCCGCGGGTATACAGTAAGCGGTCTGCTTCCCACCCCGTTCATGGATACTATCAGCACCAACACCCTAGCGCCCCAAAACCCTTCCCGGCCCAATCGCCCTGATTATCCTTATGCAGCATGTAACGCGCAAGTCGCGCTAACGGATGAGCCTCACGGCCCTGCCTTGTATGGGCCCAAGATCTCCACAGGATCGATTACGTTGAAGTGGGACTATACATGGCTTAGTATCGGCTCAACCCAGGATGGCTACGAGTTAGAGGAATCGGTCATTTCATCGAGTGCCGGCTTTTCAAGAACTGGGCAATTTACAGGTCGTCAGGGACATTTTGAAACTACTATCACTCGCGGCCTTGGCATATATTGGTATAGAGTACGAGCCAAATTCGCCAATGGATACTCCCCCTACAGTAACGTGGTAGATGTCACGGTCCAGGCGCCATGCCCCACCACCACCGATCGCCCCAGAACGTTGAAAATAATCAATGATTTAACCAATATAATAGAAACAAATCCTTCTACTAATTGGCCAGATGATTGGGGAAGTCTGAACAGTATTATCAGTGTCCGTATAGGCACGACATGTACCGATACTTTAACGGCAACAAGTAGCCTAGAGCTATTGTACGGGCGTGCGACAACAGCCAATGCAGGTGATTTGCTCTTGATCGAGCCAGGCGAATATGAGGAATTTAACGTACGCTCTGTAACTACTGCAGCGGATGGAAGTTACTGTGTTTTTATTCAAACCGGCTGGTGGAGTCCCATACTAGATGTAGATACATCTGTATTTCTTTACTGGGAAAAACGCTATACCCAGGTTTTCGATTGTTCAGGTCGGTGCTGTATAACAAAGTGGGCGACGAACCCGATAATTAGACCATACTGTGATCCAGAAGTAATTCGAGCCAGTGAAATCTTGCCTGATAAGTATTGGCAAAATACATCCTTCTGTCGGTGATTGGGGTCATGAACCAGTAGAAGAGTCGTGGTTGTAAGCCTGACGCTTCTACCGGTTTTGAAAGTGGAAATCCAACTTGATCTATGCTGAAAGACCCAAAGAAGTAATATTGATATTGCAAATCAAAGACGACGAGATATAGAGGGTTTATTACTGGCTAATTCGCCTAAGTTTCGGCAATATTGGAGGCAGCAGAACAACGTATTCAGGAAATTGGCGGAGTAAGTCACGAAGAAGTGTGGAGTGAAGTCAGTCCAGAGGTGAGTTGAAAGACAAGAAAGGCAGCCCAACATCGGTGTGAAGCTGACTGATGGGGATTCTGCCGGTAAAATTGGATCATCGGCATCCCAAAGTTGGTTCTGATCCCGGAGTTGGTTCGCGTCCCGCCCATCAGCAGCTTACACCGGGCGTTGAACTAAGCGCTTCGCGCAGGGCGCACCAATCTCCGTAAGTGATCTTCTGACCAGTCCTCGTTGTTCCTCGATCACGGCTATACTTCCTGTCAAACTTTCCGACAAGGAGGAATCACCATTACCCCGTTACGACAGCGTATGATCGAGGACCTACAACTGCGTGGCTTGTCTGCCAAGACCCAAGACGCATATCTGCGCGCCGTCCGGCAGTTGGCCGAGCACTATCGCAAGTCGCCCGACCTCATCACCGAAGAAGAACTGCGCCTGTACTTTCTCTACCTCAAGAATGACAAGCAGATTTCCCGCAGTGGCTTTACCATTGCGCTGTGCGGCCTCAAGTTCTTCCATGAACGGACGCTCCACCGCGAGTGGGCCATCCTCGACCCTTCGGCAAGCTCAGGGCAAGCTCTGCCACGCCGGACGCGCGAGAAAAAGCTGCCGGTTGTGCTCAGCACCGCCGAGGTGCGCCTGATCCGGGGCTGTCTCCGTCGCCCACACTATCGCGTGTGCTTGACGACCATTTACTCGTGCGGCTTGCGCTTGCTGGAGGGCGTCCACCTGCAAGTCACCGATATTGATAGCGAGCGGAGGATGCTCCACATCCGGCAGGGCAAAGGCGACAAAGACCGCTATGTGCCCTTGCCCGAGGGCACCCTCAAGTTGCTGCGCCAATACTGGAGCACCCACCGCCATCCGGTGTGGCTCTTTCCGGCCCCCACCCGCGCGGGTGTGCCTAGGTCGTCCGCTACGCAGCCGATGGATGAGAGTGGTGTCCAACGCGCCTTCAAAGCCGCACTGCAAGAAAGCGGCGTGCCAAAGGCCGCCAGTGTCCACACCTTGCGTCACTCCTACGCCACGCACCTGCTGGAAGCGGGCGTCAACCTCCGTCTCATCCAAGTCTATCTCGGCCACAGTTCGCTGCAGACCACGACCCGCTATACCCACCTGACGCGCGAAGTCGAGGCGATTGCCACCGACGCGATCAACCGGGTGATGCAGCCTGTGCTGTCCTTCGACAGTCCTTAGGCTGTGCCTGAACTCGCCGACATCTTTCGCGCCTACGGCCCAGCCTATCGCGCCAAGTTCAGTGCCAAGATTCCACCGCAGCATCTCCGCGTGATGCGCGCGATCGAGCGCTGCCGCACGCCCGCGCTGGGCGGGCATGTCTACACCTGCCCCGACTGCGGCGAGACGCAGTACGTCTATCACTCGTGCCGCAACCGTCACTGCCCCAAGTGCCAACACGAAAACGCCCAACGCTGGCTCGAACAACAATACGAGTTGCAATTGCCGGTGCCCTACTTTATGCTCACGTTCACCTTGCCCAGTCAGCTTCGCCCCTTCGCGCGCAGTCACCAGAAGCTCGTGTATGATGCGCTCTTTCGCGCTTCGGCGGAAGCTGCTCAGCCATTGGCCCGTGATCCGCGTTTCGTCGGCGGCACACTCGGCCTAGTCGGCGTCTTGTATACCTGGGCACGTGACCTATCCTATCATCCGCATGTGCACTATCTCGTTCCCGCGGGCGGGTTAGCCGAAGACGGACACACATGGCTGCCAGCCCGCAAGAATTTCTTGCTCCCGGTCAAGGCACTGTCGAAACTCTTGCGCGCCAAGTTTCACGACGCCTTGAGCAACACCGACGGCTTCGCGGACATTCCCGCCTCAGTGTGGGAGCAGGCTTGGGTCGTCCACTGCAAACCCGTCGGCGACGGTCGCACCGCCTTCAAGTATCTCGCCCCCTACATCTTTCGCGTTGCTCTCAGAAATCGCCGCATCGTCAAGGTGGAGAATGACCAGGTCACCTTCCGCTACAAAACCAACTCAGGCCAGACCAAGTACCGTACCCTGCCCGCCGAGAAATTCATCCACCGCTTTCTTCAACATGTCTTGCCCAAGAGCTTTGTCAAGGTGCGTTACTATGGCCTCTTCAGTCCCGCCCATCGTCAAAAACTCGAACCGCTGCGCGCTCAACTCGCCGCGCAGTCCACCGATACTCCAACCTCGATTCCAGTGGCGGACGCCAGTACGTCGTCCGAAACATCGCCTACCGCCACGACCACCCGGACGGTGCGCTGCCCCGCCTGTGGTCACGTCATGCAACACCAGGCCACACTCCCGCCCCTCGGACGTGCGCCCCCATGAACCCTCTCGCTCGCACCCCCTCGATGTGTCTCATACCTGTCGGCACAGTCCATCTACACTGCGCTGCCCGTCACCCTTGTCGACGCACCGAAAAATATGGCCGCCCCGTCGTTTGTATAGCTCGATGTGTCTTGCACCGGCCTCCCCAGGCAGGCTATGTGCGTTTTGCCACTTGTCTCACGCACTCGTTTGGGAGTACAATATCCCTCAGCGGCTCGCCGTAGCCTGTCATGTCGCGGGGGGCGTCAGGCTTAAATTCCAAAGCGGGAACTCGCCTCGACCGGCTTAGTTCAACTCTGGATTACGTGCACGCTTCGCGTGCCGGGCGGCTTTCGCCCGCTTCATCCACGCGCACGCGGCTAGCGGGTCGCGCGTTGCGATGCGGGCGCGTCGGCTATCACGCGCTGCAGGAATCCTTAATCGTTAGGCCGCTCCACACATCGTCTAACAGGAGGCAAAACAGATGATTGGATACATCATCGTCAGCATCATCAGTGGAATCCTGTTTGGCGTTTTGGATGGTGTGATAAATGCCAATCCGCTGGCCCAGAGGCTATACCAGGTCTACAAGCCAATCGCGAAAACTTCAATCAATCCTTTGGCTGGCATTATGATTGACCTTGTCTATGGATTCGTCATGGCAGGCGCGTTTCTGCTTCTCTACAAGAGCCTACCCGGCGAGACCGGACTTGTCAAAGGGATGAGTTTTGCTTTCCTGGCGTGGTTTTTCCGAGTGGTCATGTACACTGCATCTCAATGGGTAATGTTCAATATACCCATTGAAGCATTGCTCTATTCACTTGTCACTGGATTGGGTGAGATGCTTATACTCGGCGTGCTTTATGGGCTGACCTTGAAACCAGCGACATGAGTTTTCATCGGTACGGGATTCAATGAAGAAGGTGCGTCTCATAAAAATGGCGGAACGCGACCTCACACCGGCATGGAGCCGACGCGCTACGCGCGCCGAATTCAGTGATTACTTGCCTGTAGTCGTTCTGGTTAACGTGACGCCGTCCGCTAACCCCGCGCGCGGCTCATGCCGATGCCGTTGGGCGGTTCAGAATGTTTTCAGGATCTGACGAAAGGAGAACTATGAGAACTGATCAAACAGCACCCAAGACTATAGATGAATATATCGCGGGCTTCCCACATGATGTTCAAGAGATTCTGGAAAAGATAAGGATGACGATTAGAAAAGCGGCACCAGACGCGGAAGAGACAATCAAGTATCAAATGCCGACCTTCACTCTGAAAGGTAATTTGGTTCATTTTGCTGCTTTCAAAAAGCATATCGGGTTTTACCCTGTGCCGACAGGAATTGAGGAATTCAAGAATGAGCTATCTGTTTATGAGGGAGGAAAGGGTTCGGTAAAGTTTCCATTAGATAAACCAATTCCTTTCCACCTGATCAGCAGAATTGTAAAGTTTAGGGTGAAGGAGAATTTAGAAAGACCAGACGCAAAAGGGAAGAAGAGATAGTGAACATTGGCTACCCTTTGCGGTACTGTTCGCGTTAGGGAATCACCGCCCAACAATGGCATGCAGGCGACTTGGCCTTCGCTGCGCTTCGGCCAAGCGCCTGATGCCTGTCGTTGGGCACCTGGCAGTCGGAGCCGTTAGCCTTGGTGAGCACAGCTGTCACAAAAACAGATCTACAAGGAGAAAGGAGTCTCAAACATGCAAAAACATACAAACCCTCGCCCGTTCACTGTATCGGTGTTGATCTTTCTGCAGATTTTTTTGGGATTGAACGGGTTGTTTGGTGGAGGCGCCTTTTTGCTCGCGCCGGATGGACATCTGCTACAGATGCCGTCCAGTCATTTGAAAAACACCCCGTTCTCTAATTTTCTAATTCCCGGTCTGTTATTGTTTATGTTTTTGGGGGTGTATCCGGTTGCCGTTGCCTACAGCCTGTGGAGGCAGCCTGCCTGGAGCTGGCCGAATGTTCTCAATCCATTTAAGCAATCTCACTGGAGCTGGGCTGGTTCACTGGCGGTGGGTGTGATCGCGATGATATGGATCATTGTCCAGATTCAGTGGATTCCAGTGGGATTTCTTCACATCTTCACCTTTGGTTGGGGTGTTTTGATTCTGCTCGTGACATTGCTTCCAAATGTGCGCCGATACTACAGACTAATACCCTAACTCGAGATAGGCTGCTCACCGATCGACAGAACGGAAATCTCAAATCAGTATGGAGAGAATTTGGCTTTTTCCCGCCAATTCCCCCGCGCGCCGGTAACGCCAGCCGTTGGGCGGCTGCGTCTATGCAGACCTTCTGTGTAAAATCGGGTGTGCTCGTGATAGCAAGGGATGATAATGAAAACTAAACAACGGTCTATTGTAGTCATAGGGGCAATGGTGTTTCTCTTTTGGTTGGCGGGTTTATTAGTCTCAGGTTGTGAGCCAGGACAGCTATTTGGGCCGACACTTACTCCTACTCCAACAGCAACTTCCACGCTCACGCCGACAGCAACCTTCACGCTGACACCTACGGACACCCCTACGCCCACGCCAACCTGCACTCCTACCCCGACGCCAACGGGGACTCCTACCCCCACGCCAACGAGGACTCCTACCCCCACGCGTACACCAACCCTCATACCCCCTACCACTTTAAATGTCCGTGCGTACATTGATGGTGGTAGTTACCTTGTCATACAAGGCAATGCTATCTACTGGCATCACAAAGGGGCCAATGCACCCGGACGTAATGCGGTGCCTCACGAACCGACTTATTTGAACGGGAAAGCTTGGTACCCTAGTTGGCCAGATACACCTGATTCAAGGAACCGTGATTGTAATTGTAATTCCTCAACCTATGTGAGCATACCCCACCTAGCGCCACGGGACCAACTTGTCAGCTTGAGGATTATCCAAGCCAGGTACAGGGTCACCATCATTCAGCGCCCCAGCGTGGCCAACGATTATACTCTGGTCATCGACTTTGATGACGGTCCCCCTCCAGGTGCTGATTGGTATGAGATTAGTATTGGTTACGTTGTAGCGAATCCCTAAACGTGTTCGCTGCCAATCAAGCCACGAGATGATAAAGTATGGAAGTGCTCGTGGTATTTGTGGGGCAGGCCGCCCAACGTCGGCTTGGTGCGACCCGTTCGCTCGAAACTGTACGCGAGTACAGGGGATGAGCGGGACAGAACAAGCAGCGGTCTCGGCTGCCAGCCCAGGTGCGCTCTACCTGGCCTTTGAGTTAGGCCAGCAAAAGTGGGGGCTGGGGTTCACGATTGGTCTGTGACAGAAGCCGCGCAAACGGACGGTCGCCGCGGGCGACCTGATCGCACTTGAACAAGAGATGGCTCTGGCCAAGAAACGCTTTGGCGTGCCTCCCATCGCGCGCGTGCTGAGTTGCTACGAGGCGTGCCGCGACGGATTCTGGTTGCATCACTTCCTGCTCGCGCAGGGCATCGAGAACCGGGTCGTGGACTCGTCCAGCATTGAAGTCAATCGCCGCGCCAAGCGCGCCAAGACAGACCGGCTGGACGTGGGCACGCGAAGCGTGGTGATAATGCTGGCGGGCTATGGCGGCGAGAAGAAAGTGTGGAGCGTGGTGCACGTCCCCAGCGTCAAGGCGGAGGACGCGCGTCACCTGCACCGCGAACTGATGACGCTCAAGTGCAACCGCACCCGCCACATCAATCGCCTCCAGGGACGGCTGGCCGGTCAAGGCGTGTGCCTCAAGGTGGGCACTGATTTGATGAGCCAACTCGACCCGGTGCGCTTGTGGGATGGGACGGGCTGGCTGCCCGGCGTGCGGGCTCGAGTGGAGCGCGAGTTCGCCGGCTGGCAGTTCGTTCATCAAAACGTCTTGGAGTTGGAAGCCTCATAGAAGGCGTCAGGAACGCGAGGCAACAGTGGGGCAGTCAATCGCATTGGTAACGCTCGTGGTCCGCGACTATGATGAGGCGCTCGCGTTCTTCACGGATGCTCTGCGATTTAAAGTGGTCGAAGACAAGCAGCTCGGTGCGGGCAAGCGCTGGGTGGTGGTCGCACCGCCAGAATGGAAAGGCGCTGCTCTACTTCTGGCAAAGGCCGCATCATCGCAACAGGCCGCTCACGTCGGCAACCAAACCGGAGGTCGGGTGTTTCTCTTTCTCGAAACGAGCGACTTTTGGAATGACTATCGTCACATGCAATCACGCGGGGTCAAGTTCGCCGAGGAGCCACGCCAAGAACCGTATGGCACGGTCGTAGTGTTCTTCGACCTGTATGGAAACAAGTGGGACCTGCTGGAACGAAATGCCGCCTGACCCTTCCATCGAGCGGACCCACAACCGGCTGCGCCGGTTGCGCTCCGCTCACGTCAAACGTTGGGCCGCGTAATCTTCATGGGGGGCATCATGAAAGATAATAGGTCGGAAGGCAATCACAAATATTGGGACGACCAGCACTTCCTTTTGCGCCGACTCTTTGAGAAAGACCAAGACTTGACCGAAGCGATTGAGCTTTTCCTAAATCATCACGCAATGGTTTCATACGGCCAAACTCCAGGCGGGTGGGCGCGGATCATTTCAAGATCAAGTATTGCAGGGCTTGACGGATGAGCAAATGCGCTATGTTCCCCCCGGCCGCGCGAATTCGGTGGCCTGGATGCTGTGGCATATCACGCGCATCGAAGATGCGACGATGAATGTGCTCTTGGCTGATGGACCTCAAGTTTTTCATCGTGGGAATTGGCAAAGCAAGTTGAACAGTCCATACGTGGATGTGGGGAATGAGATGTCAGCCGAAGAGATTCGCGCGTTGAGCGAAGCGGTGAACTTGTGCGCTGTTGGCATATCGGCTGGTTGTGGGCAAACGTACCCGCCAGCTTGTTGGGCGCATAAAGGCTGAAGCGCTGATGGGGAAGCCATTACCCGAGCGCTTGAAACGGCTGGCTGAAGATGGCACAGTGCGAGCGCAGGCGACTTGGCTTTTGGAATATTGGGGCGGGCATCCGAAGACGAATCTGTTATTGATGCCCGCCACGCGCCACAGTTTTGTGCATTTCAACCAAGTGGGGCGTATGTTACCCACATTGCGGCGTTTGCTGGTCAGGTAGTGCGGCCCAACAACCGCTTGCACCCGACTCGCGCTACGCGCTTGCAGGGCGGGATTGGGGTCACAGCTTGTTTGGTTTGCGGGCATGGTTTCGTTGGACACCGCGCGCGGGTGAAGCGGAACGTTAGAAGGCGCGTGTTCTGGCGTCATTCTTCGACAAGCAACATTCAGTTGACTACATGTGAGGAGAAAATGGTCGAAAGCTTTCCGAATGTTAGAGTGGCAGTTGTACAGGCTGCTCCAGTTCTTTTCAATCGTGAGGCCACTGTCGAGAAGGCATGTCGCCTGACCTGTGAAGCCGCAGCGCAGGGTGCAAGAATAATTCTCTTCCCCGAAGCCTTTATCCCGGCCTACCCGCGCGGGCTGACATTTGGTACTGTTGTTGGTAGCCGCAGCCCGCAAGGGCGGCTCACCTGGCAGACCTACTGGGCCAATGCGGTTGACATTCCTAGCCCGACGACTGAAGCACTGGGAGCGGTAGCACGTCAAACAAACACCTATTTGATGATTGGCGTCACCGAGCGGGATAGTCAATTCAGTCGGGGCACTCTCTATTGCACCCTGCTCTACTTCAGCCCGGACGGGCAACTGGTCGGCAAACACCGCAAACTCAAGCCCACAGCTGCCGAGCGCTTCATTTGGGGAGAAGGCGATGGGAGCACTTTGACAGTGATTGATACAGAGTTTGGCAAGATAGGGGGTTTAATTTGTTGGGAGAAGGCTCTTGATTGGTTTCAAGGAGCTACGAGCACGGTCAGGAGAGCGTGCAGCAAAGCCTTGCCACGTCGTCGAACATTGTGCACGAACTCAAAGAAGCAAGTACCACGGCAATTTCTCTTGCGAGATGCCACGCTGAG
>CAYGWJ010000224.1:0-12272 GCA_964353405.1 uncultured Anaerolineae bacterium
CTGAGTATGAAATCCACGCTTGTTCACGAGGGCGGCACCACCATCTGGACAGCGCACGCCATTCGGCCAGCGCAACTGACGTACAACCTCAAAGCACTTGGCGTCATCAATCAGATGTTGAATATTGATCATGCCCCTATCGTACCGGCGATGGCGCTTTTTGTCACCTCCTTGAAATCAGTTAAGAGCCTTCATTTATTCATTTCGAGGCATTACAGAAAACGCGATACAGAATACGTCATGGTTTGGCAATCGGTTGTCGGAGTTGTGACCTGGCTCTAGCAGGCAATCGCCGATCTGTCCAAATTGGAACCGGGCCGCATCTTTTACAGCGGCCGGCTATACATCGTCGAAGCGACAGGCAGCGTGTCCAAGGCTTGACCCTGGGGCACGTCGCCTGGCACGCTGAAGGATTGCGTCACGCTTTCGCTCAAGAGCACGCTGGCGCGCTTTTGTCCGGTGATCGAGCGTGCGATGGTTCTGCCGAGCCTTGATCGCGCCGATTTTCTTGTCGGCAATCGGCCCACGGCCTATGTATTTGAGACGGACAAAGAGGCTCAATGCGCGGCGCAACTGGATTTCGAACTGGCCATGGGCCGTGGGCTGAGCCTGGAGCGCATCTACCGTGTGGCCGCCTGGCTGCTCACTGATGGGGTCAATCCGCGCCGGCTGTATCACTACAAAGCTTCCGGCGCTGCTGAGGCAGCGTATGTTGCGTATCGCTACAAGCACAAGTTTGTCGAATGCACCTGGCTGGACGAGCGAACGCTCCATTGGAAGATGTTGTTTGGCCCTTGACGATGTGTGATATGGTCAAGTTGTGGCAAAGGAGGATGGAAGAACTGGCCGCACTGGCAGAAACGATCCAACAGTAGCGCGGCTTGTCGGAGTGGCTAGCAAATCGCTCGCCTTCATTGACGCCCTTTGAACAGCCGCAGCCACTCTTTGACTTCGTCTTTGCTCAGCTTGACGTCTTCCCGCGCGTCGCGTTGCGGCGCTTGCGCGCCCGGCGGCGGCTTGAACAGCAACAGGACAAAATCCTGCGACGAGATGACCTCGACGCGCCGCGCTTGTCCCGCGCGGCGGATTTCTCCATCGGAGGTCACCAGCTTGATATTGGTCGGCGTCTTGGCCTCGCGGATGCGCTCCATGATGATGCGGTCGGCGTTGCTGTGCGACCCGGCAAAGATCACCTTGACCGGCCCGGTAGAGAGCTTGCTCGACCAGCCGCCCGGCACGCCATGATCGAACACGACGGTGATGGACTGTTTTTTCCGCCCGGCGAACTGCCTGAGCCGCAAGACCAGCTTGACCTCGTCGTTGGGGTCGTCCAGCGACAGGTCCGGCATTTGCGCGATCAGGTTGTGGCCGTCAATCAGATAGGGCACTGCATTCACCGTTCGATCCAAGACGAATGACCGAGGACGAAGGAAAGCCGCTGAATGCTAACCTTTGTCTTTCGTCGTCCGTCCTTCGTCATTATCCGGGTAGCTTTTCCAGATTCGCAAAACTCGCCAGTACACGCTTGATGCCGGATTTTGTGAAGGCGATGGTGACTTCTTCGTCGTTGCCATCCGGCTTGCTTTCGATGACGACGCCTTCGCCGAATTTGGCGTGCTTGACGCGCTGACCGACACGGAATTGCAGCTCACGCGGCTTTAGCTTGCGCGAAGCGACCGGCGGCGTCGGTTCCCAACGGGTGGCCTTGGCCTGTGACGACCCCGCTTTCGGCACGGCGCCTTCGATGAGGTTGCGCGGAATGTCGGCCAGGAAGCGGCTAGGCTCGCGCACGTCGCTGTTGCCCCAGATTGTGCGGCGGAAGGCGTAGCTCAAATACAGTCGCTTCTTGGCGCGTGTTATGCCCACGTAACACAGCCGCCGCTCTTCTTCCATCGAGTCGGGATCGTCAAACGAGCGGCTGTGCGGCAGCACACCTTCTTCCATGCCCACGATCATCACGATCGGGAATTCCAGGCCCTTGGCGCTGTGAAGCGTCATCAGCGTCGGCGCATCAGCAGTATCTTCCTTCGTGTCCGTATCCGAAACGAGCGATACATCTTCCAGGAATTCGGTCAACGGATCGTCAAAGGCGGAATGAACGTAATCGGACGCCACGCCGCGCAACTCTTGAATGTTTTCCCAGCGGTCGCGGCCTTCCTCAGTGCCGTCGTTGACATACCGACCATAGCCCGACTCGGCCACGACCAGATCGAGCAGCGAGCCGACGTCGAGTTTGTCACGCCGGGCGATCCAGCCGTCGAGCAACGCTGCAAACTCAGACAGCGCCTGTGCTGCGCGAGGCGTGAGTTGTCTGGCTAACGTGCTGGCCTTGTCTTTGCTCCTGGCCCCTAATTCCTTCATTACCTGGTAGGGCGACCTTCCCTCGTCTTTGGCCACTTGAGCCAGGGCCTCTAGCGTTTTGGCGCCGATCCCGCGCGAAGGGACGTTGATGACGCGCACCAGCGCCACCGAGTTGTGTGGGTTGTGAACCAGGTGCAGATAAGCCAGCGCGTCCTTGATCTCGCGGCGGGCGTAGAAACGCGTCGCGCCAATCAGCCGGTAGGGCATCCCCGCGCGGATAAAGGCATCTTCCACCGCGCGTGATTGCGCGTTCGTGCGGTACATGATGGCAAACTCACCCGCTGTGGCCTGGCGCTTACGAACCATGGCATGGATGGTGTCAATGACAAACTGCGCCTCGTCATCCTCGTTGTACGCTTCGTGGAGGGTGATCGGCACGCCTCCCCCCAGCTCGGTAAAGAGTTTTTTCGGCGTGCGGTGGACGTTGCGCGAGATGACCTGCTGCGCCGCATCGAGAATGGTCTGTGTCGAGCGATAGTTTTGTTCGAGCAGGATCACCAATGCGTCGGGATATTGGTCGCGGAAACGCTGCACGTTGCGAAAGTCAGCGCCGCGCCATCGGTAGATCGAGTTGTGGACCACCAGGCCATTGGCCACATAGTTGTGCAACTCGGCCACCTCAAGATCGTACACCTTGCCGTGATAGGGCTCACGCTTGACCTCGACGATTTCATCCTGGATGATTTGCCCGTTGCGCTCAATGGCAACCATCATCGAAGGATGCAAATGGCTGACCGGCATGAGGCTGAACCGGCGAGCCGGCACTGGGCCGTCCGGCTCCACCAGGAACGCGCCCACCACAATCTCCAATCCTCCGCCGATCTGAGCCAGTTCCTCTGCAACCGATTGGGCCTCATCATAGTGCAAGCGTGAGAACTCGGTGCGCCAGGTGCCTCTTTTGCCTTGACGAACCGTATAGCCTCTGACCTCCAGTTTTCGGCGCAGCTCCTGATCCTCACTCCAAACACTCACGCGATGCGCGTTCCAAGGTGACCTCACGCATCGCCGTTGATCGCCAAAATAGCGCAAGTTCACGACATGGCGCAGCAACTTGGCTTTAGGAATATAGTGCGGATAACGTTCATCCATCCCCAGATCACTCAGGAGCCGTTCAGCGCGCTCACGCGTATCAATCGCGTGATACAGCCGATCTATGGACTCTTGCGACATTCGCATCCGGCGTCCGCTAATGTGAAAAACCGTCGTCGGGATGCCATACTGAAAAGCATACAAGGCTTCCCAATAATGAGCCTCGTCACGAGTTGGACAGACGCGCAGAATCCATACACGATCGGCTTGCTCTTGATTGCCTCGCACCAGCAGGCCGGTTTTGGGTTCAGGCGCTACTCCATTGCTGCGCGCTCCCACTGTGACGCCAATTCTGTATCCGAGATTGGCCTGATACATGAGATACACAAGATGGACATCTGCGGAAATGCCTAGGCGGGCAAAAACAATATGGTTAGGAGTAGCGCGCAGTGAACAACCCTGGCGAGTTGTGATGCACACCAGTTCTCCCTGGTAAGGACGGCCCTCGACGTGACCGACATCGGCGAGCATAGATGCGCCGCGTCCGCTTGCCGCCACGATCCGGTTTCCCGCACGAATCTTTTCAATCGGCTTGGGGCCTTGTAGAGTCTGGACCAACGTGCCGGTGGGCAGACATTGATCCTCATCACCCACGCAAAACACGTTGCGGCGTGTTCCCGCCAGTTGTTTGATGAGTGCATATTGCGCTGTGTTCGTGTCTTGAAACTCATCCACCAGAAGGTGTTCGTACCGGGTCTGATAGTACAAAAGCACCGTCGGGTTCTGATCGAACAAGACGACCATCTGCATCAGCAGGTCGTCAAAGTCGAGCGCATTGTTCTCGCGCAAGAGCGTCTGGTAGCGCTCGTACACGCGTTTGGTGATTTCATCATTGTAGGTTTGCGGCAGGAACAATTCCGGTGTGACAAGCTCGCTCTTGGCCTGGCTGATCTTGTTTTGAAGCGCCGACGGCTTGTATCGCTTGTCATCCAGGTTCAAGTCGCGGAGCGCCTGCTTGACGAGCGAGAGCTGATCGTCTTGGTCGTAGATGGCAAACTCGCGCGCAAGCCCCAGGTGGGGCGCCTCGCGGCGAAGAAAGCGCGCACAGATGGCGTGGAACGTGCCGAGCGTCAATTCCTTCGACACGCCGGCGCCGAGCAATTTCTCCAGCCGCTCGCGCATTTCACGCGCGGCCTTGTTGGTGAATGTGACGGCCATGATGTTGCGCGGCGCGATGTGCCGCACCCGAACGAGATACGCCGCGCGATGCGTCAGCACGCGCGTCTTGCCGGAGCCGGGCCCGGCCAACACCAGCACCGGGCCGTCAGTGGCTTGGACAGCCTGGCTTTGCTGGGGATTCAGGTCGGCGAGAAAATCCATTGATTTCTCCAGAGATGACGTGCGGCGATTGTAGCACTGTCTGGGGATTCCGCCAACGAGAACGGAAAAGACCTGCTTGCCCGACAATCTATGCTATAATCCGCTCGAAGGCAAAGCCGTGAACCCATCTACCCTTCAAATGACATCCAGCAGCGCGGACGTTTCACCTCCTTCCCGCCGTCGCCAGTCTCCCCTCAGAGCGTGGTTGGCGCTCATGGCCGTCTTGTTTCTGGCTGCGTTGGCGCGTTTCTCTGCGCTTGACCGCGTGCCGCCTGGCTGGCGCGACGATGAGCTCATCGAGATCGGGATGGACACGCGCATCCAGCAAGGTTGGCGGCCCCTTTACATTCGCGAGGCCGAAGGCCACGAGCCGCTCTATCATTACCTGCACGCGGGAACGTTGGCGTTGTTCGGCCCTAATACCCTTGGCTACCGCTGGCTGCCCGCCGCCTTTGGTCTGCTGTCCACTGCGCTGATGGTTGCGCTCGTATGGCGGCTGTTCGGTTTCCGGGTCGCTGCACTGGCGGGCGCACTGTATGGCGTCGGCTTGTGGCCGGTGCTGTATAGTCGCTTTGGTGTGCGTCATATCGGCGTGATGCCGTTTATCTTGCTTGCGCTGTACGCGCTGGTTCACGTTTCAAATCTCAGACCTCAAATCTCAAAGGACTCGCGCCCCTTGAGATTGCAAAGTTGGAGCTGGGTGCTGGGTATTTCAATGGGCCTTGGCCTCTATGTTTACTATGCGGCCTGGGTGGTGCCGGCGCTGGTCGTCGCGTTCTGCGCGTATTTGTTCGTGTTTGATCGCGGGCGTTTTCGCCAAGCGTGGCTGGCCTTGGTAGGGGCGCTGGCCGTGGCCGGGGTGATCTTTTTTCCGTTGGGGTGGGACCTGGCACATGGGCCGGCGGTGACGCGGATAGAAGTGACCGGCGTGCCGTTGCGTGCGCTTTTGGGAGGCGATCCACAGCCGGTGATTCAGACGACGCTGGGCACGCTGGGTATGTTCACCTTTGCAGGCGATCCAGAGTGGCTCTACAATTTTTCTGGCCTGCCTGTGTTTGACTGGATCATGGGCGTGTTGTTTTATCTGGGCCTGGTGGTTTGTTTGCTGCGCCTGCGTCAAGTGCGCTATGGCTTTGTGTTGGCCTGGATCGTCGTCGGCATTTCGCCTGCGTTCATCAGTGTGCCTCCGGCCAGTTACAGTCACACCTTTGCTGCACAGGGCGCGGTGTATCTGATGCCGGCGATTGGATTGGTAGAGTTGTCTAACATCAAATTTCAATCCAGTCTCAGATCGCGCTTGCCCTATTTGAGACTTGGCATTTGGCATTTGGTATTTGCCCTCGCTATAGCCTGGACTGCTCGCTACACACTCCATTATTACTTTGACAGGTGGGCCAACTATGCGATGGTGCGGTTTCTGTATCATGCCGACACGCACGACCTGGCGCGCTGGCTCGATGCACAAGGCAAGCCGCCCGGAGGGGGCGACCTGGCCATCTCGACGACGACCAACGAATTCCGGCTAGAGCCGCTGGCACTCTCGTTCGACCTCCGGCGCAAGGAGGTTGCCCCGCGCTGGTTCGACGCCGAGTGGGCACTGGTTTTTCCGCGCGGTGGGGGAAGCCGCATCGCGCTGCTGTCGTTCCCGAACGTGAGCCCACTGCTGGAATCCTATTTGCCTTCTCACCTCGTGGCCGAGTACCGCAACCCGCCCACTGGCCAGCTTGCGTTTCGTGTGTATCAGGATGACAGATTGCCTGGCTCTCGCGGCGCTGTGCCAGGCGGCGCCCCGACCTTTGACTCCAGACTGACGCTGGTGAATGCTGTGCTGCCTGTCGTGCCTCCCCCCGGCGCCGAAGGCTTTCTCGTGACCACCTGGCGTGTAGACGGATCGCTGATCGGCCCGCTGCAAGTGTTCGCTCACTTGCTCGACGCGAACGGGCAGATGATCGGTGGGGATGACCGGCTGAACGTCCTCGTGGAATCATTGCGCCCCGCCGACATGTTCATCCAGATCAACCGGCTGCCACGCCCGGCGCAGGCAAGTTGCGCCCCCTGCCGCATTCAGGTCGGCGTCTACAATCCCGACACGGGCGAACGCCTGCGCACAGCAACCGGAGACAGCCTCCTTCTGCCCGATGAGGTGTCTCCGTGAGAGCGACAGCGCGCCGCACCACGGTGCTTGTCGTAGCGATTCTGTTTGCGGCGGCCGGGCTGCGCTCATATCGCCTTGCCGGGCTGCCTCCCGGCGTGGAACACGACGAGGTGGCCGAATGGCAGATCGCGCGCGGCATTCTCGCCGGACAGCATGCTCTCTTTTTCCGCGAGGCCTATGGGCAAGAGCCGTTGTACCTGTACCTGCAAGCGGTTTCGGTTTTTTTCTTGGGCGACCACGTGTTTGTGCTGCGCTTGACGTCGTTTGCCGTGGCGATGCTGACGATGGCAGCCTGTTTCCGGATGATGCGGCGGCTATTCGGCCCTGTGGTCGCGCTGGTCAGCCTGGCGCTGATGGCCGTCTCTTTGTGGCCGCTGTTCTTTGCCCGCGTTGCCGTCAGAGGAATGACGCTGCCGCTGGTAGTGTGCCTGGGCGCGGATGCGCTGCTGTCGAATCTCAAAAAAGTCGGCCAATCGGCCAATCGGCAATTTGCCATCGCCGGGATGTGGTTTGGGTTGTCCGTGTACACTTACCTGGCCGGGCGAGCGGTGCCTATCTTGCTGTTGGGATTCTCGGTGTACCTGGCGCTGTTTGCGCGAGAGCAGATGAGGGGCAAATGGAGAGGCCTGGTGTTGATGCTGGCGATTGCCGCGCTGATCGCCACGCCGCTTGCCGTGTATTTGTGGCGCAATCCCGATATCCAGTTCCGCGTCGGCGAGGTGTCTGGCCCGCTGGACAGGCTGCTAAAGGGTGATCCGTCAGAAGTGCTGGCCGGTGTGCGTGATACGGTGCTCATGTTTTCCGTGCGGGGCGACCAGACCGTGCGCGACAACTGGCCCTATCGCCCGGTATTTGCAGAGCCATTGAGTGCAGTTTTGTTCTACTTTGGATGTGTGGTTGCTCTCTGGGCCTGGCGCAAGCCGGAATTTGCGTTCATGATGATGTGGCTCGTTGCGCTGCTTGTGCCCACGATGGTCACTGCCGCGCCGCCCAACTTTGTGCGAGCGCTCGGCGCGCTGCCCCCCATCTTTGCCTTGTCTGGCCTGGGCGCTGGGGCACTCGTCAGCGGAAGGCGATTCTTTCACCGCAGAGGCGCTGAGTACAGCGGAGGTGCGGAGAGCGCAGAGAAGATCTATCGAATCTTGTGCGGCCTCGGCGTCTCGGCCGTATTGACGTGGGTGCTGGCCCTGACTGTGAGAGATTATTTCATTCGCTGGCCCGCGCACCCGGAGACGCAGTTTGTCTGGCAGACCGATTTGGCTTTTGTCGCGCACTATCTTGACGAGGCGCGTCATGTGCCGCGCGACGTGTCTATCGCCGGGCTGTCCAACGAGACGATGGATGATTCGTCGCTGCGGCTGTTGCTCAAGCGCCGAGACCTGGACGTCCGTTGGTTCGACAGCCGAACGACACTCATTCTTCCGGCAGGGCCGGGGGGCATGTTTATCCCGCGCATCGTCCCGCTTGATCCGCTCCTGCGCGCCCGACTGTTGAGATGGGGCGCGCAGGAACATACCGACCCATCCGACCGCTTTGCCTGGTTCGATCTGGCGCTCGTCCGCGTGACGGGCTTTCAGACCGGCGCTGCCACGGCCGCGGGTGTTTCCGTGACTTTGCCCGCGTTGCTCGACAACGGCCTGACTTTCTTGGGTTACGAAGCGCTGGATCGTCGGGTCAAGCCGGGCGAGGACGCGACTGTGCTGACGTATTGGCTAGCAGGCCAACTTGCGCCGTCGCTGTACTCAGCGCCAC
This sequence comes from uncultured Anaerolineae bacterium, assembly GCA_964353405.1. Classification (GTDB taxonomy): domain Bacteria; phylum Chloroflexota; class Anaerolineae; order Fen-1058; family Fen-1058; genus JBGLNJ01. Next base: position 8,678 of record CAYGWJ010000224.1, read on the forward strand.
CGCTGTACTCAGCGCCACCGCTCAAGGCTTTTGTTCATCTAGAGACACGGGATGGCCTGCCCATCACCCAATCTGATGGGCTGGATGCGCCATCACAGTTTTGGCGCAGCGGCGACGCGATCGTTCAACTGCACCGCTTTCGCGTCCCACCCGAAACTGTACCCGATATCTATTCGCTGACCGTGGGGCTATACAACTCGCAGACGGGGACCCGCGCCCGGTTCAGTGCCGCTGTACTCAGCGCCGCCGATGACCACTTGCGGCTGCCCGATGTCGAGGTGGTGAGATGACTCGGACGGCGCGCTCGATGGCGTGGTGGGCGGCGCTGCTCGCCGTTTTGCTTGCCGCCGCTTTCCTGCGGCTGTATCGGCTCGACGTCGCGCCGCCCGGGATGCCGATTGACGAAGTCGTTGACGCTGGCGCCGTGCGCGCCATCGCCGCTGGTTGGCGCCAAATCTTTATTGAGCAAGGCTGGGGACGTGAGCCGCTCTATCATTATATTGCTGCGCTTGTGCTGCTCCTGGTGCGCGATCCGCAGATGGCGATTCGCCTCACGTCGGCGTTCATGGGCATTGCGTTGGTCGCTGCCGTCGGCGTGTTGACCGTACAAGTCGCGGATCGGCGTGCAGGTTTTTTGGCGGCTGCGTTTACGGCCGTCACCTATTGGGCTGTCTTTGCCAGTCGCTACGGCGTGCGTGACATTTTGTCGGCTCTACTTTCCACCTTCACTCTCATCGCATTCTGGCGCGCGCTTGATTCTGGATTCCGGATGGTTGATTTCGGATTGGCCGGCGTATTGCTTGGTCTGACGTTCTACACCAAACAGAACAGTCGCATCTTTCCACTCTTGTTTGTCGCGATCGGTTTGTGGCTGTGGCTGTTCGGCCGCGAACGCTTTCTGATGGCTTGGCGAGGGCAGTCGCTGTTCTTTGCCATCGGGTTGATCATTGGCGCGCCGCTGTTTGTTTACCTGTTGACGCATCCTGCTGCCGAGTCGGGCCGTTCGTTCATGATCGAACCTCTGATAGCACTGAGGAGCGGTAACATCGGCCCGCTGATGGCGTCTACATTACAGACACTTGGCTTTTTCAGTTTTGACGCGGGTGACTGGACCTACAACGTTCCCGGCCATCCCGTATTTCCAGTCATTGCCAGTGCGCTGTTCTACATCGGCCTCATCGCATGTGTGGTAAAGTGGCGCGATGTGCGGCGACTTGCTTTGCCGATCTGGCTCTTGGTCGGATTGCTGCCGGCCATGGTCACGAGCGCGCCGCATTACTTTCGACTGATCGGCGCGCTCGCCCCAGCGTTGATTTTGCCGGCGATTGGGTTGGTGGATGCGAGCGATTGGATTGCCCGGCGAACCGGGCGAGAGCGACCCGCTCGGCTCAGCGCCGTTATTTTGTTGGTCGTCGGCGCGTTGGCGTTGGGCCAATCGGCGGTGACGACGTGGCGCGATTATTTCGAGACCTGGGCGGTCAATCCGCATGTTCGCTCCGAGCACAATTCGGACCTGCGCGAGACCGGGCGCTACCTCGACAATAGCGCTGACACGACCCCTGTGGTCATTGCCAGCCTGGCTGCTGAAGATGTCGAGCCTGACCTCTTTGGTGGGATGATCACGCGAACTGACCTTGACCAGCGCTGGTTTGACGCGTCAACCGCGTTCGTCTTGCCGGGCGGCATGTCGTCAGCGCGATACATCTTTCGACCCGACACCCCGTTACGTGGCGCATTGAGCGGGTATTTCGTGGGCGCACAATTGATCGTGGACCGGACCTGGCCGGATGGTGCGCCATCTTTAAAAGTCTACCGGCTGGATGTGGCCTCTGCACGAAAAGCCACGCTGGCTCGCGCTGCCGGGACATTGGCGCCGGTTCGTTTGAGCGACCGGGTCGAGCTGCTTGGCTATTCTGCGCCCGTCACGGTCACGCCGGGCGCCCCGTTGCGCCTGTTGACGACCTGGCGCGTGTTGCGCGTTTCACCGCCGGGGCCGTCCGGTGTTTTTGCTCACCTGCTGGATGCGGAAGGGCGAATTGTGGCGCAAGATGATCATCTTGGCTTTCCCCGGCACAGTTGGCGCGCCGACGATTTGTTTGTACAATTCAGTCGGCTGGATGTTCCCGCCACACTTCCGCCAGGACGCTTTACGCTGCAAGTCGGCATCTATGACAAAGACACGCAGGCGCGCTGGCCTGTGACCGACTCTGTCGGGCAGGCGCTGGGCGACCATATTATTTTGGGCGCGGTCGTGGTTCAACCATGAGCGATGTAACACGCACATCTGGTGTGCACACTGGGCGTGGAGCACTCGCGGCGCAACACGTCGAATGGGTCGCGTTCGTCGCCGTCGTGCTGCTGGCTGTCCTCTTTCGTTTCTACGCGCTCGACTCGGTTCCGGCCGGCTTGCACTATGACGAGGCCATTGATGCTCATCTGGCGCAGGATATCCATGCGGGTGCGCGGCCCGTGTATTTCGCTCAGGGATGGGGACGCGAGCCGCTGTATCATTATCTCGTAGCGATTGCCATGGACTGGCTCAGCCCGGCGATGGCATTGCGGGTGACTTCGGCCGCACTGGGCGCTCTGTTTGTCGCGTTGGCGTTTCTCTTTTTGCGCGCTTTGTTCGATTGGCGGGTCGCCGCGATCGGCGGCGCCTGGTTAGCCTGCTCGTTCTGGGTGATGTCGGTGAGCCGGCTGGGCGTGCGCGATGTGGCCGTGCAACCTCTGGCGGTGGGGGCGATGCTGGCGCTGTGGCAGACAGCAGGTCGCAAGGTGCAGGTCGCATGGATGGCGATTGGCGGCATGCTGTTGGGATTGAGTCTGTATACCTACCAGGTCAGCCGCGCTCTCCCGCTGCTTGTCGCACTGTGGTTAGTCTATCTTGCCATCTTTCAGCGACGGCAGTTGGCTCGTCAGTGGAAGGACCTGGTCGTGTTCGGCCTTGTGGCCGCTCTCGTCGCCGCGCCGCTCGTGATGTACCTGGTCATACATCCCGACGCGGAATCCGGGCGCAGCTTTCAAGCCGGGCCGGTTCAGCAATTGCTTCAAGGCCAGCCGGGTCCGATGCTGGATCATGCGCTGGCAACACTCGGGATGTTTACGTTCCACGGCGATCCTCAGCCGCTTTACAATGTGCCGGGCCGGCCTGCGCTGGCGTGGCTGGCAGGCCTGGCGTTTTACATTGGCCTGATCGTCGCTCTGATTCGTCTCAAGCGGGCCGAGTATGCCTTGATTCTGCTGTGGCTTGTGGCAGCGCTGGCTCCGGCGCTGGTGACGTATCCCGCGCCGAATTTTCCGCGCACGCTGCTGGCGCAATTGCCTGTTGGCGCGCTCATCGCGATGGCCGTGGTCGAGTTGGGCGACAGGGTTACTCGCGGACTTTACCTTAAACCTGTCAGGGCGATTGTCCTGCCTTTGTTGGCAGCCCTCGTCATCGGGCAAACGGCCTGGCAGACGTGGAATGATTACTTTGTCACATGGGCCAACTTACGGGAAGCGCGTTTTCAATACAACGCCGGCCCGTCCGCCGTTGCACACTATCTGGACGCGAGCCCGGAGACTGACCCGGTTATGTTGGCCGGGTTATTCGTGG
>CAYGWJ010000225.1:0-12166 GCA_964353405.1 uncultured Anaerolineae bacterium
GTGCGGTGATAGATGTCAATGTAATTCACCCCAACCGCTTCCAGCTTGACGCGCGCCTCGCCGGGGCCAGGCGCGGGCACGGGCACTTCATCCAGGCTCAAAACGTCCACACCGCCGAATTGATGCACTCGAATCGCTTGCATGTTGACCTCCTTGCTAAAGGTTGTGTGCCGCCTCTATGCGGCGGGATAATTATACAACAAATGATAGTCTGTTTCTTGAGACTCGCATCACGCCGACGGCGCAATACTTGCTATGGAGCATCTATTTCAGGGCAAGCGAGATCGGATTGCTGCAAGGATTTCTTCCGGGGTGGTTTCTTCATGAGAGCGTGATAATCAACTCTCAGGATGGAAATCTCGGCCACAAACTCGGCCAGGATGGCCCAGAGATTGGCAAGCCTAGCCTCCAGTAACGGGAGCAACGGATTTCTCCAGGAGGAGCTTGAGCGAGGCGGCAAGCTGGTGAGCTTCTTCGCGTGTGCGCTGCCAGCCCGCCCATTCGATATAATCTTCGTGCATTTCCAGGCTGGCATTGTCGGGCAGGCCGTCTTGGCTCAGTTGCATCAAGGCCATCCCATACTTGCGCTCGAACGCCGCGATTTTGCGTTCGGCCAGGGCAAGGCGACTTTCGGTCTCTGTCAGCAGCAAGGGCGCGCCAAACTCGACTAGTTGCTGCTGGACCTGGGGCGCCAGGTTAGCCAAGAATCCGGTTCGATCTGTTTGGGGAGTCAGGCTAGCCATATCATCAACTCTGCTCATTCGAGCCATGTCCGTCTTTCGACACCAATTATTATACACGCTTTGCGCCCGGCGCGCGAGGGCGTGACATACTACTGACCCTCGAACCTCTTGCATAGTGTATCCATCTCGTCGTCCGACAAACCAGCGAACTTGTCACTGGCGCGTTCCAGCGTCTCGAAACCGGCCTCCCAAGCCGCAGGGGATTCAGCCACGGTCAGCGGCAAAGCCAGCGCACGCCGGCGGCGCTCCTCTCGCTCCGCCAGCGCGACCAGGCGGCGATAGAGCGCGTGCCCCATGATGACGGCCTTGATCTGCGCGCCTTCTGTAACCAGGAATTCGCGCTCGCCGGAGCGGAGCGCGGCCAGGATTTCGGGCCAGTGGCCCGGCATGTCGGTGACCGGAATTTTTTCGATCATGGTGTTGCCTCACTTGGGCAATGGAAGATTGCGCTGCGCCGAATCACCAATGGCGCTGCCACAACCTCATCGGCAAGTCTATACCATTCGCCAGATTCCCGCAAGACACTGGCAAGGGATGCAACGTAATTGGCGCGTCTTGACAAGTGTGCCCCACTCATACTATACTTGCCACAGTTGCGCAGCCTTCATTTCATAGGAGGATAACATGGAGTCCCGGCCGTGGCACAAGACGTATGACCCGCAGGTTCCGCACACGCTGGAACCCTACCCCAAGATTCCGCTGTTCGGCTTCCTGGAACAAGCCGCCCGTGACTATCCCAACAACACCGCCCTCATCTTCAAGCCCCGCGCGATGAAAGGCGCGCTCGACGGGCTGACCAGCGGCAAGATGACCTACCGCACGCTCAACGAGCTGACCGACCGGCTGGCAGGGGCGCTGGCCAAGCTCGGCGTCAAAAAGGGCGACCGCGTCGTCATCTTTATGCCCAACTCGCCGCAGTTTGTCATCGCCTACTATGGCATCCTGAAAGCCGGCGGAGTGGTCGTGGCCACCAACCCGCTGTATGCCCCGCGCGAGATGGAGAATCAGTTCAACGACTGCGGCGCGGAGCTGATCCTGACGACGAGCAACTTTTACGCTCGCGTCAAAGAGGTGCAGCTAAAGACCAAGATTAATAAAGTCGTCGTCTCACACATCCGCGAGTACATGGGCAGATTCCTCAAGACGCTCTTTCCGCTCAACAAACACTCTGCGGCCGAGCACAAGGCCGACCTCGTGGCGGGCGATGTCTGGATGCAGGACCTCATCGCGCAAAACACGCCTGCCGACCGGCCCAAGCTCGACATCGGCCCGGACGACCTGGCGCTCCTTCAATACACGGGCGGGACGACGGGCATCGCCAAAGGCGCGGTGGCGCTTCATCGCTGCCTGGTGGCCGACACACTTCAGATCAAGGCCTGGGTCCACGACACCCAGATGGGCCAGGAAGTTGTGTTAGCGGCCATCCCCATGTTCCACGTCTATGGGATGGTGGCGGCGATGAATTTCTGCATGGCAGCGGCCGGCGCGCTGTTGTGCGTGCCCAACCCGCGCGATTTGGTAAACCTGCTGTCGGCCATCAACGTACATCACCCGACCATCTTCCCCGGTGTGCCGACGATGTACAACGCCATCAACAACTATCCCGACCTGAGCCAATACAACATCCGTTCGATTCGCGCGTGCATCAGCGGCAGCGCGCCGCTCATGCCTGAAACGCAGGCCAAGTTCGAAAAGCTGACCGGCGGCAATTTGCGCGAGGGCTACGGGCTATCCGAAGCGCCCACGGCCACGCACTGCAATCCCCTGTCCGGGCAGAACCGCGTTGGCGCCATCGGGCTGCCGTTCCCCGATGTGGACTGCAAGATCATGAGCCTGGACGAGCCGGACAAGGAATTGGGCGTCGAAGAGATCGGCGAGCTGGTCATCAAAGGCCCTCAGGTGATGCAGGGCTATTGGAACATGCCCACCGAGACGGCCAACGTTTTGCGCAACGGCTGGCTGTACACCGGCGACATTGCCAGGATGGATGCCGACGGCTATTTTTACATCGTGGACCGCAAGAAAGACATGGTCATTGCGGGCGGGTTCAACATCTATCCTACCAACATTGAAAAAGTCATCAAGGAACACCCGAAGGTGTTGGACGTTGCCGCGGCAGGCATCCCCGACAAGTATCGCGGCGAGACGATCAAGGTATGGATCGTGCAAAAGCCCGGCGAGACGCTCACGGAAAAAGAAGTGATGGACTTTTGTCGGAAGAACCTGGCCAAGTTCGAAGTGCCGACGGCCGTCGAGTTCCGCCAGGAATTGCCCAAGACGATGGTGGGCAAGGTCCTGCGCCGGATGCTGGTGGACGAGGAAAAGAAGAAAGCGCAGTAAAAGCGACGGGCACGAGGCCCTACACTACGGGCTTTACAGTTTTACAAATTAATCCGGTAATGATGCAAGCCGGAGTGCAGCCTTCAGGCTGCGTATGATAGCAGGCTGAAGCCTGCACTCCGGAGCGACTACCGAATCATTTTGTGGATGTGCAAAAAAAGCAGAGCGTGGAGCAAAGATACTGTCGCTCCACGCTCTACTCTCCACGCTCCACAGCTACCAGGCTGCGACGACGCGCTCCAACTCGTCGAGCATGTGGTGATAGCGCTCGTGCTCGCCGGGGCCGGTCTTGTCGCGCTCGATGGCCTCGAATTCCTCAGAGAGCTGCGCCTGCTCCTCTTCAGATAGCACCCGGTCGGCCATCGGGAACAGAATACCGTCTTCTTTGGCAATGTGCTGGCGCAGGAGGCCCACATAGCTTCGCCCGCTCTGAACCAGTCCCGCTGCGGCCAATGGGTCCCCCTGCGAGTAGCGCCGGGCAGCTTCGTCTATCGCGCGCACATAGGTGCGTCCCATTTCGTGCTCGGCCAGCATCACGCCGATCGGCCCGCCCTCATGCGGGATGCCGCGTTGCTCAAGCGCAGGGAACAATTTGGATTCCTCCTTGGCATGATGACAGCCATCTGTAAAACCTCGGAAGAAATCCACCGCATTCAGATACAGGTCGGCCGGCACGTCACCCCCCGCCGCCAGCCGGCTGCTCGCCGCTTCTACAATCGCCAGCATTCGCTCTACGCCACGATGCTCATCCCTCAAAACATCCGTCGCCGACATGTTGACCTCCTCTTGTCTCGACTTGCCTCTTACGCTTTACAGCATAACTCACATCCTCTCTGTTGCCGATGACTTTAGTCACACACAGCAAAACCCCCGCAAGATTGCGCGCAATCTTGCGGGGGAGCACTTGCGGTTCGTTAGCAGTGAGCTCATCAATCGTCTATGGTCAACTCGGCCGTCGCGCGGTACGGCACCTGGTTGTATTTGATGAATACTTCAATGCGAACCGTAGATCCAGCCGGGAGCCCGTAGGTATTTTGTGTGCAATACGCCACACCGTCCACCCACGTGTCGCTCACGCAATCCACAATGCGCCCGCCTTTAAAGTGCCAGCGAGCGACCATGCCCTCGCCGGACACAGGGCGTCCATTGACGAGCAAGCGTCCGTAGACCGTCACATCCACGCCAGGCTGCGGATCCGTATTGCTCACCCAGGCCGTGACCAGAATCGGGGAGACCGTCGGCGCAGGCGTTGGCGTGGGCGCGCGAGTTGACGTCGGACCGGGGATGAAGGTGGGCGAAGGCAACACAGGCGCGCGGGTCGCCGCTGCGCCAGGGACAATGGCAGGCGAAGGCAGCGCAGGCGCGCGAGTTGACGTGAAAGTGACCAAGGGCGTGGGCGTGACGGGCACGATCAATGCCGTCGGCGAGGGCAACGGCGTCGGCGTGTCCGCTGGCGTCGGCGTGTCCGCTGGCGTCGAGGTAGCCGTTGGAAGCGCAATCACCTGGCCCGACGTGACCGTGGCGAGCGGGCTGACGAGCTGCGTCGGCGTGATGAAGGGAATGGCCGAAGCAGGCGGGACCGGGTTGGGCTTTGGGGTTACAGCACATGCGGCGAGCAGCACGCCGAGCAGGATCAGGGCAGCCCGACGGAAAATCGGCAGCTTCATACGTCCTGCTTGTACCGGCTCAGCACCGTGTCCGCCAGCCAGGGCATTGCCTCGGCGATACCCGCCAGCCATCCCCAGCTTGCCGGAATGATGACGCGGCGGCGCGGATGACGAAGCACATCGGCAATGCGATCCGCCACGTAATCCACCCGCATCACGCCAGGCAGCCGCGTAGCAGCGGGCCGCCCTTTAGCAATCTTTTTGAGGCGAGGCGAAAAGTTGGTGGCGACAAAGCCCGGGCAGAACGCCGTCACATGGATGCCCCGGCTTTTCACTTCACGGCGCAGCGAATCCGAGAAAATGATGACGGCGGCCTTGGTGGCCGCATACACGCTGGAAGCCGGCAAACCGACCAGCCCAGCGAGGGAGGCGATATTGACAATGTGCCCCGAGTTTTGCCACAGCATCGCGGGAAGAACCGCCTGCGCGCACTCGATGACGGCGATGAGATTTACACTCACCTGGTCACGTAACTCGACTGGGTCGAGATTGACCACGCGCCGCGAGTAGCCCAGCCCGGCGTTGTTCACTAACACGTCCACGCGGCCCCATAGAGTCAGCGTCGCCGCGACCATGTGGTGAATCGCGGCGCCGTCGCGCACGTCCGTTGGCACGGCGAGCGCCTGCCCGCCCGCCGCTTGAATCTCACGGGCGACTCGCTCCAGCTCGTCCTGGCGGCGCGCGGCCAGCGTCACGCACAGCCCATCACGCGCCAGACGTTTGGCCGTAGCCTCACCAATGCCGGAGGATGCGCCGGTGATGATTGCGACTTTGTTCAACCGTACCGCCTCACTTGCGTCTTTTGTCTGCTTTTGCGAGTTTAGCCAAGCGAGTCAGGGCCTCGGTTGGAGTCAGCACGGGCAGGGCCGTCCGTAATCGCTCCAACTGCTGACGATCCCACGTTACCAAAGTCGTCCCATAACGTTTGACCACCGCAGCATAGACGGCATCAGCTCCCCGCAAGCGCAATTCTGCCGCCAGCCGGACAGCCACCTCGGCCAGCGCATCATCCAGGGGTACCCAGACCTGACCCGGCAAACCGCGCACAGCCTGCGCCACGGCTAGGCCTTGTGCTGTGTCGTTCTTGTTGCGCGCTACAGCCGCGGCCACTTCAGCCAACAAGAGAGTTGGAGAAAAGACAGGCCAGGGCCGACCATGCAACTGGTCAATGAAGGTATGACTTGCAGTCGCACCTGCCTCGGTTGGGCTCGCGGCATTGACGTGAACGCTGGCATCAACTGTGAACATGGCCACTTAACGCCTGATCTCATCCATTAATTCTTGCGTGCTCTTGTCGGCCGGCCAGTCACGGCGTAGTTGTTCCATAACCCGACGCCAGGTCTCCAACCCTCCCTCAACACTCCTGCGCCCGGCTTGCACCATCGCTTCTTCGACCGCTTCCGAGTCAACTGGCAAGAGCAAAGCCACCGGCTTGCCCTGATAGGTTACAATGTACTCGGCTCGCCGCTCGCGTATCTGGCGCAACACCTCGCTCGTTTGTTCCCGCAATTCCCGCACGCCAATCGTCGGCATAACGCCCCTCACCATGTAGTATCAAATGCAACTCAATTATGGCATCATTATACCCTCGGAGCTGGCACAAGTCAAGTCAAGGCACGGCGGCGGTCCAGGCCTATTGCGTTGCCCCCTTTAACCGCCACTTGCCTTCGGCGTTCTTTTCAAGCTGCCAGGTGGTCTGGGTCATTGGTTGAATGGTTCCGTTCTTGAGCCTGCACTGACCAACGGCAGCCACCTGTGGTTGAGCCTCTGTACCCAAGTCCCACTTGAGGTCTTGGACCAGCACGCGGTCGAGCTGGTTGCGGTCGGGCAGGCAACCATACACGAGCTTACTGGCCTTGATCAGACCCAAGGCATCGGGCGTCATCAGCTTGTCAAGCTGGGCATCGTCTTTGACCACCTGGTAAAAGGTCAAGACCGTTTTCTCCGGGTAGGGCGAAGCTGTCGGATCGTCACCCACTACAAGCGAAACCACGTCGGTCTCGGATGGGTCAACCAGGTTAAAAGTGCCTTGCTTGAAATAGTTTGTGTTGTCGCGCGGCAGATAGACGCGGCGGTCGGCCAACTGGCTGCGCGTGTTGTCGCGCCGCGTCAGGACGGTGACCTTGTCTTTTTCAACCGTCACCCCGGCGTTGCCACGGAACAAGCCAATCGCCTTATAATTCATGACATTCGGGTTGGTGGTCGGCTCCACGTCCGGCTGATCTTTCTGGGTATCGCGCCAGCTAAAGAGGCTCGCCTGAATGACCGTGCCCGCCGTGTCCGTGTCTCGAATGATCAACTCCGGGCCTGCGGAGCCGGAAATCACATCGGCCACGCTCGGCACCGTGGTGTTTTCGCCCAGGTAAAAGTTGTCCGGCAACACCAACGGATGAGGATAAATCCAGCGCGGGCGGCCATGATCCTGGCGGTAGACGACGCCTCCCACTGGCGAGATGGCTTTGCCGTCCTTCGTTTTGGTGTCGAAGCGATACAGCACAACGCACTGCCCCTGAGGCTGGCCCTTGCCGTCGGTATCCAGCGGCCATTGGCCGATATAGCTCCAGTCCTTGGGCATCAGGCCGCTAAAGTTGCCGTTACAAGTGACGGGGGCTGGCCTGCAGCCAGAAACCACCAGCCCAATCAGGATCAATGCCGCCCATCCTATTGACTTGACCAAGTCTCGTCCTGGTTGTGGTGTTGTCATGTGCGCCTCATCATTGGGATTTTTTCAAAAGCCATTTGCCTTCGTTATTTCTCTCAAGCGTCCAGACGACTCGGGTCATCGGCGTGAACTTGCCGTCCTTGGATTTGCACTGGCCTTTCGTGACGGTCACCTGGGACTGAGCGTCTTGAATTGTGATGTCTTGCACCAACGCGCGCTCAACGTCGGCACGATTAGGCGCGCAACCATACTTGAGCTTGCCATCTTTGAGCGACTGGAGAGCCTCCGGCGTCATCAACCCTTCAAGGGCAGTATTATCCTGAAAGGCTTGATAAAACGCCAGCACTGTCCTTTCCGGGTAGCACATGGCGTTTGGGTCGGTGCACTCTACGAGTGAAATCACGTTCATCTCGGGTTCGACCAGCTTGCCGTTGCCGGGCTGATAATAGGACTTGGTCTGACCATTCGGCTTGTATACTTTTTGATAGGCCAGCCGGCTGCGCGACACGGCGATGCGGTCCATGACCGTCACCTGGTCTCGCTCAACTTTCACGCCACCTTCGCCCATGAACCAACCGACAAGCTTGTAAGACATCTTGCTCGAGTCCCGCGGGGCCATCGGCTGGTCTTCGAGCGCATCGTACCATTGAAACATGCTGGCTTCGACAATATTGCTTTCCATATCCAAATCTTCAACGACGACCTGCGGCTTGGCAGCGCCAGAAATCAACTCACCCACGCGCACATAGACATCGTGCTCGCCCAGATAGTATCCACCGGGCAGGCGCAGCGGGTAAGCGTGAATGGGGCGTGGCGGCATTTCATGGTCCCGGCGGTAAATCACCCCTTCAACCGGCGCAATCTTTTTAGGGTCCTTTTGGGCATCAATGCGGTACAAAACAGCACATTGTGATTTTGGCCCCAGGCCACCGGTCTCGATCACAAAAGTCTTGATAGGCGCCCAGCCTGTGAGCACCAAATCCCTGAAATCAACGTCGCAGGGAGTAGGCGTTGGAGTCACAAACGAGAATGTGCTCTCGTCGCAGGCAGACAGCATCACACCGATCAGTATCACACCGACCAGTGTCAACAGAGCTACAATGCATCCCCTGGGGGCGCACATACCTCCTCGCTTCGTCGTCAACCATTATGCTGTAGAGCCCCACCCTTGCGAGGTTCAAGCCTTTGCAAAGGTAAGCCATTACTTTTTCTTCGCCGCTCGCTTCCCAGGCGCTTTACCTGACCGTTTGCGCGCCGAGACGGGCGGCTCGACGGGCGGCAAGAGCGCCGCCTCGAGCACCTCGTCAATCTGCTCGACCAACACAAACTGCAAATCGCGCAGGACGCGCTTGGGGATCTCGACCATGTCTTTTTTGTTCTTCTTGGGCAGGATCATGGTCTTGAGTCCGGCGCGATGCACGGCCAGCACTTTTTCCTTCAGCCCGCCGATGGGCAGCACGCGCCCGCGCAAGGTGATTTCGCCCGTCATCGCCACGTCGCGCCGGACGGGCCGCCGCGTGAACGCGCTCGCCAGCGCCGTGGCGATGGTCACGCCCGCCGAAGGCCCATCCTTGGGCACCGCCCCTTCCGGCGCGTGGATGTGAATATCGGTCTTTTCAAAGATGCGCGGGCTCAGCCCCAACATTCGCGCACGGCTGCGTGTATAGCTGAGCGCGGCCTGGGCCGACTCTTGCATCACCTCGCCCAGCTGCCCGGTGAGGAGCAGCATCCCCTTGCCCTCCATCAGCGTCACTTCGACAGGCTGCAAGTCGCCGCCGGCGTCCGTCACCGCCACGCCCGTGGCCGTGCCGATCTGGTCTTTTTCCTCTGCCACGCCAAAGTCAAACTTGGGCGGGCCCAAAAAGCGCGTCACCACCGACGGCGTCACGTTGTGCGGGATGCGTTTGCCTTCGGCCACGCGGCGCGCGGTCTTGCGGCAGATGTTGGCAATCTCGCGCTCCAGGTTGCGAACGCCCGCTTCGTAGGTGTACTCGCGGATGATGGAGCGAATCGCCTTTTCGCTGAACGTCAAACGCTCCCCGGGCAGCCCGTGCTCTTCGAACTGGCGCGGGATGAGAAAGCCGCGCGCAATCGCCAGCTTTTCTTCTTCGATATAGCCGGGAAACTCGATGACCTCCATCCGGTCGCGCAGCGCGGGCGGAATCGGGTCCATCCAGTTCGCCGTCGTCACGAACAGCACCTGGCTCAAATCATACGGCACTTCGAGGTAGTGATCGCTAAAGGAAAAATTCTGCTCCGGGTCGAGCACTTCCAAAAGCGCAGCCGAGGGGTCGCCCTGAAAGTCGTTGCCGACCTTGTCAATCTCGTCCAGCATGAACAGCGGGTTGACGGTCTCGGCGCGGCGCATCGTCTGGAGGATGCGGCCCGGCAGCGCGCCGATGTAGGTCCGGCGATGCCCGCGAATCTCGGCTTCGTCGCGGATGCCGCCGAGCGACACGCGCACAAACTTGCGGCCCAAGGCTTCGGCGATGGACTTGCCGAGCGACGTTTTGCCGGTGCCGGGCGGGCCGACAAAGCAGAGGATGGGACTGCGCATCTTGCCCGCCGTTAGCTTGCGCACGGCGATGTATTCCAGGATGCGCTCCTTCGCCTTGAGCAAGCCGTAATGCTGCGACTCGAGCACCTCGGCGGCGTGATTCACGTCGAGGTTGTCGGAGCTTGCCACGCCCCACGGTAATTCCAACAGCCAATCGAGAAAAGTGCGGATGATGCCCGCCTCCGGCGACATGGAGGGCATGGCGGCCAATCGCTCCAGCTCCTTTTCCGCTTTGGCGCGAACCTCGTCGGGAAATTTCTTGTCGGCCATCTTTTGCTTCAACGCGCTCATGTCCTGTTGGTGAAGATCGCCTTCACCCAACTCGGTTTGGATGGCCTTCATCTGTTCACGCAAATAGAACTCGCGCTGCGATTTGTCCACTTCCCGCTGAACCTGGGAATGGATGTGATCCTCCAGCTCGAGCACGTCCAGTTCTTTGGCCAGCAGAATGGACAGCCGCTGCAGGCGGGTGGTCGGGTCAAGGATTTCCAGCAGTTCCTGGCGATCAGGCACATCCAGCTCGATCGCCGAAGCGACGACGTCGGCCAGCCAGCCCGGTTCGTCCACGTTCATCGCAAAGACATAGGCGTTCTCTGGCAGACTGCGATTGAGCTGGATGACTTTTTCGAACAGCGCCAGCACCGCGCGCATGAGCGCCTCGGTGGCGGGCGGACGCTGGGACGGTTCAAAGATGGGTCGGGCGCGGACGCGATAATACGGCTCGACCTGCGAAAACTCGACAATCTCGACACGCCGCTGGCCCTGCGTGAGGACGCTCGTCGTTCCGTCGGGCATGCGCAGCGTCCGCACGATAGAGACTTCGACGCCGATAGCATACAGGTCTTCCGGCAGCGGGTCTTCGGATTCCTGGTCGCGCTGGGCCGCGACGATGAGCGGCTCCTGCGCCAGCTCGGCGGCTTCCACCGCTCTCACCGAGCGGTCGCGGCCTACGAGCAATGGTGTGACCATGCGCGGAAAAAGCACCGTATCGCGCACGGGCAGCAACGGGCATTCGATCAGCCCTTCCAGGTCGCGCGGAATACGCTTGGGGACGCTCGCCGCATCGGGCGCACGGCGAGGCACATCCATGAATCCCGAGCCAATCAACCAGTTGCGCACATCACGATCAAGCATGTGTGTTCCTCAAGAGTCTGTTTCAAACGGGGGAGCGCCCACGCGCTCCGCCCACGCTTCTTCCGCCTCCGCGGCAACGAAAAGTGATCCGGCGACGATGACGCCGCTCTGCTCGTGGGCGTCGCGCAGTGCCAGGTCGAGTGACTGGGTCACACTGTCGGCCACCTCAACCTGCGCGCCCCGCTCCGTGGCCAGCTCGGACAATCGTTCCACATCGGCGGCGCGGCGGCTGTGGGCGCGCGTCAAGACGACACGGTACGACATGGGCACCAGTGCGTCCAACATGCCCACCAGGTCTTTATCGGAGGAGGCGCCAAAGACGAGTGTCCACTTGCGATCGGGAAACCACTCTTGCAGCGCGGCCTGCAGGCGCTGGGCCGACTCGCCGTTGTGCGCGCCGTCAATCACCACCAGCGGCTCGCGGCTGAGCACTTCTATTCGAGCAGGCCAGCGCGCCTCGCGCAACCCTCGCTCCCTCGCTGCGTGGCTGATGGTCAAGCGCTGGCTGCCTAACACATCGAGCGCGGCCAGCGCCACCGTCGCATTGACGATCTGGTGGCGGCCCAGGAGTGGAAGCCAGTAGAATTCGGGTAGTGGCAAAAAACTCGAGTACCAGTCAGGCCGCACGCGCGCGAACCACTGGCCATCCTGTTCGATGCGACCCGGGGCATACAGCCAGTCACGGCCCACCAGCACCAGGGGCGACTTGTTCTCGGCGCACGTGTGCTCGATGACGTCCAGCGCCTCCGGCTGTTGCGGCGCGGACACGGCGGGTAGGCCCGGCTTGATGATGCCGGCTTTTTCGAACGCAATCTGCGACAGCGTATCGCCCAGCCAGGCCGTGTGATCGTAGCTCAACGACGTGATGACCGAGACTTTTGGTGTGACGATGTTGGTCGCGTCCAGCCGCCCGCCCAATCCCACCTCGACCACCGCAATCTCTACCTGCTGGCGCGCAAAGTAGAGGAAACCCATCGCCGTGACAATCTCAAAATACGTCAGGCCCGGCACGGCGACCACGTGCGGCTCAAGCTCATCCACCAACGCCGCCACCTCGTCGCGC
>CAYGWJ010000226.1:0-5847 GCA_964353405.1 uncultured Anaerolineae bacterium
TCGCCTCACAATGTTAGCGACACTGTGGCATCTCCCTTTGTGTATCGAGGTAACAACACCGGGCTGACGTGCCCATCTATCCCCGCCGCGTCGAGCTCCTTGTTCCAGGCGTTGAGGTGATCGAGCGTCGGCTTGCCGAGCGCGACGTCCTTGATATGCTGACCCGCCGCCAGGCCCGCGCGCCGCCCGAACACGACGATGTCCAGCAGGCTGTTGCCCATCAAGCGATTGCGGCCATGCACACCGCCGGAGGCTTCGCCGGCCACATACAACCCTGGAATCTTGGTCGAGCCGTCCGGCTTGATGGCGATGCCGCCGTTTTGATAATGCAGCGTCGGGTAAATCAGAATCGGCTCGTGGCTCATGTCAATTCCAAAGCGCTGATACTGGCGGTACATCGCGGGCAGTTCGCGCTTGACCGTGCCTTCGCCTTTCAGCAGGTCAATGCGAGGCGAGTCGAGCCAGACGCCGGGCTGTCGAGTGGGAGTAGGGACACCCTTGCCGCGCTCTTGGCACTCGCGAATGATGGCCGCCGATTCCACGTCGCGCGTTTCGAGTGGAAAGACAAACTGCTCGCCATCCACGTTGCAGACCTGCGCGCCTAACCCGCGCACTTTTTCCGTCACCAGCTGCCCCAGGATTTGCTCCGGGAACGCTGCGCCCGTCGGGTGATACTGCATCGTGTCAATGAACGCCAGCGGCGCGCCCAGCCGATACGCGATCACCAAACCGTCCGCCGTCGCGCCATAGTGATTGGTGGTGGGGAAGCCTTGAAAATGAAGCCGCCCGCTGCCGCCCGTGGCGATGACGACCGACTTGGCCTTGATGTAAACCGTCTGCTGCGTTTCCAGATTCATCGAGACTGCGCCGGCGATGTGGCCGCGCTCGTCCATCACCAGCTCGACGACCGGCGCAAACTCGACGACGTTGATGCCCGCTCGATTGCGGACTTCGTCGCGCAGCGTGCGCATGATCTCCGCGCCGGAATAGTCGCGCGCATAATGCATCCGCTTGCGGCTTGTGCCGCCGCCGTGGATTTGCTTGAGCGTGCCGTCCGGCTCTTTATCGAACATGCAGCCGAGCGATTCGAGCCAGGCGATGACCTTGGGCGCATCCATCACCAAGGCTTCCACGAGGTCGGGATCGTTGGCATAGCCACCGCCGCCGAGCACGTCGAGGTAATGGATGGCCGGGCTGTCCTCCGGGCGATCCGCTGCCTGGATGCCGCCCTGCGCCATCATCGTGTTCGCGTCGCCAAAGCGCAGCTTGGTGGCGACGATGACGCTCGCGCCCTGTTCCTGCGCAAGCAACGCCGCGCTGGCGCCCGCGCCGCCGCCGCCGATGACGAGGACGTCGGTCTCGAACGCGGGTTGCGAGAGATCGAAATTGGGCGACACGCGGCTACGGCCTTCAAGCACGCCGGCCAGTTCGTGCAGCGTCCGGCTGCCCTTGTTCGGCCCGACCTTGACCTCTCGGAAGGCATCGGTGACATAGTCCGGGTGAAATTTCTTGAGCACGTCTTGTCGCTCATCCTGCGTCATTCGCCGAAAGTCCTCGTGCATTCGGCGCTGGCGGGTGGCGACTACCTTCTCAAGTGAGGCTTGCATTTCAGGCGTATAGATCATTGTGGTTCTCTCCATCAAGCGGTAGCCCAGGGCAGTTTTTCATCCACGCTGCGGCCGGGCGTGTAATCGAATTTGGCGCGCAACGGGCGTGAAAGCGCGCGCGCGACGACAGCCAGCGGAACGCCATTGGGACACGACTCTTCGCACATCCCGCAGCCGGAGCACGAGACCAGCCATTTGGACACCGCGCCAAGCTGGCCGACTAACGAGAGACGGGGATCATCGAGCTCGCCATCATACAGCGGGCAGGCTTGCAGGCAAGAACGGCACTCGGTGCAGGTTGCCAGCGTCGTCAGTGCGCCCGCCAGTCCGCCAAACGACATTTCAAGCTTGGCAAGCTCCCGGTCGGTGAAAGCGTTGTGCTTGGCAATGATGTTGGTCAGCGTGGCCTCTCGCTTGACAACCTCGCGCTCGGTCGCTTCGCGTCGAGTCACTTGACTCAACCGCAGGCGCGCGTCGGCGGATTCGTCGGCGGCGATGACGAGCAGTTCCTTCGTCGCATCCACGCCGATAAAGCCGAGCGTTACATCGGCTCCGCGCGGCGCAGGCCGCTCGCACATCCGGCACGCGGTGCGCGTCTGACAGGCGATTTCGCCTTCTTCCGCCACCTGCATGCACTGCGTCGCCATTTCCACCGAGCCGCCCGCCATCAGCATCTTGCGCATGTAATCAAACGGCATAAACGTGCCGAGGCAGTCAATCCCGACAACGGTGAGATTCGCAAGGTTCGCGCGCCCGCGCTTGGCCAGTTCCACCAGCGCGCGGATTTCGCACGGTCGAAGGACTGCGCCGATGTGACGGTCGGGCTGTTTCATCGTCGCCTCGGCCACTTGCTTGGCCGCGTTGGCAACCATGATGGGCGCGAATGGATTCGAACGCTTGATGGCGTCGGGATTGCTCACCAACGCCGCGCTCACCGTGCTATCCGCCGCCGTCTGCGGAACGAACAGCGCATCCACCAGGTTGCGGTTCAGGAACGATGCCATGAACTCTTGCACCGCACTGAGCGTATGGCCCTCGCTCACTTGTACAATTCGATTGACGTTCATCGTGCCCCCCCCTCACGTATCACGCATCACGTGTCACGCGGCACGCGATACGTGCTGAATCATGCATGATTTACTCTGGCTCAATATCTCGTTCGGCGTAACGTTTCTTGAGCGTATCCTTGTCGGCGGATTTGAGTTCGTTGATGGCAGCGGTGAACGCACCGGCTTGAATTTCCTCAAGGCGCTTTTCCAGGTGCTGCGGTTTGGGCGCAATGTATTTCCCATACAGCCTGCGTGCCAGGATGGCGACGTTGTACTGCGATTCTTCGGCAGGGCAGCGCGCAGCGCACAGCCCGCACATGATGCAGTCGAATGACTTGTTTGCGACGGCGGTAATATCACCCCGCATGGCCGAGGCCATATAGCCCTTCACGTCGAGCGACTGCGGGCACGCCTTGGTGCAAGCGCCACAGCCCAGGCAGCGCAACGTTTCGGGATAAACCTTCCACAGGGTTGAAGGCTCAGGCCTGAGCTCGTTGATGTCATAGGTCGAGTGTTGCGCGGGAAAGAACGGAATCTGTCCCAGGTACATTTCCGGCTGGACGACGGTCTGGCACGCGAGGCCGAACTTTAATCTCTCGTCGCCCTTGACGCGGTATACCGTGGCGCACGCGCCGCAGAATCCGCCTCGGCAGCCCACGCCGCGCACCAGCACATAGCCCGCGTATTCCATCGCCTTCATGATGGTCAGGCTCGGCGGGACTTTGTATTGCTTGCCCATGATGTAAACTGATATTAATTCATCCTCTGGCATACTCACCTCTCTCTCGTAAAACGTAATGCGTAAGACGTAATGACGCATGACGCATGACGCTTCACGTATTACGTTTCAATGCTCTCCCAACTGCTGCAACTCGTTGACTTCAAAGTTCTTGACCGGAATCGGATCGTCCACACTTTTGCCGGCCGTGTAATTAAAGACAGCCTGCGTCTTGGCGGCGACGGTGCGGAATGCCGCGCCAACGTTGATATCAACGGGACACGCACTGGTGCACAGTCCGCAGCCCACGCACGACGTGCTCATGTGGTTCAGGCGCGTGAGGTGGAACAGCACCGTATCCGCCGGCATCCGCGTCGCGCCCTTGCGCTCGGCCCAGGCAATGAACTGCATCGGCTCGTGGTCAAACACGTTGGTCTTGAAAAAGCACGTCTTGCAGTAGCAGATGGGGCAATTGGTCATGCAGTTGTGGCAGCGGATGCACGTGCTAAACATCGCCGCGAGTTTCTCCGGCGACGAGACCTGCGCCTGCATCTCTGCAAACACGGCATCGCGTTTGGCGCTTCGCTGCGCGACCAGCTTGTCAAGTGCATCGGCGCGGCCATTCGGCTGGCTCTCGGTCAGGCCCAATCGCTCGGCCCAGCCAGCCTTGGCTTCGACGTGCAACGCCGTCGAGTTGTCCACGCCGATTTGCTGGATGACGATGTCGGCGTTCGTCGGTGCGGGATACTCGCACATCTCACAGGCAGGACGCAAGATGCAAGAGGCAGGATCGGCGCCCTTTGCAATGCGCGCATAGTCTGGAACCTCATAAGTGCCAAGACAATCAATGCCGATGATGGTCATGCCGTCGAGACTGGCTTGTTGGAGCTTGACCAGCTCGACGAGCGCGCGAACCTCGCAAGAGCGCATCACCACGCCGAGGCGCGGTCGAGGCGAGTGCTGCGTGAGCATACAAGCCAGCCGCGCGCCATTGAGGGGCAGCACCGGAGCGAGAGGGTCGGCTTCTTTCAGCATGGCTGGATTCTTGACCAGCGCAGGCGTCACCGCGTCGCCCGCCGGATTGCGCAGCGGCACGAGCAGCGCCTCCACCGCGCCGGATTCCATCACCCTGGTCAGCAAGGCATTCACGGCGGCACGAGTGTTATTGTTCTCTACGGGGACTAGTCCGTTCATAATCACCTCACTTTGCCATGAACGTGATGCGTGAAACGTGATGCGCCCTTTGCGTCACGTTTTACGTATCACGTTTCACGTATCAGAGTGCCCAGAGTTGCTTGGTCGGCGCCGGGCCTTTGGCGCGAATGGCCTCGGTAAATCCCTTGATCGTCTCGGCGAACAGGCCGCCTTCGCTCGCGCTGATCCAGCGCAGCATGACGCGGTCTTGGTCAAAGCCCATCGTCTTGAGCGTCTCTTTCAGGATGGCGATGCGCCGCCGCGCTTTATAGTTGCCTTCCTGGTAGTGACAGTCACCGGGATGGCAGCCGCCGATGAGCACGCCGTCCGCGCCGTCGAGCAGCGGCTTGAGCACATAGCTGGCGTCCACCGCGCCGGAGCACATCAGGCGGATGATGCGCACGTTGGGCGGGTATTGCAGGCGCGACGTGCCCGCCAAGTCCGCGCCAGTGTAGGTGCACCAGTTGCATAGGAAAGCGACGATGCGTGGTTCGAATCCGTTTTGGCTCATAGTTTGACCTCGCTTTTTCGGCCTTACCGTTTTTCTCAGTTTGTACTATACTTGTATCAGGAGAATGACTATGCCTGATACGATAAAAGTTCAACTCGTCCAAGGGGCTATTACCTTGCCCCCCACTTGGCGCGAAGCGTATGATCTTGGGCCGGGCGCTAGTTTTACACTGCTCGACCTCGGCGGTGTGTTTGTTCTCAGCCCGCGCCAATCAGAGATTGATGATTTGGCCGACCGTATCGCTCAAACACTGGTCGAGCACGGCGAGACATTAGAATCTATGCAGCAAGCCCTGCGCGAAGAGCGAGAGCGGTATGCCGGACAGAGTTAGGGTCTTTCTCGATACCAGTGCTCTGTTTGCCGGCGTCTGGTCGGCTTTGGGTGGCGCCCGCATGATTTTGAAACTGGGTGAAGCGGGCGCCATTCAGTTGTTAATCAGTCCGCATGTGCTGACCGAAGTTGAGGGCGCGTTGCGCCGCAAAGCTCCTGAAATCCTCGACCTGTTACGCCTGTTGCTCACCCGCAGTCAAGTCGAAATCGTACCTGTGCCCTCGCTAGATGCCGTGCGCGCGAGTTTCGAACTCACTCGTCACACAGGCGACGCTAAAGTGTTGGCCGCCGCATGGCAAACTGGAACCAATTACCTCGTTACGCTAGACCACGAACACTTTTTGAACAACACTCCACTACGCAATGCCATGCCGTTTCCCATCGGCACACCAGGCGACTTTTTGGCCTGGTACCGAGAGCAATTGGCCTAACAACGAT
>CAYGWJ010000227.1:0-25422 GCA_964353405.1 uncultured Anaerolineae bacterium
GAGCGTTTCGTGGAACGCATGTCTCACCTCCTGAACTGAGGTGAGTATGGCACATGTCCACGATGTTCTGAATACACCTAACTCTCGTGTCCACGATGTTCTGAATACACTACGTGTCCACGATGTTCTGAATACGAACACCTACCAAGTCAACTTTGCTCACCTTTTGTCAAAAATGAAAGACACGGTCGTCCTGCTCCTACGCGGCTTACAGGTCGAGAACATCTTATCCAGCCTGTGGTACATCATGCTACATACCGTCGAACCGATCCGCCCAGGTCGCAAGTATCCCCGCAACAAGACCGGAAGGGTCAGACGCTTTGCGATGGCTTACAAACCTCTTCGCTAACTTGATGACATTGAAGCTGGGATAGGGCCATCGCCGGTAGATACGGATGTTGTCAATGAAGCCACGCGATCGCTGTGCCTGGCCATTCCACCCCGCGCGGCTGCCGAGCTGGCACTCTCTTCCGCCCAACAGATTGACGAGGCGATTGAACGCATGAGCACAGACAGGGCTGCCCAGGTCGAAAGCATCGGCCAGACGGTTCGCCTGAACCGCGCCCAGCATCGGCGAGATCATCTCGTCCTGATTGAGCAGGCTCTGGGCATTTGAGCCGACACGCCTTGATTGAAATGTGATGGTACCGTAGGGGCAACCCTTGTGGTTGCCCTGCGCAGGCGACCACAAGAGTCGCCCCTACAATTGCGCAACAATATCACTTCATAGCCGGTCGAGGCAGCCCGCGCCGAGATCTGGGTCAAGATCAGCGCTTGAACCCGTCCTCCGGGCTTGGTGTTCCCACGTGCATTCTTGCTCCGGTACCATTTTCTCCCTGCTTTGAATTGCCTACACTTTAGGGTATAATCGCCAAGCTCGAATTTTACACCGCATTCTTTCAGCGAGGGACGCATGGACAAGAAAATCCGCATTGTCATCGCCAAGCCGGGGCTGGATGGGCACGACCGGGGCGCCAAGGTCATTGCGCGTGCGCTGCGCGATGCCGGCATGGAAGTCATCTATACCGGCCTGCGCCAGACGCCGGAGATGATTGTCGAGTCCGCGCTGCAAGAAGACGTGGACGCCGTCGTGCTTTCGATTCTTTCGGGCGCGCACATGACGCTGCTGCCGCGCATCGTGGAGCTGCTCAAGGCCAATCACCTGGACGACGTGCTGGTGTTCGCCGGCGGCATCATCCCCGACGAAGACATTCTCGTGCTCAAGGCACAAGGCATCTGCGGCGTGTTTGGCCCCGGCGCGAACACGGATGACGTGGTTCGTTTCATCCGGCAAGCGGTGGAAAACAGACAAGGAGACAGGGTGACAAGGTGACAAGGTGACAGGGTGACCGTGTTCCCTTGTCTACTTGGCTACTTGTCTACCTCGAACTATGCAGCTCGTTGACCAAGCCCTGGCCGGAAACCGGCGCGCGCTGGCGCGGCTCATCAGCCAAGTGGAAAACGATGGCGCGCTGGCGGCGCAGACGCTGGCGGCGATTTACCCGCGCACCGGGCGCGCGCGCGTCGTCGGCGTCACCGGCTCGCCCGGCACCGGCAAGTCTACGCTCGTTTCCGAGCTGGCCAAAGTGTATCGCCACGCCGGGCAGACGGTCGGCATCGTCGCGGTTGACCCGACCAGCCCGTTCACGGGCGGCGCGATCCTGGGCGACCGCATCCGCATGCGCGACCTGGCGGGCGATTCAGGTGTGTTCATCCGCTCGATGGCGACGCGCGGCAGTTTGGGCGGGCTGGCCCGCGCCACCGCCGCCGTGGCGCAAATTCTGGACGCGGCAGGCTACCAGGTGGTTCTCATCGAGACAGTGGGCGCGGGACAATCGGAAGTGGACATTGCCCGCGCCGCCGATACAACGCTCGTCGTCGAAGCGCCGGGACTGGGCGACGAGGTGCAGGCCCTCAAGGCCGGCATTTTGGAAATCGCCGATGTGCTGGTGGTGAACAAGGCCGATCGCGAAGGCGCGACCAACACTGTCCGCACGCTGCAGGCCATGCTTGACCTGGGCGCCGCGCCGCGCACCGTTGCGCATCAC
Source organism: uncultured Anaerolineae bacterium (assembly GCA_964353405.1). Classification (GTDB taxonomy): domain Bacteria; phylum Chloroflexota; class Anaerolineae; order Fen-1058; family Fen-1058; genus JBGLNJ01. Next base: position 2,049 of record CAYGWJ010000227.1, read on the forward strand.
GGCGTCACGCTGACGGTGGGCGTGCCTAACCCTGCCGGGCCGAACCCTACCGGGCCGAATCCAGATTCTGCCCCAGCCTGGAGGCCGCCCATCTTGCAGACCGTGGCGCTGGAAGGCAAAGGCATCGCAGAGGTGGTCGAGGCCATCGCTTGCCACCAGGCGCACCTGGCCGAAAGCGGCGAAGGCGCGACGCGCCGGCGTGGACGCATCGCGGCGGAGCTGGAAGCGATTCTGCGCGAGACGCTGCTGCGCCGCTTGATGCAGGGCCTTGCGCCCGCCGATATGGACGGCATGGTCGGTCGCATTGCGGCGCGCGAGCTTGATCCCTACACGGCGGCGGAAACGCTGCTGGCGCCGCGCCCCTAGGAGAGTACGGACAAGCTCATCTCGAGGCTTTCGCACATCCAGGGCATTCAAGGGTTCGAGATTCAATAAGCTGGAGGCGCACATGGCTCCCGATACATTGCTTCAACAATCGCACACCCTGCGCGCCGATTTGTTCGAAAAACAAGGCGAGTTGCTCGGTCAACTGGCTCGCCAGGGGCAGAGGCCACAGGTGATGTTCGTCGGCTGTTCCGACAGCCGCGTTATTCCCGAGATGCTTACCGGCGCCCGGCCCGGCGAGCTGTTCGTGCTGCGGAACATTGCCAACATCATCCCGCCGTTCGGGACCGCGCACGAAAGCACCGGCGCAGCACTCGAGTACGCCGTCAACCACCTCAAGGTAAAGCACATCGTCGTTTGCGGCCACACGGACTGTGGCGGCCTCCGGGCGCTCGACGGTCACCTGGATGCGCTCGCCGAGCCGTCGCTGGCGGCATGGATCAGGTTTGCGCGAGAGGCGCAGACCCACGTGGACCGGCGCGGCGCCGAGCCGGCCAGGCGCCATCGCGCCATCGTCGAGCAAAATGTCATCTTGCAGTTGGAGCACGCCGCCGGTTACCCGGCCGTTTACAAAGCGTTAAAGCAGAATCGGCTCGAGCTGCACGGCTGGCTCTTTGACCTGCACGGGCCGTCCGTCTATTCTTACAATCCCGACACTAAAGAGTTCGAGACACCATGACCAGACTCTTTCTTGTGCGGCACGGCCAATCCACCTGGAATGCCGAGGGCCGCATCCAGGGCTGGGCCGACCCGCCGCTGGACGAAACGGGGCACGAGCAGGCGCGCAGGCTGGCCCTGCGATTGGCAGCCGAAGAACACGGCATCAGCGCCCTCTACAGCAGCCCGCTGCTGCGCGCGCGCCAGACCGCCGAGGCGGTCGGACTGGCGTTGGAGCTGGCTGTTCAGACCGATGACCGTTTGAAGGAGAACGACGTCGGGCTGCTGGCCGGGCTGACGGGCGACGAGATCGAGCGCCAGTTTCCAGCGTGGCTCGCCGCCCGACGGACCAGCCTGGAATGGGTGCCGCCGCCCGGCGGCGAAGACCGTGACGCCTTTGCCAAGCGCGCCGTGGCCGTGATGTGCGACATCGTGACCCATCACCTGGACCAAACCGTCGCCGTCGTCAGCCACGGCGGGACCTTGGGAGTGTACCTGGCTCACCTGTTAGAGATGCCCGTTCACCGCTCGCTGCCGTTCCAATTCGACAACACCTCGCTGTCTGTCGTCAAAGTGAGCGAGCGGCGGGTCCGATTGTTCAAGCTCAACGACACCGCACACCTGGCGAATGGCGTCCGATAGACCCCCCGGGTTTGGCAAGTAACCCTGGGGCCTGGGAGGCAAGCATGGCGCAACCGCGCATGTATGGCGACATTGAGATCTTTAGCGGCACAGGCAGCCTGGAGCTGGCTGACAAGATCAGCGGTTATTTGCACGTGCCGCTCAGCCCGCGTGAGATTGTCACGTTCTCCAACGAAAACATTTTCGTTCGTCTGCAGACCAGCGTGCGCGGGCAGGACGTGTTCATCATCCAGACGACGTCCTCGCCCGTGAACTATAACATCATGGAATTGCTCCTGCTGCTGGACACCGTCAAGCGGGCCAGCGCCGGGCGCATCACCGCCGTGATCCCGTACTTTGCCTATGCCCGCAGCGACAAGAAGGATCAGCCGCGCGTGCCCATCTCTGCGCGGCTGATCGCCGATCTCATCACCGTGGCCGGGGCCGACCGTTACATGCTGGTGGATTTGCACGCCGGGCAAATCCAGGGTTTTTTTGGCATCCCCGGCGATGAGTTGACGGCGTTCCATCTCCTGACCGACTACTTTTTTTCCAAGCAGCTTGCCAACGCCGTTGTCTCGGCCGTGGATCTGGGCTTTGCTAAAAAGGGCCGCAACTGGGCGCAAAAGCTTGGCGTTCCGATGGCGTTCATTGAAAAGCGGCGCGACAGCCGAGATTCTTCCGTGCACGCGCTGACCGTCATCGGCGATGTGGCGGACAAGAATGTGCTGTTGGTGGACGATGAAGTGAACACGGGGCGCTCAGCCGCCGAAGCGGTAGAGATGCTCAAGAACCACGGAGCCGCCGACATCTATTTTAGCTTTACTCACGCGGCGTTCTCGCCCGACTCGATCGAGCTGCTGCGTGCGCTGCCGATTCGTGAGATGGTCTGCACGGATACGGTGCCCATCTCACAGGCTATACGAGAGCGCCTGCCCAATCTGACGGTGCTCTCGGTCGGCTCGCTGTTGGGCGAAGTCATCCGGCGCGTGCACGAGGGCGAGTCGGTCGGCGAAATGTTTGGGGAATAGTCACTCTATTCAAGGGGCGCTCCGCCTGGCGCGGCGACCTGATCTATGCCAATCCTTTCCGCAACCCGTCTCTCCAAATCCTTCGGCGCGCAAGATGTCTTTGCCGGCGCCTCGTGCGCTGTGCCGCACGGCGGGCGCGTGGCGCTCGTCGGTCCCAACGGCACCGGCAAGACCACGCTGTTGCGCATCCTGGGCGGGCTGGAAGAGCCGACCACCGGCCAGGTGCACCGGATGCGCGGGCTGACCATCGGCTTTCTGCCGCAGCAAGCCGACGAGCAGCTCGACAGTGAGCGCTCCCTCTTTGACGAGATGCTCACCGTGTTCGCCGACCTGCAAACGCAGGCGGCCGAGCTGCGTCGCCTGGAAGAGACGATGGCCGACCTGCATCAGCGCGATGCGGCGCGGGATGCGGCGCTCGAACGTTACGGCGCGCTCTCGGACAAGTTTGATCACGCGGGCGGCTATACGTACGAGAACCGCATCCGTCAGACGCTTTCCGGTGTGGGCTTTGCCCTGGAAGATTTTTCCCGACCGGTCAATCAACTCTCCGGCGGGCAAAAGACGCGCGCGCTCCTGGCCAGGCTGATGCTGCAAGAGCCGCGCCTGCTGCTCCTGGACGAACCGACCAATCACCTGGACATTGAAGCCGTCGAGTGGCTCGAAGGCGCGCTGTCCGATTTTCCCGGCGCCGTCGTCGTGGTGGCGCACGACCGGTACTTTTTGGATGCCGTGGCGCGGACCGTCTGGGAGTTGAGCGCCGGCAAGCTGGAGGTGTACCCGGGCAACTATACTCACTATGCCGCCGTCCGCACCGAGCGGATGGAGCGCCAGCAGCTCGAGTACGAGCGGCAGATGGAGGTCATCGCCAAAGAGGAAGAGTTTATCCGCCGCAATATGGCGGGTCAAAACACGCGCCAGGCCCAGGGACGCCTCAAGCGTTTGGAACGCGTCGAGCGCCTCGAGCGGCCGCGCGACGCGCAGCGCAAGACGCTCAAGGTCAATCTGCAGGCGGCTCTGCGCAGCGGCGACATTGTGCTGGCCGCGCGCGATCTGGTGATCGGTTACCCCGGCGACGAGCCGCTGCTTGTGGTGGAAGAACTGGAACTGCGGCGACGACAGCGCGTGGCGCTCTGGGGCCCGAACGGCGCGGGTAAGACGACCTTTCTCAGAACCGTCCTGGGGCAACTGCCGCCGCTGAAAGGTGAGGTGTGGCTGGGCGGGTCGGTCAAGCCCGGCCACCTTTCGCAAATGCACGATGGCCTGCGACCAGACCGCGCCATCCTGGATACCATCCTGGACGCGCAAAACCTGCCCATCGAAAAAGCGCGCGGACTGCTGGGGCGCTATCTGTTCTCAGGCGACGATGTGTTCAAGCCGGTCAGCCTGCTGTCCGGCGGCGAGCGCAGCCGTGTGGCGCTGGCTGTGCTCACGCTGCAGGGCGCCAACTTTTTGCTGCTCGACGAGCCGACCAATCACCTTGACCTGCAGTCGCAAGAAGTGCTGCAGGACGTGCTGACGGATTTCAACGGAACTGTCTTGCTCGTCAGCCACGACCGCTACCTGGTGGATCGCCTGGCCACCCATCTGTGGGTGATCAAGGATCAGCAGTTGGAGATTCACGAGGGCGGGTACACGCAGTACGTAGAGAGTCGAGCCAGGAGCGCCGAGCGAGAGAAACAGGCCGAAAAAGAGGCCAGGCGGCCTAGCGATAAAGACAAGGACCGGCAGGAAAAAGAAAAGCGCGCGCAGGAATTGAAGCGCAAAGCCGAACGCGCCAGGGAAAAGCAAGTAGCCGAGATCGAAGCCAGCATCGCCACGTTGGAAGCCCGGCTCCAAGAGCTCTCGCGCGAATTGGAAATCGCCGGCGTGAGCGGCGCCGTGGCGCGTGTCCACGAGCTGGGCCGCGAGTACGCCGAGGTCGAAGGTCAACTGTACGAGCGGATGGCCGAGTGGTCCGAGGCCGCGGGATGATTTACCTGATCGGCCTCACCGGCAACATTGCCACCGGCAAAAGCCTCGTCGGGCGGATGCTGGGCGAACTGGGCGCGCGCGTCATTGACGCCGACGAGCTTGTGCGCGACCTGCAACGCCAAGGCACGCGGGTGTATGCCGCCATCGTCGCCGAGTTCGGCGCGGGAATCCTGCGCCCCGATGGCGAGATTGACCGGGCCAGACTTGGCGCATGGGTGTTCTCCGATCCCGAGGCGCTGCGCCGGCTGGAATCCATCGTGCATCCCGCAGCAGGCCGGGCCATCGAAGCGCAAATATCTGGTATTGAACAAGTATCCCATGAGAACACCGTGGTTGTGATTGAGGCGATCAAGCTCATTGAGGCAGGGCTGTCCAGGCGCTGCAACGCGTTGTGGGTGGTCACGTCCGGGCCAAAAGCGCAGCTTGAACGGCTGATGCGCACGCGCGGCCTGACTGAAGTGGACGCGCGGTTACGGATCGAGGCCCAGCCGCCGCAATCGGATAAAGCCGCGCTGGCCGACGTTCTCATCGAAAACGACGGGACGCTGGCCGACCTGCGCGAACAGATCAAACGTCATTGGGCAGCAATCACTGCGGCCCGTGTGTGATTTTACTTGTCACCCGGTCCGCTCGCGCGTCACCCTGTCTCACTGGTTATTACCCACATCTTATCGGACTCCCGAACTTGTTCGGGCCACTGCCTCAACAAGTTGAGGATTCCACGTAGTTGTGGGTAGTCACCAGTGTCTCAAATTTGACATCCGGCCCATTCTGTGTTTCAATCAGTCCCATTGGTCATCCGCTATCAGCCACAGGCCAGAGGGCAGATATGGACGAAACACCCGGACCCGAAATCAAAGTCAGGCGAGCCAAGCTCACGGACGCCACGGCCATCGCCAGTTTTCTTTCCGACGCGACGCGCGGGCGCATCACCGCGGACCGCGCGCAGGTGCAGGAGCGCCTGGGGGCCAAAGGCTTTTTCCTGGCGCAGACAACGCGCATCGTCGGCCTGGCCGGCATGCGCGTAGAGAACCTCGTCGCGCGCGTTGAAGAGTTCATTGTGCATCCGCCGTCATTCCGGTCTGTGGCCAGCAAGGCCCTGCTGGACAATGTCGAATCCGAAGCTGACCGCCTCAACTGCGAAGTGGTGTTGTTATTCGTCCACGTGGATGCTGCGCCGGCGGCCTACGAGCTGTACCAGAGCTGCGGCTACCAGGAGCAGGAGATGAACGCCTGGCCGCCCGCCTGGCGCGTTTCGGCGGAAGAGTTTGGCGGGGCAGACCGCTTTGTGATGGCCAAGCGACTGCGCGAGGAGCTGGTCACGCGGCCCATCTAGTGTAATGCGTGACACGTGACACGTGAGCGTTGCTCACTTTCACATGTCGAGGAGTCATCGAATGGCAAGTATCGTCGAGTTTTACAACAAACATCCCAAGCTTGTAGCCTGGGCTGTGCTGGCGATTGGCATGGTCATCATGTTGCTGTGGTCGGCTAAGGACGTGGGACTGCTGCCCACGCAGACGCTCGCCCTGGTCCTTGCCACCATCGGGTTGGCCGGGCTGTGCGTGTGGATCATCGGCTGGGAAGATTCGGACGAGGAAGAATCGCAGCAAGCCGCGCCGGCGCAAGACAAAAAGTGACCCGGCACAGGCCGCAAGAAAAAATCCAAACCAAAACGCCCGCGAGGGACTGCCTCGACGGGCGTTTTTGTTTGCCCAGTGGCGCGCCAAGCTACCACCATACAAAGAACGAAGTCTGCGTTTCCGTGACCAACGCCGCCCACAAGGCCTTGACCTGGACGACAACAGACTGGCCGGGATAGAGTTGGCCCAGGTCGAACGACATCTGTGAGTGACCGTTGGCATCGGTCGGCGGAAGCGGCTCGCTCCGGTCGCCAGAGGAAAAGCGCACAACGGCTACCGACGCCGCACCCTGCACAGGCTTGCCACGCTGATCGAGCACATAGACGTGCAAGGTCTGCTGTCCACTTGGCCCGGTGATGGCATAGCGCAATGAAGCCGTCGCGCGCAGCGACGTGATCTGCGGGACATCCGGAGCTATCGTCGACGCGATGGGTTGAAGGAATGAGGGATCCAACCGCGTCGTCGCGTAAATCTCGCCCAGCCTGCCCAACTGCACGCGCTGGTCGGACGGCAGCTCGGGATGCCATTCCATGCGCGCCCGCTGCAAGTACTGAACAAATCGCCCGTTTTCCAGCTTGAACTCTGTGATGGGATAGCCCAATATTTCCAGCCCGCCGTGCGCATCGAAATAATTCAGGAACGCGTAGACCAGGGTGTGACCGGTTTCGGAATAGTAACGGCGATTCGGGTCGTTGGCAGGAGGTATCTCGGCGGCAGGAATTGACGGCATGGCATAGCCCAGCTCCGTTCCCAGCCGGCCCAGCTCGACCTTGCGCGGGTCGGGGTTTTCCGGGTGAGCTTCCATCCGCGCCTTTTGGAAATATTGCGCCTGCCGCCCGTTCTCGATAAAGACTTCGGTCAGCGGGTAGCCAAAGATTTCCAGCCCACCGCGAGTGCTGAAAAAGCGCAGGAAATCACCCTGAACCGTGTGGCCGGTCTGAGGAAAGTACTGGCTGGCGGGCGCCTGCGCCTGGACGCTCAAAGTCCCAATGAGCGCCGCGGCAACCAGCGCAATCGTGATGAGCAATTGTATGCGTCGCATCGGCCTCCGGCTGTGGGGGACAGCCAGGTGAAATTTTACACCTGCCCGGCCATTTTGGCAACTGGCTAGCCTGTGGTACAATCTTGCCGCCATGAAAGACACCCCCGAAATCGGACAGATCATCCGCCTGGACGTGACGCTGCGTGGGTCAGGCCTGTGGCTCGGCCCCATCTGGGCCCTCGTCTGCGGCATCATCGCTTCCAGTGGATGGAAGTGGAACACCACCTCGGTATTGCAGGTCGTGCTGTTGTTTTTCCTGGTCGAAGGCGCGTGGGCCACGTTGTGGGCCGCCGCCGCCGAAACCGATTGGGCCACGCCCGCCAAGGAATGGGGCAAGTCCGCTGCGGCTCCCGCCCCCGCCCTGCCCTACACGCAGCCCAACACGCCCGGCGACCGCGCGCTGCGCTGGTATTCGCACACGGTCGAGTGGTGGCGGGAGCATCTACGCCCCGCCATCGGCCGTACGGCGTCCACGATTGTCCTGTGTATCGCGTTGGGCGCGGCGCTCTCGGCGGTGCTGGGCTGGCCCATGCTGGCACTGTCCGCCGCCGCCGCCGCAGTTGTGCAGTTGGGCGTTATCATTGGACGCGGAACCGGTCGCCCCCTCCCCGCACTCAAAGCCACGCTCGAAATCGGCCTGGTATGGTTGGCGGCGTACGTCGTCTTTGCGCCCCCGACCGTGGCCCCGGTGACGACCGTGACATCGGCGCTGGTCGCCGCCGCTTTTACCGCTGCTTATGGCGCGGGCCTCGCACTCATCGAGGGCGGGAAAAGAGCCACGGTGTGGAATACGGCCCAGTTCGCAGTGGCCACGCTGCTGATGTTGATGCGCCAGCCGGTGGCCGCGTTGGCGGTATTTTTCATCGTCCTTCCCCAATTGCTGCTGGAACCGACGATGCGTCGGGCAGCTACAGCGGCAACCGGCGTCTGGTTCGTCCGCAGCACGCAGGCATGGCTGATGCTGGGGATGCTTCTGGCCGCCCTCGCGCTCTCGTAGAGCGCCTATTCCCCCGATGGTACACCTGGCGCTTGTCCTCGCCGCCGTCGCGCTCTTGGCAGCTCTTGCTTACTGGGAACTCGTGCTCGCCGAAGGCGCTCACCTGGGGCCGCGCGCGGTGGCCAGCCTTTACGATCTCGTCGCTCGGCGGTATGACCGCATCAAGCAATTCGACCCGGCCTACGAAGAATGGTTCATCGGCGAGCCGCTGGCCCAGGCTTTGTCCCACGTGCGTCATCCACTCGTGCTGGACGTGGCGACGGGCACTGGACGTTTGCCGCGCACGCTGTTGGCACAGCCGAACTTGGCCGGCCACATCATCGGATTAGATAGCTCGCGCGCCATGCTGGCGCAGGCCGCGCTCAACGCCACGGATCGGCTCACACTCATCTGGAAAAATGCCACCCGCCTGCCGTTCGACGACAACACCTTTGACGCCGTGACGTGCCTGGAAGCGCTCGAGTTCATGCCAGACACGGCCAAGGCGCTGGGCGAAATCGTCCGCGTGTTGCAGCCCGGCGGCGTGCTGCTGGTGACCAATCGTGTGGGACCGTGGGCCAGATTCCTCCCCGGCCACACACAAAACCCGCCGGCCTTTGAAGCACTGCTGGCTTCCTTTGGACTGGAACAAATCCAAACACAGACGTGGCAAGTCGAGTATAATTTGGTTTGGGCGATCCGGCCCGGGCGCGCCATCAGGCTTGAAGACAGATCCACAGCCGAGATTCTGCGCTGTCCTCACTGCCGGCAACGCCTGACGCGCCGTGACGCCTCGCTTGTGTGCGAGTGCGGGCGAACGTATCGCGTCGCATCGGATCGTGTGATCGAGATGATACGGTGAAGCGACCCGGTCATTCGTCCTTCGGCTTCAAAAAGGAGCGGAGATGAGCACCGAAAAACTTCGCGTCGGAGTGATCGGCACAAGTGGGTGGGCCGACCGGGAACACTTGCCCGGCCTGCAAGCTCGGCCTGACGTAGACGTGGTGGCATTGTGCGGGCGCAACCCTGAACGGCTCGAAGCGATGGCAGCCAAGTACAACGTGCGTCAGACCTTTGGCGATTGGCGCAGGCTTGTAGCGCGCGCCGGGCTGGATGTGCTGGTGATCGTGACGCCCAACGTCCTGCATCACCCTCAAGCCATGGCCGCCCTTGACCTGGGCATGCACGTCATCTGCGAAAAGCCACTGGCGCTGAACGCGACTCTGGCCCGCGAGCTGGCCGCCCGCGCCGATGCGGCGAACGTCAAGACGCTGACGTTTTTCACGCACCGCGCCGTGGCCGCCGCCGCGCACGTCAAGCGCCTCGTCGGCGAAGGCTTTCTGGGCCGGCCCCTCTACGTTAACGCCATGTACTTGTCCGCGTCGCACCTCGACCCGAACAGGCCACTGGCCTGGCGCAACGTGCGCGCCCAGGCCGGCGTGGGAGCGTTGGGCGACGTTGGCACACACTTGATTGACCTGGTGCGCTGGTGGCTGGGCGACTATACACGGGTGGTGGGCCAATGGCAGACTGCCTTCCGCGAGCGTCCTGGCGGCGTGGCCGATGCCGACGACGCGACGGCTTTCCTGGCACAACTGGACTGTGGCGCGCAAGCGACCTTTCAGCCCAACCAGTTGATGGCAGGACGCGGCAACTATCAGCGCATCGAGCTGGCCGGGACCGAAGGCTCGCTGATCTATGAAGCCGAGCCGGGCTATGACCAGACATGGGAAGGCCGCCTTTACGCCGGGCGAACGGGCACCTACGGCCTTCGCCCGGTGCGCCTGCCCAAGGAATTGAGCGCAGACCTTGCGACGCCCGACGAGACTGCGAACCGCAATGAGGTCTATCGCCGCCTGACCGACCCGTTCTTTAAAGCTATCCGCAGCGGCGGCCCGGTCTCGCCGGATTTTCACGACGGCGCGGCGGTGCAAGCCGTGGTGGATGCGGTAGCCCAGTCCATCGAAACCGGCAAGTGGGTGAATGTGCTATAATCAATGGATCATTTTAGACTTGCCACGTATGCGGTTCATCCAATCAACCGGTCCTAGACCCAATACTGTTTAGATAAGGCCGGAGTCTAGCCTTTAGGCGGGCAAACACCGGCTGAAGCCTTGACTCCAATGCGCTAACTAAACCGTATTGGTCCTAGACCGAAATCAAAGAGGCAATCCCATGGTCATCATCCGTTACCCATCCACCGCGGGCCCGGCTTACGGCCTGGTGGAAAACCACGTCGTCTACGCGTTGGAAGGTGATGTATTCGGCGCCTTTCAAAAAGGCCAGGAGGTCGGCCCGCTGGAAAATGTGACGCTGCTCGCCCCCCTCCAGCCGGGCAAGATCATGGCGATTGGCCGCAACTATGCCGAGCACGCGCAAGAGCACGGCGCGGACATTCCTAAAGAGCCGCTGTTATTCCTCAAAGCGACCAGCGCCGTCATCGGCCCGGACGAGCCGATCGTGCTGACGCCACTGTCTGAACGAGTGGAGCACGAAGCCGAGTTGGCGTTGGTGATCGGCAAGCGCGCCAAGAACGTGCCGGAAGACAAAGCCTGGGAGGTGGTCCTGGGCGTGACGTGCGGCAACGACGTGACTGCGCGTGACCTTCAGCGCAGCGACGGGCAGTGGTCACGCGCCAAAGGCTTTGACACGTTCTGCCCCCTGGGGCCATGGATCGTCACGCACCTCCAGCCGGAAGACATTGGCGACCTGGGCATCACGTGCCGCGTCAACGGCGCGATGAAGCAGATGGGCTCCACGCGCGACATGATCTTTACGCCGGCCCGGTTGATCGCCCACATCACGGCGGCAATGACGCTCTTTCCCGGCGACGTGATCATGACCGGCACCCCGGCCGGCGTCGGCCCGCTCAAGGCCGGCGATGTGGTACAAGTCGAGGTCGAGGGCATCGGAGTGCTGCGCAATCCGGTCGTCGCACCCTGACGAATCTCGATTCGGCGCTAGGCGGCCTGCACATCCAAAACGATCTTGAGCGTCTTCAGGTCCTCGCCGTCAACCTTTTCAAAAGCAGTGGTAATGTCCTTGAGCGGCATCTGGTGGGTGATGAGCCATTCAGGGTGCAGCAAGCCTTTCTCCATCAGTCGAATGGCGCGCGGGAACTCGCCCAGCGTCACGCGCGAGGCGATGATCTGCGCTTCCTTGATCACCAGCGTCTTCCAATGCACGGCCGAGAGTTGCTCGCCCAGTCCCGCCGTCACAATCCGCCCGGCGGTGCGGATCATCTTGACCGCCTGCGCCAGCGGCGCTTCCCGTCCGGCCACCTCGTGATAGTGGCCGACGCATTCGATCACACAATCCACGCCGACGCCCTGTGTAATCTCCATCACTCGTGCGACCGGGTCCTCTTGCGCGACGTTGATCGTATACGCCGCGCCGAGCCGGCGAGCCATCTCCAGGCGGAACGGCTGGAGGTCGGTGACCATCGTCAGGGCGGGACTGGCGCTGTGGCACAACACGTCGAGCACCGCCAGCCCCAGCTTGCCCGCGCCCAGAATCGCCACCGTCTCGCCCGGCTGCACCTGTCCGCGCTGCAAGACGTGATGCCCCAGCCCAAACATCTCCACCATCGGCGCGTGAGCCATCGGGACGTTATCGGGCAAGCGATAGAGATGGCTGACCGGCACGGCGACGTATTGTCCGAACCCGCCGTCGAGGTCAACGCCCAACAGCTTGAGCGTGCGGCAAGCGTTGAGGTGACCTGTGAGGCACGCGGGGCAGTTGTGACAAGAAATGATCGGATCAACGACAACGCGGTCGCCAGCCTTGAACTCTTTCACATCCTGGCCGACCTGTCGAATCACGCCGCCGAACTCGTGTCCCTGGATGGCGGGGAACTTGACTCGCTCGTGAAACTCGCCGCGATAGATGTGAACATCGGTGCCGCAGATGCCGGCGAAACCGGACTCGACCAACACCTCGTCGGGCTTGAGGCGCGGGTCGGGCGCATCGCCCAGACGGATGTCACGATCGTTATATAAAATACCTGCTTTCATTGAACGTCTCCTCGCATAAGATGAGCTTGCTCTCGTCGAATTTTCGTATGATACTACGTTGCGCCCGTTTTGCCAAAAGAGTATAATGGCGCTTGCGCGGGCGAGGCTTGTCCCGCCGCTACAACAGCTGGCCGAGCCTGACGCATGAATGACCCCGACCCGTTCGTCCACGAGTCGGCATCCATACCGGCAAAAATCACTGCAGGCAACCCTCGCAAGGATGAGCATGAGAGGCAAACCGTGATCAAAGCTCAACTCTTTATCACTTGCCTGGGCGAGAATTTCTTCTCGCCTGTTCTCCAAGACATGGTGCGGCTGTTAGAGAGGCTGGGCGTGCAGTGCGAGCTGCCGGAAGGGCAGACGTGCTGCGGCCAGCCGTTGTATAACAGCGGCTTTCAGAGCCAGACGATGGAGCCGGCTCGCCAGTGGCTGCGCGTCTTCCGCCGTACCGAGGGCTACATCGTCGCGCCGTCCGGCTCGTGCGCGGACTTTGTCCGGCATCGCTATCCGGAACTCTTTCCTCAAGGCACGCGCGAGCACGCACAGGCTGTACAAGCTGCCGCGCGCACTTTTGAATTCACAGAGTTCCTGGTGCGCGTGCTGCAAGTGCAGGATGTGGGCGCAACCTTTCCGTATCGAGTCACCTACCACGCGGCGTGCCACATCTTGCGCGGGCTGGGCCTGCGCCAAGAGCCCAAACAATTGCTGCAAGCCGTGCGCGGCCTCGAATTCATCCCCCTGCCCGAAGAGGAAACGTGCTGCGGGTTCGGCGGCATCTTTAGCGTGGTCTACCCCGAAGTCTCGCGCGCCATGATGGAAAACAAGGTGCGCAACATCGAAGCGAGTGGAGCGCAAGTGGTCGTGGTGAGTGAGCCAGGCTGCCTGATGAACATTGCCGGTGGACTCGCCAAGATCGGGTCACCGGTTCGAGCGATGCACTTGATACAAATCCTGGCCTCGAATGGAGCAGCGCCATGAGCGAGACACCCACCCGCATTGACTTTCGATCCAACGTCCAACACGTCCCGCCTCACGTGCCACCTTCAGTGCAAAAGGCCACCGCGAAATTTCTGGGCACTCGCGCGTCAGTCGTGGAGGTTGTGGGCGACGAGCGGTGGCAGTCTCTACGGCAGGCGGGCCACGACTTGCGCCTGCACACCATCACGCATCTCGACTATTACCTGACGCAGTTGGAAGAGAGCGTGACGCAGGCCGGGGGCCACGTGCACTGGGCGCGTGACGCGCAAGAAGCCCGGCGCATCGTGTTGGACATTGCGCGCCACGCATCGCGCAACGTCAAGCGCGCCGTCAAAGTCAAAAGTATGGCCACAGAAGAAATCGGCCTGAATCACTTTATGATCGAGGCCGGCATCCAGACACTCGAGACCGACCTGGGCGAGTTTATCATTCAACTGGCCGGAGTAGGGCCGTCGCACATCATCGTTCCCGCCGTTCACCTGACGAAAGAAGGCATCGCCGATTTATTTCGGGAAAAGCTGGGCGTGGACGCGCCGGCCGATCCCATCCAGTTGGCCGCGATCGCCCGCGCCAAACTGCGCCAAGAATTTCTGGCTGCCGACATGGGCATCTCGGGCGCGAATTTCATGGTGGCCGAAACCGGCACACTCGTCATTGTGAGTAATGAGGGCAACGGGCGCATGTGCACCACACTCCCGCCACTGCACGTGGCCGTGGTGGGGATTGACAAGGTGGTGCCAGACGTGGACAGCCTGAACGTCTTGCTCAAGCTGCTGCCACGCAGCGCCACGGGGCAAAAAATGACGGCCTACACCTCGTTCATCACCGGCCCGCGCCGAACGGACGCAGAGAACGGGCCGCAGGAACTGCATCTCATCCTGCTCGACAATGGCCGCACGCGCAGCCTGCAGGACACAATCGCGCGCGAGACGCTCCTGTGCATCCGCTGCGGCGTGTGCCTCAACGTTTGCCCGGTCTATAACAACGTCGGCGGGCACGCCTACGGCTGGACTTACTCGGGCCCCATCGGCGCGATCCTCGCGCCGCAACTGCTGGGCGCCGAGGTGGCCGGCGATCTGCCGTTCGCCTCGTCGCTGTGCGGCGCGTGCACCGAGTTCTGTCCGGTCAAAATCCCGATTCCCGAAATCTTGGTGCGCCTGCGCCACCGCGTGGTCGAAGGCGACCCGGTGGGCGGCCCATCCGCATCGCCCATGCTGCGCTTTGCCGCCGAGGTCGGCGGTCGAACGCTGGGCCTGCCCTGGCTGTATGAACTCAGCACACAATGGCTCAAGATCGTTCAAGCCCCGCTGAGAAAAGACGGCTGGCTGCCCAATCTCCCGCCGCCGCTGAATCGCTGGACCATGTCACGACCCATGCCAGCCTTTGGCGCAGATGTGCGCGACTGGTGGCGTGACCGCACACCTCAGGGACGCCGGCGCAAGATGGAGCGCAAGATTGGACTAGGGACCTTGGCCGTTGGGGTGGTTGCCTTGGCCGCGTGGCTCCTGGCCCGCAAGCGCGGCAAATGACAAAGGACTAACTATTTCGGACGACGAAAGCATTCGTCGTCGGCTGAAAGGTGATGACACCCATGACCACACTGAATCCCGCCCGTGAAGAAATCCTGGGCAAAGTGCGCATGGCTTTGCTGCGCCCGATAGACGCGCCCGCGCCGCCGGTTCCATCCTCGGCCCGGGTCGCGCCTCGCACGCCCGGCGAAGCGAGCGCCGAGATCGAAATGCTGCTGGGCGAAATCGGCAAACTGGGCGGCCGGACACGGCGCATGGCCCGGCGCGATCAGATTCAAAGCGCATTGGCCGAATTGGTGCAAGTCGAACAGGTCAAAAAGGCCACGCTGTGGGAGACCGCAGAACTGACCGAGCTGGACGTGGCCGGCCTCCTGCGCGGACTGGGCGTGGACCTCGTCTCGCCGCACGCCGACAAACATCCGCTGGCCGAGTGCGACCTGGGCGTGACGAGCGTGGACGCTGCGCTGCCAGAGACGGGCACTCTGGTCCTGCGCTCATCGCCGGAACGCCCGCGTATGGTTTCGCTGTTGCCCCGCATTCACCTGGCCATCGTGCGCCCGTCCGCTCTGCGCGCTGACCTGCGCCAGGCGTTTGCCGAGGTCAAGCACGACAGCTATTTCGTCTTTGTCACCGGCCCCAGCCGCACCGCCGACATCGAGCTGACAGTGACCATCGGCGTTCACGGACCCCAGGCGCTGCACGTCTGGGCGATGGAAGGCTAGGAGAATCCCTCATGAGCGAACAGCACATCCATGCCCTCTCGGTTGAGCACACACTTGACCAGTTGAACACCCACCTTCATCTGGGCTTGACGGCCCAGGAGGCCAGGGTCCGCCAGCAAAAGCACGGCTTTAACGAATTGATGGAGCGTCCACACCCCGGCTTTTTAAAGTTGCTGCTCGGCCAGTTTGACGATTTTCTCGTGCGTATCCTCATCCTCGCGGCGATCCTCTCGCTGTTTCTCGGCGAGGTGATTGACGCTTCGGCCATCATGGCCATTGTCATTCTGAACGCCGTGCTGGGCGTGATTCAGGAATCGAAAGCCGAGCAGGCACTGGCCGCGCTCAAAAAGATGGCCGCGCCCAACGCCCAGGTCATCCGCGACGGAACGCAGCAGACGCTTCCCGCGCGCGAGCTGGTGCCAGGCGACATTGTCCTGCTCGAAGCCGGCAATTACGTCCCGGCCGATATACGCCTCATCGAAAGCGTTAACCTTCGCATCGAAGAAGCCTCGCTGACCGGCGAATCGGTGCCGGTGAACAAGGATGCGCGTGTTGTGCTGGACAAAGAGATTCCAATTGGCGACCGCAAGAACTCGGCGTTTATGAGCACGCTGGTGGCTCATGGGCGCGGCAGGGGCATCGTCACCTATACGGGCATGCAGACACAAATCGGCATGATCGCCGAAATGATCCAGTCTTACGAGGAAGAGCCGACGCCCTTGCAGCAAAAGCTGGATGAACTGGGCAAGTGGCTTGGCATCGTCTCGCTGGCGATTTGTGGCATTATCTTTGTGTTCGGCGTCGTCCGCGACACGCGCCCGGTGACCATCGTCACGGAAGGCTGGCTGGCCTACCTGAAAGCCGAGCAGAAAGACATCGTTGATCTGTTCATGACGGCGGTGAGCCTTGCCATTGCGGCGGTGCCGGAAGGCCTGCCCGCCGTCGTGACGATCTGCCTGGCGCTGGGGATGCAGCGCATGGTGAGCCGCCATGCGCTCATCCGCAAGCTTCCAGCGGTCGAGACGCTGGGCTGCGCCACCGTCATTTGCTCCGACAAGACCGGCACGCTGACGCAAAATCAGATGACGGTGGTGCGCGGCTGGGCAGGCGGCAAGCCTTTCCAGGTGACGGGCGAAGGCTACGATCCGGTCGGGCAGTTCTATCACCACAGTCAGCCATTCGACCCGGGCCAGGATGTGGCGGTCTCGCTGCTCTTGCAGGGGGCGCTCCTGTGCAACGATGCCCGGCTGGAAACCAGCGGCAAGGAACTCGACCGCATCACCTACCGCATGGTCGGCGACCCGACCGAGGGCGCGCTGGCCGTGGCCGCTGCCAAAGCCGGTTTGTGGTGCGAGGACCTGATCCAACAGATGCCTCGAGTCAACGAGATTCCGTTTGACTCGGATCGCAAGCGAATGACGACGATTCATCGGGTAGACCGGGAAACAAGTAGTCAAGTAGACAAGGGCACAGCTACCTTGTCTACCTTTTTACCTGTCTACCTATCCACTCCTTACATTGCTTTCGTTAAAGGCGCGCCGGACATTTTGCTCCAGCAG
The DNA here is from genome assembly GCA_964353405.1 of uncultured Anaerolineae bacterium. Lineage (GTDB taxonomy): Bacteria > Chloroflexota > Anaerolineae > Fen-1058 > Fen-1058 > JBGLNJ01. Next base: position 19,175 of record CAYGWJ010000227.1, read on the forward strand.
TGTGACTCGATCCTGGAACACGATCAGGCGCAGCCGCTGACCGAGGCCAAGCGTCAAGAGATTCTGGCCGCAAATCAGGATATGGCTCGCCACGCATTGCGCGTGTTAGGTGTGGCCTATCGTCCGTTCGCCGAGGTTCCCGAAACGCTCGCGCCTGAAAACACCGAAGTGAACCTCGTTTTCCTGGGACTCTTGGGCATGATTGACCCGGCGCGGCCTGAAGTCAAGGTGGCCATAGGCGTCGCCAAAACCGCCGGACTCAAGACCATCATGGTGACCGGTGACTATAAAGACACGGCGGAAGCGATTGCCCGCGAAATCGGGCTGCTCGAGCCGGGCGACAAGGTGCTCACCGGCGCGGAACTCGATCAGATGACGAAAGAGCAGCTCGCCGAGGTGGTTGATCATGTGGACGCTTACGCGCGCGTCTCGCCCGCGCACAAGATGAAGATCGTGGACGCGCTCAAAGACCGCGGGCACGTGGTGGCGATGACGGGCGACGGCGTGAATGACGCGCCCGCGCTCAAGCGGGCCAACATCGGCGTGGCCATGGGCATCGCCGGCACCGACGTATCCAAAGAGACTGCCGACATGGTGCTCACCGACGACAACTATGCCAGCATCGTCGCCGCCATCGAAGAAGGTCGCATCATCTATTCCAACATCCGCAAGTTTGTGTTCTACCTGATTGCGTGCAACATCGGCGAGATTCTCATTATCTTCCTCTCGATGGTGGTAGGCTGGCCGATCCCGCTGCGGCCCATTCAACTGTTGTGGCTGAACCTCGTCACCGACGGCGCTCCCGCGCTGGCACTGGGATTGGAAAAAGGCGATCCGGACATCATGAGGCGACCACCTCGCCCGACCAAGGAGCCGGTCATCAACCGCGACATGCTGTTAGGCATCATCATCATCCCGATTGCCGACACCCTCGCCGTGCTGGGCGTGTTCGTCTTGGCCCTCAATCGCTTTGGGTGGGACAACGTGGCAGCCGCTCAAACGGTGGCTTTTGCTACACTGATCTGTTCGGAGCTTTTGCGGGCTTACACGTCGCGCTCTGAGTACTATTCAGTGTTCTCTACCGGTTTGTTCTCGAACAAGTGGATGGTCTATGCAACGGCTGTCTCGTTCCTGCTGCTGCTTTCGACAATGTACATCCCGTTCTTGCGGCCGGTCTTTGGCACGGTGCCCCTGAACTGGAACGACTGGTTCATGATGTTGCCGTTCATGGTCATCGCTCCAATCGCCGCCGAGATCACCAAAGCTTTTTTGCGGCGGATGGCAGAGCGAGCGGCCCGCGCAACGGCGCCAGCAAGTCGGCGCTCGATAACTGGGTTGAACTAGTACACTTTTCGGGTAAAATAGAGCAAGCTTGTTGCAGGAGGCACGCATGAGCCGAATCTTGGTGCTGGAAGATGACGCTGGATTTCGAGCCATGTTGAGCGAGGTCCTCACCGAAGCCGGGTACCAGGCCGTGCTCGCCCAGTCAGGAGCGGAAGCGATGGAACAGATCAAGAGCCAGCCGTTCGATTTGCTCCTGGTTGACAATCGGATGCCGGGCATCTCGGGGTTTGAATTCCTTCAATGGGCGCGCACAACCGGCTATGAAACGCCGGTGATTATCATGACGGCCTATGCGGATGTCCCGGCCGTGGTCTCGTCCATGCGCCTGGGCGCCATGGATTTCCTGACCAAACCCTTCTCGCCGATCCATTCACTCTTGCCCGTGGTCGAGCGTTGTCTCAAAGCTTCTCCCCGTGCCTCCACCGGGACCTAGTAGCCTGTCGGAGAGACCTTGTAGCATAGGGCCTTGTGCCCGTCGCTATTACGCCCACGAGGGGCTAAACTACGTCCCTCCGACAGACTGCTAGAGCGAGTTCCTTTTCAGTGTACGGGCTGGATTCGAGGCTTTAGCCGGAACCGCCTCAAGGCTCGAATCCAGTTGACCGTATACGCAATCGGAAACCGCTATAGAGTTTCGCATGGACACGAGCCCTTCGGCGCCAGCCACTGGGCCAGCCACTGGGCCAGCCACTGGAGACGTGTCTTTGGAAGAGTTGCAGGCCGAGATTGCCCGTCTGCGCAAGGCATTGCGCGAGGCCGTCCGCGAAAAAGGCCAGGCCTCGCGTCTCCTGCGTCGCCTGAACGCAGACCTCGCCAGCCAGGTTCGTGGCCAGACGGCCCAACTGGCCTCGGTCAATCAACTGATCAGGACCATCAGTGGCTCGCTGGACACACATACCGTTGCTACATCGGCCATCAACGGCCTCCAGGTATTGATGCAGGTCCACGCAGCCTCTTTGGCGTTGGTGGACGGCGCTGGTGAAATCCGTTATGTGATGGGGCAACCTCCCGAACTGGTGCCCGCCTTGACGAAATTCCGGCTTCGACTCGGCCAAGGGATTGTCGGTCACGTCATCCAAACGGGCCACTCGTTTCTGAGCAATGACGTCCAGAATGAGCCGGGCTTTTTCGGGGAGGTGGATCGCGTCACCGGCTTTGAGACGCAGTCCGTGTTGTGCCAGCCGCTGATCATTCAGGACCGAGTGATCGGCGCCGTAGAGTTGATCAACAAGTGGTCTGGCCCCTTCACCGACAGCGACCGGCCCTTTGTGGAGACGGTCGCGGGCGCGCTGGCGATTGCGGTTGAGAACGCCCGCATATACGAGCAAGTCCGGACGCAACTAGGCGACCTGGGACGCACTCACCAGGAACTGCTGGACGCGCAAGCCGAACTCGTTCAATCTGAAAAGCTGGCCTCCATCGGCCAACTGACAGCCGGCCTGGCCCACGAGATCAATAATCCTATCGGCACCATCCTCGGCCTGAGCGAGCTGATCGGCCAACGCGCCGACAACGACAAAGTCAAGAACTATGCGGCTTCGATCGAGCGCGAGGCGATGCGCATCAAGCGCATCGTGAGTGACCTGCTGGATTTCGCTCGACGCGCCCAACCCGAAATCAGCCAGATTGACCTGCGCGCCGCGCTAGACAAAGCTCTGGGTCTGGTGGAATATCAACTTGAGAAAGACAACATTCGCGTCAACCGGATGTACGCGCCAGAGCCGACCTGGGCCGTGGCCGATAGCAATCAGATGATCCAGGTTCTGATGAACCTGATTCAAAATGCGCGCCAGGCCATGCCCCATGGCGGCGAGCTGACTTTGCGCACCTGGTCAGAAGGCTATTCCAGTTTCTTTTCGGTCGCCGATACGGGGATGGGCATTCCAGAGGCCGACCTGGAGCGCATCTTTGATCCGTTCTTTACCACCAAGCCAGCCGGACAGGGAACGGGGCTGGGGCTTTCGCTAAGTTACGGTATCATCGCTCGTCACCACGGCAACATTCACGTCACCAGCCGCCCTGGCGCCGGCACAACGTTCACGGTGCGGCTCCCGTCCACGACCAAAGTGCCGCCGTTCACCACATCAGACATTTAGACCTGACTCGACCTCTGTCCCCCAGTCCGGCTCATTTGACAATTGTTTTCTTTTGCGCTATCCTAGTCTGGTATAGCGTCGTACCCATTTCACTCAAGAGGTCAACATGAACCGCTCTCACCTGCTCATCGGATTGACCGTCCTCGCTCTGTTACTCGCAGCCTGCGCGACCGCAACACCTGCGCCCACACAGCCCCCGGCCACCACCGCCACACCTGTGCCAAAAGCTCAACAACCGGCAGCAGCGGCGGTTGTCGTGAAGCTGGAAGGTCCCAGCGGCGACAGGACGCTGACGATGGACGACCTCAAAGCGCTTCCGGCCACCGAAGGCTGGGCCGGGATCAAGAGCAGCACTGGCAAGATCACCGTCCCCGAACGCTTCAAAGGCGTTGCCGTGGAAGAACTGTGCAAGCTGGTCGGCGGCCTCAGCGCTAACACCGGGGTCAGCATCGTCGCCAAAGATGGCTATGCCATGACGGTTTCCTATGACCAGGTCACAAAGGGCGACTTTATCACCTATGATCCTGGCACGGGCGACGAAATCAAACCCAAAGATCCGCTCAAGGTCGTCATCGCTTACGAAAAAGAAGGCAAGCCGCTCCCCGAAGACAGCGAAGGCACGTTGCGGCTGGTCGTCGTCAGCGCCAGGAACAACCAGGTCGTGGACGGACACTGGTCAGTCAAGTGGGTCACTCAAATCGCGGTCAAGTCGCTAGCCCAGGAATGGAAGCTGCCGCTGAATGGCGTCACCAAGGAAGAGATGGATCGCGGCACATTCCAGTCGTGCTCTTCGCCTTCATGCCACGCCGGAGTTTGGACGGACGACAAGGCGCAGAACTGGAGTGGCGTCCCGCTGTGGCTGCTGGCGGGCAGAATGGACGACGAGATCAAACACGGCGACGGCTCGTTCAACGACAAGCTGGCCGACCAGGGCTATGTCGTCGAGGTCGTCGCCGCCGACGGCTACACGGTCACTTTTGACAGCGCACGCCTCAAGCGAAACCGGAACATCATCGTCGCCTACCTGGTGAACAACAATCCGCTGGACGACAAGTATTTCCCGCTCCGGCTGGTCGGCTCTGACCTCAAGAGCAGCGAGATGGTCGGCCAGATTGCCAAGATCAATCTCCGCCTGGCGATACAAGCGGCGACTGCGCCCAAGCCAACCGAGACGCCCAAACCTGCCGCCACGCCGACGACTGCCCCCACATCAGTACCCGCTGCCAAGGGCAACGCCGCGCTCGCCATCACGGGCGCGGTGGACAAGCCGCAGTCGTTGACGCTGGATGCGCTCAAGGCGATGCAAGTGGTCAAGCTCAAAGCCGAGCATCCCAAGAAAGGAATGCAGGATTACGAGGGCGTGCGGCTGAACGCGCTGCTCGACCAAGCCCAGGTCAAGTCCAGTGCCACCAAGCTGCTCTTGTCTTCGTCCGATGGATTCACCGCCCAAGTCACTTTGGCCGAAGCGCGTAAATGCGCCGACTGTTTGCTCGCCTTTAACGCCGACAAACTCGACGCGGTGATGCCAGGCATGCAAAGCAACTTTTGGGCCAAGGACGTCGTCAAGATCGAAGTCAAATGACGACCACAGACCACGGTCTGCGGTCGGTCGTCGGCGGTCACATGAGCGGCACATGCAGTTGAAACCTGCATTACCCATACTGACGCTGATTGTCACATTGCTGGCAACGGGCACCGGCTGCGCATCGAGGCCGAAGAATAAAGTGCCGATGCGCGTGCTCATCGCCGGCAGCTTGATGATTCCGTTTGACGATCTGGAAAAAGCCTACGAGGCTGAACATCCTGACGTGGACTTGCAGATGGAAGCTCACGGCAGCATTCAGGTCATCCGGCACGTTGCGGAAATTCACGAGCTGGCTGACCTGGTGGTGACCGCCGACGATGCGCTCATTCCAATGCTAATGTACCCGTCCAAGGTGCCCGAGACGGGCAAACCATATGCAGACTGGTACATCAAGTTTGCCACGAATCACCTGGGCCTGGCTTACTCGCCCAAGAGCAAATACGCGGACCAGATCAACGCCGACAACTGGTACAAGATCATTGCGCGGTCTGACGTGAAGGTGGGCATCGCCGACCCGCGCTTTGACGCTTCCGGATACCGCGCCCTGATGGCACTCCAACTGGCCAAGACTACTTATGGCAAACCGACCATCCTGGAAGACGTGATCATGGGGCAATTCAAAACCCCCATCACACAGCAAGAGGAAAACGGGCGCGCCATCATCCACGTGCCCGAGATTTTGGAGACCAAGTCAGATTCCAACATTGTGATTCGCGGAGCCAGCATCCAGTTGATTGCACTCCTCGAATCGGGCGATCTGGACTATGCCTTTGAATACGAGAGCGTCATTCAGCAGCACAAGCTCAGACTTGTCAAATTGCCGGACTCGGTGAACCTCGGCTCCGAGCAGTATGCCACACAATATAACCAGGTGCAGGTGCGATTGGACTTTCAGCGCTTTGCTTCGGTCAAGCCCGAATTCAACGGCCAGGTCATCGGCTATGGCGTGACCATCCCCAGCAACGCGCCGCACCCCAAGCAGGCCGAGGAGCTGGTGGCCTTTCTGTTGGGGCCGAAAGGTCGAGCCGTGATGGAAGCGAACCAACATCCCCTGATCACGCCGCCGCAGACAGATCGCTACGATGCGCTGCCCCAGGGACTGAAATCGCTCTGCGTCCCGATGCCATGAAAGCTCGACACCCGGCGTCGAGAGGCTGTGATCAGCGTCCGTGTGCTACCATCAGACGCTGATCGCTTTTTGCCTCCTACGGAGAAAACTCGAT
>CAYGWJ010000228.1:0-5480 GCA_964353405.1 uncultured Anaerolineae bacterium
TCCCCTTGTCTCCCTGTCCCCTTGTCACCGTGTCACCCCGTCACCTTGTCAGCGTGTCACCCTGTCACCTTGCCACCCCGTCCCCTTGTCACCGTGTCACCCCGTCACCCTGTCACCTTGTCACCCCGACACCTTGTCACCGTGTCACCGAACAAGAATCGCCTCAAACTTGCATACGCTCATGCACATTCCACACCGCGTGCAGCGCGCCTCGTCAATCACGTGAACCTGCTTCTTGCCGCCCGTGATCGCTTCGCCAGGGCAATTCCGCAAACAGACCATACAGCCGGTGCAATTTTCGGCAATGACCGAGTACGTGATGAGACCCTTGCAAACATGCGCGGGGCACGTCTTGTCGCGGATGTGCGCTTCGTATTCGTCCCGGAAATAGCGCAGCGTGGAAAGCACTGGATTGGGCGCGGTCTGTCCCAGGCCGCACAGCGACGCTTGCCTGATTTCTTGGCCCAACTTTTCCAGGTATTCCACATCGCCCGGTTGGCCTTGACCCGCGCAGATGCGCTCCAGCACGGTCAGCATGGATTTGGTGCCCACCCGGCATGGCACGCACTTGCCGCACGACTCTTCCTGCACAAAGGTCATAAAGTAGCGGGCAAAATCCACCATGCACGTATCTTCGTCGGTGACGACCATGCCGCCCGAGCCCATGATGGCGCCCAGCGCTGTCAGCGATTCATAGTCAATCGGCACATCCAGGTGCTCGGCGGGAACGCAGCCGCCTGACGGTCCGCCCAGTTGCGCCGCCTTGAAGCGTTTGCCTTGGGGGATGCCGCCGCCGATGTCATAGATCACTTCGCGCAGCGTGATGCCCATCGGCACTTCGACCAGGCCCGTGTTGTTGATCTTGCCGACGACCGAAAAGATTTTGGTGCCCTTGGATTTCTCGGTGCCAATGGTCGCAAAAGCCTGCCCCCCACGACCGATGATGATGGGGACATTGGCCCAGGTCTCGACATTGTTGATGTTGGTCGGCTTGCCCCACAGGCCCGATTCGGCGGGATAAGGTGGACGCGGGCGCGGCTCTCCGATGCGTCCTTCAATGGATGCCATCAACGCCGTCTCTTCGCCGCAGACGAACGCGCCGGCCCCCAGCCGGATGCTCAGCGAAAAGTCAAACCCGCTGCCCAGGATGTTCTTGCCCAACAGCCCGGTCTGTTCGGCCTGCCGGATGGCGATCTTGAGATTCTCCACAGCCAACGGGTACTCGGAGCGAATGTAGACATAGCCCTGGCGCACGCCGATGGCATATGCGCCTATGATCATGCCCTCGATGACGCTGTGTGGATTTCCTTCCATGACCGAGCGATCCATGAACGCGCCGGGGTCGCCTTCGTCGGCGTTGCAGACGATGTAGCCAATGCCGGCCGCCTGCACGTTCTTGCGGCATATCTCCCACTTCTGCCCGGCGGGGAACCCCGCGCCGCCGCGCCCGCGCAATCCCGAAACTTTGAGCTCGGCAATGACCTGTTCGGGCGCCATCCCGCCGAGCGTCTTGGCCAGCGAGGCATATCCACCCAGCGCCACATAATCTTCCAGGCGCGTCGGATCAATGCGCCCATTGAGGTTGAGCACCAGCCGCTTTTGTTTCTGGTAAAACGGCAGGTCAGGTTCGGCGTGAATGTGCTGCCCGGTGCGTGGATCGGTGTAGAGCAATCGCTCGATGATCTCGCCGCCGATGAGCGTCTTGCGGACAATCTCTGGCACATCGCCGGGCTTGACCTTCTGATACGAAAGGCGCTGCGGGTAAATTGTGATCAGCGGGCCGCATTCGCAGAAACCAGGGCAACCGGTGCCGACGACCTCTATCGGTGTGTTGAGTCGAACTTGGCTCAGTTCCTCGTGCAGTCCTGCCAAGACCTTTTGACTGCCCAAAGCCCGACACCCGGTGCCATCGCAAACTCGCAGGCATGGCTTGCTCTCGTCCCACCCGGCGGCAAGCTGCGCCTGCCATGTTTGGAAATCCGCCACCGATTGCAATCGGTTCATGATTCCGCCTCTGCCCCTACAATACTTGGCGCGTACTGTCAACCTGCAATGTGTTTCAACAGCACATCCACCTTTTGCGCCGTCATCTGACCCGAGTATTCGCCATCCGTCACGACGATTGGCCCGAGCGCGCACGCGCCCAGGCAGGTGACCGTCTCGAGCTTAAACGGCCTGTGGCGCGTCGTGCCGCCTGGCTTGACGCCCAGCTTGGTCTGCAAGCGGTCGAGCACCTGCGGGCTGCCGCGCACGTGACAGGCCGTGCCCGTGCAGACGTGCAAACAGTGCTCGCCTTTGGGCCTCAGGCTGAAAGCGTGATAGAACGTCGCCACGCTATAGGCTTGCGAAAGCGGCACGCCCAATCGCTCGCTCGCCAGCACCAGCGCCTCGAACGGCAAGTAGCGATACTGTGCCTGAATGCTTTCCAGCACCGCGATCAGCGACGCGTCATCTTGCGCTTCGTGGTTGATGAGGTCATACAGTTCAGTGACGTTCATGGATGCTCCATTTGACCACAGACCGCAGACCACCGATCACCTATCATGAACGGCGGTCTGTCGTCAGCCGTCCGTGGTCATGTCAACAGTTGTGCTGCTGCCGACGCATAGACTCGCGCCGCCAGCGCCATCGCGTCAATCTCGATAAACTCATCCGGCTGGTGAGCCAGGGTCGCGTCCCCCGGCCCCAGGATAATGCTCGGAACGTGAAGTGCGGGCACAAAGATGCAAGCTTCGGTCGCAAATCGCACTCGCTCTGGCTCTGGTGGTTTGCCCATCACCTGCGCCGCGACCTGGGCAAAGCGTTGAACGACAGGCTCGTCGGGCGAGGTTTCGACGGCGGGTAAATTTGAGACCAGCCTGACCGATGCTTGAAAATCAGGGTTGCGGCGTTTCAGATCGGCGACAAGATTTCGCAGTTGTTGCAGCATCGCCGGGTGGTCTTGACCCGGCACCGTGCGCATGTCCACCGTGACCACGCACCGGTCGGGCACGACGTTGACCTTGACACCGCCCTCAATCGTGTTGATGCTGCGCGTAAAATTGCCGAGCACAGGATGCGTCGTAAAGGGAAGGTCGAGCCGCTCGAACTCGCTCAACAGCGCCATCATCATCGTGATCGCGTTGCGGCCCAGCTCAGGCGTCGAGCCGTGCGCTGTTTTGCCGTGCGTCGTGAACTCGATCCAAAAGACTCCGCGCTCGGCCAGCCCCAGCCGGTTGCTCGTCGGCTCGGAGATAATGACGGCTTGCAGTGGGCCAAGGTCAGGCCGAGCCGCGATGACGGTTGCGCCGAGCATGTCCACTTCTTCGCCGGCCGTGGCTGCCAAGACCAGATCGCCGCGAAGGTTCAGGCCAGAGGTGGCAAGCGCCTTGGCCGCCATCATCATCGCCGCCACGCCGCCCTTCATGTCCGCCGAGCCGCGCCCCCAGACCTTGCCGTCTTGTACTATGCCGTCAAAGGGAGTGTGCCTCCACTCGCCCGCGCCGACCGGCACCACGTCAATGTGCCCATTGAACACAAGCGCAGGCAGCTCGCCCGTGCCCTTGAGCCGCGCCAATGCGCTCGCGCGGTTGGGGCCGTGCGGAACCAGCTCGCCCTCGAATCCAAATTGCCTCAAAAACGCAAGCACATACTCGGCAGCCGGCAGTTCATCGCCGGGCGGGTTGACCGTCTGAAAGCGCACCAGGTCACGGCAGATCCCGGTCAGTTCGGAAGCATCAATGTTCATTGAGCAATACCCAGCAACGAGTAGTAGTCCGTCGGGAACGGCTCGCCCGGCGGCTCGACCTCGCACAGCCGGCACGCTCGCCGCGCGTAGGACGAGGCCCAGGTGTGCATCGTGCGAACCGGATGCGTAATGTCCTCGATGTGAATCGCGCCGGTCGGGCACACGAGCGCGCACGTGGCGCACTCGATACAGTCCGCCGACGAAATCTGGAACGGCGTGCTGACGGCGCGCTCCATCCCGCGCTGCGTCAGGCTGATCGCGCTCACGCCGACGATTTCCTTGCACGCTCGCACGCACAGCCCGCACAGGATGCAGTCGTTCGGCTCAAGCGTCACGTAAGGCGACTCGACGCCATACTCCTGTGCCAGCGTTTGCACGGTGGGCAAGTGACCGGCAGTTGCCATCAGCAATTCAATCACCGTGCGCCGCGCGTCGAGCACCATGGGCGAGTTGGTGCGGACGACCAGCCCCTCCTCGCACGGATAGGCGCACGAGGCGACGAGCTTGCTGCCTCGTGCACTCACCAGCTCGACCAGGCACAACCGGCACGCCGCATACGGCGCGAGTGATTCGAGGTAGCACAGCGTGGGGATGTGGATGCCGCGCTCGCGGGCAGCTAGGAGCAGGGTGTAGCCTTGCGGAATCTCGACAAGTTGATCGTCAATCGTCAGTCGAAGCATGATTTACAAACCTCGATCATTATCTGACCAGAAATACGGCTACCCCGCCCGCGGCCAGCACCAACACCACCAACGGCAACATGCGGTTGCGCAATTGCGGCGCGGCCATCGAGACGATCATGCCGCTCTTGACCAGGGTGTTCGACAATACGGCGATAAGAATGGTGCGTCCCGCCAGGCCCGCATTGGCCGGGTTTGCCAGCGCCAGATTGGCCATCGAGAGCGAAATGGCATCCACATCGGTCAGACCGGCTAACGCCCCAGCCAGGTAGAGTCCTGCACTGCCCAAAAACGCTTCGGCGGCTTTGGCGACAAACGTGATCACACCAAACATCAAGCCGAACTTGATCGCTTCACTCAACTCAAATGGATTGGGCCCGGATTTCACGGTGCCTCTGGCTTGTGTGCGGCTGCGCCACCACAACCAGGCGCAAATGCCCAGGCTGACCAGCGCCATCAGGCCGATGCCGATGCCCAGGCGTCGCACCAGGGCCACATTCACCACCGCCACCGCTGCCAATACCCGAAAGAACATCACCGTCCACGCCAGCAAGATGCCCAGGGCCAGCGCCTCCGCCGCTTGCGGTTCAGTCTTGCTGCGCTGCGAAAAACCCAGCGTGATGGCGGTGCTGGAAACCAATCCACCCAGAATGCCCGTCAGCCCAATGCCATGTTCTTGCCCCACCACTTTGACCAGAATGTAGCTGGCAAAGTTCAGACCCGAAATGAGGACCACCATGAGCCAGATTTTGTAAGGATTGAGGACATCCAATGGCGGCGGCCCATAGTTCTGGTTGGGCAGCAGGGGCAGGATAATGAGCGTGATAACGGCAAACTTGAGCGTGGCTTCTACATCAGCCACTTCAATGTGCGCCGCCAAATCGTGCAGCCAGTTCTTCAAAGCCAACAGTAACAGGTTCGCCACGCCGAGCGCCGCCGCCAGTCCCACCCAACCCCACACGCACAAGGCGCCCAGCAAAAAAGCCAACAGCACGGTGATCTCGGTGGTGATGCCCAGCTCGCCGCGATACGCCGTGATCGCGTACGATACCCAGACCAGGCCCATCACGGCG
>CAYGWJ010000229.1:0-10410 GCA_964353405.1 uncultured Anaerolineae bacterium
TCCCAGGTGAATCGTGATCGGCCACGTGCGGCGGATAATCCCGACGACAGTCTCGTCGGGGTGCTTGAAGGAACGACCAAAGTCGAGCTGGACTACGCCGGAGAGCCAGGTGGTATATTGCTGCCAGAGCGGCTTGTCCAATCCGTAACGCGCTTTGAGCGCGGCGAGCGCCTCGTCGGAAAAGGGGCGCTGACCGTATTTCCAGGGGCCGCCCGGCACCTCGTGCATGAGGACGAAGGTGATGATCGAAAGAATCAGCAAGACAGGAATCAGCCCGGCCAGCCGCATCAGAATGTAGCGGAGCATGCTTTCCTCCTATCCGATTGGAGAAAGATTAACGAGCTTCTTGAGCCGACAATTCTTTTGCCACGTCTCCCATCCGGGCAAAGCGGGCGACGTTCTTGGAAAGGACGTGCTGGATGAATTGTTCTAACAGCATCATCCGATGCCCGCGCCCGATCACTTGGGGGTGCATGGTGAGAGTGAAAACGCCGTCCTGCTCGTGCTTGATCATGTAATCGAAATCGCCTGCCCAGATCTCCAAGACTTTGGAAGGGGCAGAGAGGCCCACCCGCAAGGGAGTAAAGTTGAAGGTGAAATGAGGCCAGTCATCCAGACTAAAGTCCACCGGAAATTCCCACAGACTTGTCTCTTGCCCCGGTTGCAAGGGCTCCTCTATTCCCACTTGATCTCCCAATCGGGGATGGTAAGGATGAAAGTCATCGGCAAAGAGGCTCGAGTCGTAAAGGAAGCCATGCTCGACTAGCAATGAAAGAGTCGCCGGGCTATAGTCCCAGGAGGGTGAGCGATAGCCCAAGGGCGGGTGACCCAGAAAACGTTCCAAGACTTGCACTCCTCGTTCCATGCTGCGCCGCTCTTCATCGGGATTCTGAGTGCTAGGGTCCCGATGTTCATAGCCGTGGTGGGCAACCTCATGCCCGGCAGCCAGGATAGCCTCGACGGTGTCAGGAAAAGATTCGGCGGTGTGGCCGGGAACGAAGAAGGTGGCCGGTAGCTTGTAAACCGTAAGCAAGTTCAGAATCCGAGGCACTCCCACGCGCGCGCCGTACTCACCTCTGGAGAGCATTGCTGGGGTGACAGGGGAATAGTTGCCCAGCCAAACACTGAGCGCATCAAAATCAAACGTCAGGCAAACCGTCCAGTGCTTGTCGCTGGACAGAGACATCTTGACCTCTTTTACCAATCCTCTTTGTAACGTTTCACGGTGATGCCACGCGCTTGCAGCTCTTGTAGAAACAGATCGATCGGGACATCGGTGAGGGGAGAGAGCAACCCGCGTTGAGCAATATCTCCTCGCAAGATCATTTGCGCGCCGATGCTAGCAGTGTAGCCGACGGTCCGGTTCATTGCCATCAGGCCAGTCTCCAGGTCGCGCAGATCGCACATTTCATAGACCAGGCGCTTTCGCTTGCCATTCTTGATCCCACGCATGTCCACTCGGATAACCGCCACGTCTCGTTCGTGGTCCGCGTACTGGAACTGGGGTTGTTCCAGTAGAACGCGCACAAGCTCGCGCGGCACGACGCGCGCCTCACCGACTGTGATTGGCGCTTCGTCCAACAAGCCTATTTGCGCCATCGTATACCAGAACGCGCAGTGACCAGGCCACCGGGTCGCGTAGCGGCCTGCATTGCGGACGGTCGCCCGGATTCCCATCTTGTCCAGAAAACGCGCCACGTCCCCGTTCACGTAGGCTTCTTGCGTCTCCCAACCGGCCAGTTTTACGGTGTGAATGTTGTCCGGAGCGAACATTTCTTTGCCGGGGATTTCTACGATCTTGCCGTCGCGGACGATGCGCCCATCGCGCTTGTAGGCGATGAGTACTCCTATGGCGCTCCACGAGATTTTGTATTGCAGGGGATTCGTTTTGGCGGCTTCCGGCTCAGGGAAACCGGTGCCGTAGGAATGGTATTCGTGAACCTCGTCCAGTTCCTTGACGGCTTGTCCTGCCAGAACGAGGTCCATGCCCGGATCAAAGCCAAATTCCGGTAGAATTGCCACGCCGCGGGCCGCAGCTTGTTCGGTGAGAGGATACAACTCTGGCGAAGTGTAAGAAGTATCAACGACGTGAATGCCGTTGGCGACGGCCATGCGCGCAATCGCGGCCTGGAAGAAAACGGGAAGCAGATTGATGACGGCGTCAACCCGGTTCATGGCCTTGTTGAGCGCGTCGTGGTCGTGGGCGTCGAGCGCGATTGGCTCGATCTTGTCCGTGTTCAGCTGTTTCACATAGAGGGCAAGCGCGGTCCTGTCGCTATCCGCTGCGATGACATGAGACACAGCCGGGCTGCGAGCCAAGTCGTATAACGCCGCGCGTCCTTGCCGACCAATGCCAAGAACTAGGATTCTCACAGTTTTCCTCCTGGGCGTATGGGGGCGGGGACATTAATTGGGTCCACGCTTGTCGCTGACAGAGACATGCTGGAAGCCTCTTTACCTTGCAAGCGGGGACCTGCAAATCAAGTGTAGCACACTTGGCTGTTTTGTCAAAATTCTTTCGCGGATTGTTTTGACTTTTTGAAACTCTGGCTCATGTGGGTTTAGAGGTGAAGCCGCCTCAAAACCAAGTGCGAAATGAGGCCATTTCACCTCTGACTCCCTATGAGCCGAAACTCTATCGAGCGCCAGTCTTGACAGCGATTGTGTCCTAGTGTATAACATCTCCAATACTCGTGAGGAGGACATTACATGAAAATCCTGGTTGTAGGCAGTGGACTCATGGGGCCGGCGGCGGCGTATAACGCCACGTCGGATCCTCAGGTATCGCAAGTGACCCTTGCTGACATGAGCCAGCCACAGTTGGAGGCTGCCAGAAAAAAGCTTTCCGGCATGAAAGGTGGCGAAAAACTTGTCACCGCCGTCCTGGATTTGAATGACCAGGCAGCGGCGGCGCGCTTGATGACAGGTTTCGATGCCATCGTCGCCGCGCTCCCCAAGCAAGCCATCGGTGCGGGCATCCGCGCGGCGATGTCGGCCAAGGTGCCTTGGGTAGACCTGAGTTGGCCGCCTGACTCGGAAGTGCCTGACCTCAAACGCGAGGTCGAATCCGCCGGAGCGTTGGTCATCCTCGGATGTGGTGTGGAGCCTGGGCTGACCGAGATCATGGCGCGCCACCTGGCGGAAAAACTGGATCGAGTGGACGAATTGCACATCCAATGCGGCGGCATCCCGGAAAAGCCGACTCCGCCACTGGGATACAAGATTGTCTTTGGCGGAAGGCAAATGCCGCTGCGAGATTGGGATGGTTTCTACGTCGAGGGCGGCCAACTGAAACCTGCGACACGCTATGGTAATGTTGAGTGCACAACTTATCCGGGCGTGGGCGAGTGTGAAGCCTGGAATGAAAACTTTATGCCCTGGCTGCTGGACCTGGAGGCGCTAAAAGGTCTCAAGGTGGGCACGCAAAAGACGGTCCGCTGGCCCGGCTATGCCGCCAAAGTGACGGTACTTAGAGAGATGGGGCTGTTTCGTGAAGATCCGATTGACGTGGATGGCGTACAGATCGCGCCCAAGAAACTGCTCGATGCGCTGTTGTACCCGCACGTCAAACTGGAAGAAGGCGAGCGAGATATTACGGTCTTCCGTGTGGAGACCATCGGCGAAAAAGACGGCCGCCCGCGCCGCTACAAGAGCGAGATGGTGGATCGCTATGACACCGTATTGGGTTTCACTTCGATGGCGCGCACCACTGCCTTCACAGGGGCGATTGTCGCTCGCATGATTGCGCGCGGGGATCTCAAGGCGCGTGGGTGGCTGACGCCAGAAAAGGTTGTGACTGGCCCGCTGTTTGATACGTTGGTGCATGAGCTGGCCGGGGTCAACATTGTGTTTGATGTGACAAATGCCTCCAATCCAGTCCCCAGCGGATTGGGTCAAGATGCCACGCTACGGGCGTGATTTCTTTGATGGACAGTTGGAAGCCGTCAAGGGGCTGGTTCAAGTGGTCGGCCACGAGGCCGCGGTCGTGTCGTCTTCACCGGTTGAACGCGGCCCAGAAGGATGTGATCATCTACGCTTACGTGGATTGGCAAGTCCCGGTGCTGGCGAAAATGCATGTAAGGCGGCGAACCGGATACAAGGCCATCGGTTACGAGATTGCTTTGCCGGAAAACAAGAACCAGGCAGTTCAACTCGCGCTGGAGAATCTGTGAGTCTACGAACAGTTTTACCTGGCATAGCCTACCGCGAAGGACAAGTTCAGAATGGCAAAAAGAAACAGCACTCTATGCCGACTCCGCGTGTGATCCCTCGGCGCTACTGGGATGAACTGGTGGTTCAGCAGTTCTTTGCTCGACCGAACGAGGTCGGTCAATTGTTGTGCGAACTGCGAGTGCGGGCGCTTGGGTGCATCTGTGGTGCTCGTTGGTTGCGTTGCCCATCCAATCGCAAATCCTGATTCCATTGTATTCGACCGCTGTCTCAAACTGTCTCCTCGTATTCTTTCTCTTGAGCTGCTGGCGATGCCACAAGACGGGCAAGCACGCCCACGCTGAGTGCCAGGCTAGCGGCAAGAGCAGAAAGCGATTATTCTGGCAAACAGGTAATAGACGAGATACGACGTAGGACAACAGTTTTGCGGGCACATAATCGATTCTCTTGGCAACTGTGTTCCTGTCCCGGATTTGCGTGTTGGTTCAAAGCGCTGTAAAATGTTCGCCAACTTGTTAGATATGTCTATTGACTGACGGTCTGGAAGACGAATAAGGGACATGTCGGCGGACAACGAGCCAGGACACGTGACCCTTAGTTGAAATAGTCGTAAAAGTGAACGAGGGGATGGGACGAAGACAGCCAAGTCCTGCAAAACCCTCATACCCGGGTTCAAATCCCGGCGTCGCCTTGGATCACAAAAGGCCCATGAGTATTGGGCCTTTTTGTTTTCCATACTTGGTCATCCAAATCAACATCACGATCTGAGCAAATCCACAATACTTTTATTCAGACCGCCAGCAGCCTCAGTCAATGCCAGCCAGTAAACTCGACTTGTACGCTTCATCGCACCTCATGGCGAACAAGTGCCATAACTGACACGCGGAATAGAACAAATATGCTATAATACAACGTGCCTTTCGAGCGCAAACACACACGATTCAGAGACGCCGAAGCGTGTGCCCTCCTTTTGCGCTTGAATCAAGTTGTTCTGATACCCTGCCCACGGGTCGTCTCTGCCGACCAGAGACCTTGCCAAGGCCATAGGGTCGCTCATGCGCTTTGCCTGCGTAAGAGTCAAGCATCTCCCAACGCGCCTCGAAGCCGCATTGCAACCTGAACTCTCTAATCAGCCTCTCGTCGTGCTCCGCGCCTGGGATGAACATGTCCTGGATGCGTCGCCCGATGTGGAAGCCTCGGGCGTTCGCCCCGGCGATTCACGCCGCCGCGTCGAACAGCTTTGCCCACAGGCGGTCGTGCTCCCTGCCCGCGAGACACTCTACCAATCGCATCACGAGTCGCTCAGATCGGTCCTGGCGAATTTCGCCGACAGCGTCGAGACAGGCGCGCTGGGCGAGTTCTTTATCGAGATCGGCGCGCTGTCGCGCACCTTTCCTTCTGAGCAGGCGCTCGCCGAGCAAATCGTGGCGCAAGCGCATCAGGCCGTGCACCTGACACCGGCTGTCGGCATTGCGGCGACCAAGTTCACGGCCCTGCAAGCCGCCCACCAGGCATCAGCGGAAACAAGGCATGTATTGGCGGTGCCGAAAGGCGACGAGCGGCGCTTCCTTGCCTCACTTCCTCTGACCATCTTGCCCGAATCTCCGATTGAACTGCTGCGACGGCTGCACTTGTTCGGCATCACGGCGCTGGGCGGCTTTGCCGACCTGCCTCACGCTGCGGTGGTTATGCAGTTCGGCGCCGAGTGTGGCTTTTTCCACGACCTGGCGCGCGGAATTGACCCGCGCCCGCTGTCGCCCGAGTCGCCACCGCCCATGCTCAGCCGCAGCCTGACGCTGGCAGAGCCGTTGATAGATCGTCGGCAGGTGCTGGCCGTGCTGGAACACCTGGCTGGCCGGCTGGCTCGCGAACTCGACAGGTCAGGCCATCACGCGATGGCGCTCTCGCTCACAGTCTCGACCGCCGACCCGCAGGAGGTTGTGCCAGGGCATGAGGCGTTGCGCTTGCGCGCAGGACACCCTTCAGGGGTGGCGCTGTATACAGCACCCCCAACGCAGACGACGGGAGCGCCGGTCAAGCCGCCGTCCTGCGACGCCCAGTTGTTGCGCCGCACGGCAGGACGGTTGCTAGGCAACCTGAAGCTTGCGTCGGGCGTGACTGGCCTGACGCTGTCGGCCTATCCCCTGCGCGAATGGCATGTGGGCGTGCGGCAGATGGCGCTGTTCGAAGAACCCATCCAGCCCAAGCTGGCTCGACTGCGCGAGGTTCTGCGGAATCTTCAGCAGCGTTTCGGTGAAACCATCATTCGCCTGGCTAGCGTGATTGGGCCGCCGCTACCGCTTTCCATCGAGGTCGGACTCAGACCCGACGGCACGCCGATGTGGCTGCGTTGGGGCGGCTGGGCGCGCCTGGTTGACCAGGTGTACGAGTTCTGGCGCGAGCAGCACAACTGGTGGGATCAACCCGTGGCGCGCGATTACTACCAGGTCGAACTCAACGGCGAGGTGGTGTTCACCGTGTTTCGCGATGGCAAGGGGCGCTGGTTCCTTGACCGGCGGCGGGGGTAAAGTGTACGTCGAGCTTCACGCTCACTCGTACTATTCGCTCCTGGACGGCGTGCCGTCGCCCGAAGAGTTGGTGCAGCGCGCGGCAGACCTGAACATGCCCGCGTTGGCGCTCACCGATCACGACGCGCTGTATGGCGCACCTCGCTTCGTCCAAGCTGCGCAGCAAGCCGACATCAAGCCCATCCTCGGAGCCGAGCTGACGCTGACTAACGGCGGTGGCTGCCTGACGTTGCTGGCCGAGAATGAGGCAGGCTATGCCAATCTGTGCAAGCTGATCACGCTGGCCCGCCGCGACCAGCAAAAGGGTTTCGCCGCCTTGCCCTGGCGCTGGCTGGCCGACCACACCCAGGGGCTGATCGCGCTGTCAGGCAGCCGGCGCAGCCAGATTGCCCGCGCGCTCCTGGCCGGCGATATGGACAAAGCCAAACACGCAGCCGAACGCTTTGCCTCTCTCTTTGGCCGCCAATCGTTTCTATTGGAATTACAACGCCATCACGAGCGTGGTGACCGCCGGTTGAACGTGGGGCTGAGCAAGCTGGCAGACAGGCTGGGACTGCGGCAGGTTGCGACCGGCAACGTGCATTACCTCTCTCCCGACGACGCACCTCTACACGATGTCCTGACCTGCATCCGTCACCGCACGCCGCTGGAGCGCGCCAACGGTCTCTTGCGCAACAACGCCGAATACTATTTCCGCTCCTCCGCCGAGATGGCCGCGCTGTTTGCGCAGTGGCCCGATGCGCTGCGCGCCACGTTGGACATTGCCGAGCGCTGCAACGCGCACCTGCCCGCTGGCCCTCAGACGATGCCTCGACCACCGATCCCCGATGGAGTTGCTTCCATCGAGTACCTGCGTCACCTCTGCGAACAAGGGATCGAGCGCAAAGGCATCCGGCAAAAAACGCAGGACGCCTACCGCGCGACGCTCGACTTGCTCCACATCAACCTCTTCCCCCACCTGGGTAAAGACTCGGCACGCACCTTCTTGCTTGAACTGCGCGCCAAAGGCTATCACCCGCGTGTCATCGTCACCGATATGAACCAGGATTACACTGAACCGTTGGCGCAGGTCTTTCCCAACGCGCTGCATCACGAGTGCGTCTTCCATGCCCTGCAATTCTGGCATCGCCAATTCAAGGACGCCTTCGGACGCGACTATGCACAGACCCACCCGGCGATCTTCAAACTGCGTCAACAGTTGGATGGCATCTTTCCTGCCAAGACGCGCCGCACCGTCGAGAAACGCTATGCGGAACTGATCGGCCCGCGCGAGAAACTCGTTCAGGCTGAACCCCGTTTGCAGCCCGTGTTCGACAGCCGGGCTCGCCATTATCCCAACTTGGTCAACGCCTACGACCACCCGCTCATCCCGCTCACCAACAACACCACGGAGCGATTGACGCGAAGCGGACCGCTTTGATCAGCACTACCCAAACTTTGCCGGGTTTGATTCCCTCGAGACGGCGCGGTGTTACATGCACTTGTTCGAGTTGACCTATCGCTTCACGCCCTTCGGCCCAGAGGTGCAGCTACATCTACGCGGCCAGTGTCCGCTCGAACTGGCGGGGTACGACTTGACGCAGGTGCCGCTGGCGTGTTATCTACGGGAACATGGCACGGCTCCGCTGACGCGCAGCGCGGCGCGGACAGAGGTCGTCCCAAAGTGAAAACGGTCTCAATCAGCGCCGAAGAACACGTTTTCTTCGCACAAATTCCCTTTGCTAAATGGACGATTCGTCCCAACCGACAGAAAGATCTTTCGCACTATCTTGAGTTTGCCTGAATAAGGCTGTATACTGAGAGCACGCTCAATTGTCCTTGGATGGAGGTGTGCTCATGGCCAACTCAAAGGTAGTCTGCCCCCCTGATCCAGTTGTGTTGCCCAACTCGTCCTTGGACACGGATCACCAAGAGCAGATGGCTTTGCTCCAAGCGCTGCTGGTCACCGTGCAGCATTTCTTTGGCGGGTTCGGGCGATTGTTCCAGGGCGTGACCGACCCGCGCCATCCCGCCTACATCACTTACCCATTGGCCTCGGTGTTAGCCACCGGGGTGTTGATGTTCTTGCTGCACCTTGCCGCGCGCCGACAGGTGGGACACCTCTTGCGCCAGAATGGCCCTTCGGCAGCCAAGTTTCAGGCCTTGTTCGACACCGAGACCTGCCCGCACGGAGATACGCTGAACGCCACCTACCGCCGTTTGGAGGTGGCCGAAGTGCAGGAGGTTGTCACTGGGATGACCGAGACCTTGATTCGGAGCAAGGTGCTCTACCGCTATCGGCTGCTCGACCAATACTTTCTGGTGGTAATAGATGGCACGGGCGTGCTGGTCTTCGATGAACGGCATTGTCCCCACTGCCTGACGATGACCCACCAGGGTCACCCGGTCTACTACCATCCCGTGTTGGAAGCCAAGTTGGTCACGCGCACCGGGCTAGTCGCCTCCTTGATGACCGAGTTCATTGAAAATCCTGGCGAGCAGCCCACCAAACAGGACTGTGAACTCAAGGCTTTTTATCGCTTAGCTGACCGGCTCAAGCAGCGCTTCCCCCGTCTGCCGATGTGTCTGTTGCTGGATGGCTTGTATGCGGGCGGCCCCACCTTCTCCCGGTGTGAAAAGTACCGCTGGAAGTTTCTCGTCGTGCTGCAAGAAGGGAATCTGCCGTCGATCCACCAGGAGTTCCAGGCCCTCCTTCGCTTAGCCCCAGAGAATCACCTCCGTTTCCGCACGGGCGCCCAGTCCGAAATCGTGCAAGACTTTCGTTGGGTCAACCACATCGCCTATGCCGATACCTACAAGGTCGAACATACGCTTTCCGTCATCGAGTGCCTAGAAACTCAACCCGATGCGGAAGGTCAACTCCACACCACGCGTTTCAAGTGGGTGACTAATTTCAACGTGACGGCTCATAAGGTCGTTGAATTGTCTAACGAAGGAGGCCGACTCCGCTGGAAAATCGAAAACGAAGGCTTCAATGTTCAAAAGCACGGAGGCTATGCACTGGAACACGCCTACAGTCAGACGGTGACCTCGGGCCAGGTCTTCTATCTGTTGTTGCAAATCGCCCATCTGCTGTTCCAACTCATCCAACGGGGAAGCCTGTTTCGCCAAGCCTTCCCCGTCGGGGTGGGATCGGCCAAGAATCTGGCCTGGCGCTTGTTGGAAGCCTGGCGCAACCTGCGCCTCAGCTGCGCTGACCTTCAGCGCATGTTGATCGCTCACCTCCAGATTCGCTTGGACACCTCCTGACCCCGTCCCCTCTGTGTTCCAGTGCCGACCTCATCAATTGATCATCCTCTGCGACCCAGGCCCGCTTGGCTCACCCAAGCCGGTCAACCATCCCGTGCGCCGCATTCCCAACTATGGCCTCAAACCAGCCCGTTGCACACCGAAGAGCGACACCTCGCTGCCCTCGTAATCTTCAGCGCTGGGTCTCAATCAGCTCTGAAGAATACTCAAAGGCGAAAAACCAAGTAAAACCTAGCTTTTACTGGCAGATTAGCGCGAAGAATTGATGCCATGTGCAACTTCATGCCAATTTGCTGTAGAAGTCAAGCCAATTCAGGCAGGAAGGTTCGCGGCCTGCGGCTAAAAAGGCCGTCTTTACTGAGCCAGAAAAAAAGTTGCATATCGCGCAAGATTCTTCGCACTAATTTGATGGCGACATCAAACAATCACGCGGGTTTTCGCGGATCAGTATTCTTCAGAGCTG
>CAYGWJ010000230.1:0-7482 GCA_964353405.1 uncultured Anaerolineae bacterium
GTCAAGGATCATTTTACTAGTGCACACGGCCCGAAAAGCTAGTATTTACGCGGGTTTGCCAGCTTGGTCACAGGAAAAATGAAGCTTGACAAACCACTAGCCACCGCAGACGTGACCTATCGAGCGACCGGCGATGAAGTACAACCACTGCACCACCTGCCAGGTAACCCAACCAGACCGAACGTGAAAAGGTCGGCACCAACGCACCAGTGGCGATCCCGAACAAGCCCAGTGCCCACCAGCGGCGCACTCTGCCGCGCAGAAAGATGGCCAGCGGGCCAGCCATCAGAGCCAGGAGAAATCCTCCCAGAATATTGGGGTGAGGCAGCGTGCCATAGGCGCGCAGCCAACGCGCGCCATCAGCCAACTGCACTACACTTGGACCGCTCATCGTCGGCACAAGCGCGCCCGGCCAGGTGAGATGAAGCGGCGTGAGAAAAGCGGTGGACTGGGCCAGGAATTCCCAACCGGCGATGGACGACTGGAGAACGAGAGCAGCCACACAACCGACCTCGATCATACGCCAGCTATCCGGCTCGTCGCGAACGGACAGGAACAACCCCAACATCAACCATAGATGCGCCGCCGTGTAGAACGAAAACATGGGCGCAATTGACCAGACCGTACTGAGCGAAGCAAGCGTCACCAGAGCGAACAGCGACAGGAGCAAGAGCGGCTGTCCGCTCACCGAAGCAGGCCGATGCCCGATCAATCGCGCGCAGAGCCACGCGAGCACAGCCAGGAACGCGATCCCATCGCTCAGAAAAAAGAGCGCACTATCGTACGTGAAATAGACGCGCGCGTGACCGGCCGGGATCATCAGCCGATAATACCAAAAACACAGCGACACGGGCAACAGGCCGACTGCCAGCCGGTGCAATCCCAAAGCGCGCGCGAGCGTCTTGTCAACCATGTCGTTGTCCGGTTGCCAGCCAGGCCAGTGCGCCTGCCACGGCCAGCGCCGCCAAAGGAAGCGTACCCCAAGAGATCGAGGTTAATAGTCCACCGACGGCTGGCGGCGGATCGTCTTGTGCCGGCGCCGCGCTCGGATTCTCCCACACCTCGACGCCATCGGTCAAGGTAGCCAGGTATCGCCAGCCGTGTCGAATCAAAACAGGACCGTAAGCGTTCAAATTGACAAAGCCCCATCGCACACCGTGCGTGCTGGCTTGATCGAGAATTGGATCCAGTCCATCCACGCCTGACGGCGACCAAAAAGCTGCATCAATTTGCCCGATGCCGCTCGTCCGCAGCTCCGGCAACTGGCGAGCCGTGTGATAACTTCCATCCATCGTCGTCGCGTCGGTCAGGAGCGACAGCCGCGCCATCTGATCGCCAAAGCCAAACGTCAGGTAGCGCCATTGAGAATGATCGTCTTGCGCGAGGAATGTGACGATGGGTTGCATCTCCAGCGGCCTGGGCTGGGTAGGTCGTATCGTAGAGACCATCACCGCCGTCGCCGAACTCGCGCCCATCGCGACAAAGGCAATGACCCTGACCATCAACCGCACTCGCTTGCCCCGGCGACGCAAGCGGCGCTGAACGACGAGCATCGCCCATCCGGCAAATGGCAACAGGGCAATGGACGCCCACAGTGCAAAACGATCATAGGTGAGCCAGGCCCACTGTTGGCCATAGAGCCAGCGCGGCAGCGGCGTTGTCCCGCCCAGGCCCAGCACAAGCATCACAGCCAACAATGCGCCGAGCGCCATCCGCTTCTTGTGGAACGCCGCGCGCACTGCCCAGGGTATCAAGAGCACCAACGGCCCGTACACCGGCCAAAAGAACATGGCGGCCGCCGATGGATCGAGCAGCAAGTTGTGACGCGAAAGGTGATCAATCGGCGTCTGCATCGTCTGACTCATTCCCCACTGCCAGAACGGCCAGATCACGACGAGCACCTCGGCGATGGAGGCCAAGCTGAAAACCGCCAGACGCGCCAGCAATCGCCGCATCACCACCCGGCCATGCAAAGCTGTATGAGCGGCGATGGCTGCCACCCCCCAGGGCAACAACAAGAGTGTGCCGTGATGAGCCGCCGCGACGACGGCCATCCATGCGACCGCCAATGCACATTCGAGTGGACGGCCACTCTGTAAATAGTGAGCCAGCGCGGCCAAGCCCCACAAGGCGACCAGCAGTCCGGCCAACGTCGGCAATTGGCCGAAAGTGTGCGCAGATAGATATACTCGGCGCGGTCACAAACTGCAATTTCCAAGGGCAAAAGTCGAGTATCATATTCCCCTGACCCATCACCTCTTTTGAAACAGATGGGGGCTGGGGGAACCAATGCTCCAAATCGAATTCACGGAAGAAGAAAAGCAAGCTTTGAATTTCGAACGCTACTACTATCCTCACCCGCATGTTCAACGCAAGATGGAGACGGTGTGGCTGAAAAGCCAAGGCTTGCCGCATCAGGAAATTTGCCGGCTGGCCGACATTAGCCCCCACACCTTGTGCGACTACCTGCGCGACTACAAGAGCGGGGGGGATTGAAAAACTGAAAGAAGTGAATTTTTATCAGCCCACGAGCGAATTGGAAGAGCAGCGCGAGACGCTGGCGGACTACTTTCGCCACCATCCTCCTGCTACTATCAAAGAAGCGGCGGCCAAGATTAAAGAACTGACCGGTATTGAGCGCAAGGAGAGCCAAGTGCGTGCCTTTCTCAAGGCGATGGGTATGAAGTGCCGTAAAGTCGGCATGCTACCCGCTAAAGCTGATCCAGACGAGCAGGCTGCGTTCAAAACTGACCAGTTGGAACCGCGCTTGGAAGAAGCCAAAGCCGGTAAGCGCGCCGCGTTCTTTGTGGACGCGGCCCACTTTGTCCTGGCACCTTTTCTGGGTTTCTTGTGGTGTTTTGAACGGGTGTTCATCAAGGCACCCGCCGGGCGGCAACGCTTCAATGTGTTGGGAGCACTGAATGCGATCACCCACGATTTGATCACTGTGACCAATGACACCTATATCAACGCCGCAAGCGTATGCCAACTCCTCGTGAAACTGGCCGAACTCAATCTGGGGGTGCCGATTACGCTTATCCTCGACAACGCCAAATATCAAAAGTGCTCCCTCGTGCTTGAAACAGCCAAAAAGCTTGACATCGAATTGCTGTTCTTGCCCACCTACTCGCCCAATTTGAATCTCATCGAACGGCTGTGGAAATTCGTCAAAAAGCAATGTTTGTACTCCATCTATTATCCCGACTTTGCTTCTTTCAAAGCCGCCATCTTGGAGTGTCTCGGCCAAACGAACACACAGCATAAACAAGCGTTAGAGTCCTTGCTCGCATTGAATTTTCAGACCTTCAAAAAAGTGCAAATTGTGACCGCGTGAAGTATATCTCCATTTTGTTTGAGGATGTGAAAGCTGGTGGACCCGGACAGAAATTCGCGCAAGAGCTTTTGCGCTTGACTGCTGCCGGTGGGGAATTCGTCACGGTGTACGCCGAGGCTCCGAGCGATTTTGAGCAGGTACTTTTCGGCCAGCGTCTTGAATTCAATCGGCGCGCCCTTGAGCCGAAACGCCTCAGGGCGTGCCGCTATCGAGTTGCAGCGCCAGTTCCTGCACCGTGAGGTAGCTGGAGACTTCGCGTTATAGACATCCAGGCGAAGCTGGCTCATCGTTGAGGGCGATTCACACGAATCAGGCTGCCTTGTAACGATTCTGCACCGGCAATCGCGGCGTGAATACGTTCGGCTTGCCCACTGGTATCTGCGTCTTGTGTGCAGACAATGATGCCCGCATGATCAGATTGCCGCGTGTGAAGCTCGATAAACTCGCGCCGGTTCAACGTGAGCACCGCGCGCTGGCGACGAGTCGCAAAGGCCAGCACCTGTTCGTCAGGAATAGATTGATTGGCATTGCCAGCGTCCAACGCGGTCAACACATCGTGGCCCAAAGCGCGCAGGGCCTGCACCACTTGCAGCGGCAAGTTTTCGTCTGCGTAGAGGAGCGCCACCGGTCAGGCCTCCGTATTCTCTCGGATCGCCTGTTCGATCTCATCCGGGTGAGCATCGGCATACGCCCATGCATTGACCAAGTCGGCGGCGCGCAGCGTGGGATAATTCTCCAGTATGCGCGCCTCGCTCCAGCCTAGACGGCGATAACCTTCCAACACCCACACAGGGATGCGCGTGCGCACCACACAGGCAGCGCCGTCCGCCACGCCAGGCGTCTTTTCAATGCCGGGCCAGGTATGCGCGATGTCGAGCACCAGCAACTTGAGGGCCTGAGCTTTTTCGGCCGGCGTCAAGGCAAACAACTGCGGTTCCAGTTCTTTCAGCGTCATGGGAACCTCCTCATAGCTGCTGTTATTATACTACTGTTCGTCCCTGGCTCTTGCTGAAGCCGTTACGTGCGCGCCCACAGGCGGACGAGAAACTGTTGCTCCACAAGCTCAAAATCCCGCTCGCGCCCCGCGTGCTGGCGCATCAGGCGGATCATGCTCGGCACGCCCGAGCCAAGCGTGTTGACATAGCCCAGGTTGACGGCACATGGGCCAGCGTCTCGTTGCGCGGTATCAAGATCTTCTATAGTTGTGCGGGGCACGGGCGTTTCGTCGTAATGAAACATGCCCGCTAATGGCTCACGTCGCGCTTGAACTCGGTAAAGCTATGATGCCGGTCAGGTAGAGTTTTTCAGGCCGCATACAGTACCTTGGCGCTGGACAGGACTTGTCGCGAATGAGCGGCTTGAGCCCGTCCCTGGGCACCACATCTACCGGGCGCTGCAAGAGCGCAAGTTCCCGCTGCAAGCGGCTCAAGGCCACAAAGCCGATGTGCGCTTGCGGCTCAAATTCCACCAACACGTCAATGTCGCTATCGGGGCGAAAATCATCCCGTAATCGAACGTCTTGCTCCACGGCACCTCTTCCGGCAAGCCGCAGCGGTCGCACTTATAACACTGCTCATCACCTGGCGTCTCGCCAAAGTAACGCAAGACAGCCACGCGCCGGCAGCCTGGCGCTTCCAGGTATTCGTCCATCATCTGCTGGAGCCGGCGGCGCGCGTTCTTGACTTGATCGAGCAGCGCCGGTTGATTCAGGTCGAGCCGCGCCGCTTGCGTCAGGCGTGGCTGCTTGAAGATTGTATAACCCTTTTCCCAAACGCGAAAGCTCAACACCTCGGCGCGATTCAGCTCGATCAACAGCAGCTCGGCGCCTCCCAGGTCGAGGCCGGTCTGCTTGCACAGGCGGGCCAGGTTGACGCCGCGCTTTTCGCCATATAGGGAACTTGGCACTCCTATTTTACTCCACGGCTTTCTCATAAAACCTGCCGTCACCCAGTTTTGTCATTCTGAGCCCCGAAGGGGCGAAGAATCTCAGCCCGGCGCTAGAGATTCTTCGCGCTTCGCGCTCAGAATGACAGCCGGCGACAGGCACTGGAGAGCGGTTCGATTTTTATGAGAAAGCCCTGAGCGCATCCCCGAGCCAACGAAACGTGCCCGGAAGCGTTTGCAGCCACTTTCGACCATGCCGCTGCCGATGGGGTAGCCTTCTTCGCGCAACTCGTGATACTGCATCCGCGCATGATTGTTGCGGAAATAACCAGCCTCGCGGCGCAAGCCCTCGGCCAGGTGGGGGTGTTTCTGAGCAACTTGCAGCAAGCCGGTCGCAATCTGATCGGCGTGACCTTCAAACAAAGGTGTCTCCTGCGCTTTGAGCCATTGATGCGCTGCGGGAGTGCCTTCACCCTTCAACAAGTTCGCCGTCGTGGCCAAGTGTTCGGTGGCGTGATACCAATCCACCACTTGACGGCTGTCAAAGAAATGGGTTTGCACCAAGTTCCAAATCCAGGGCGCGCCATCGCCCACCGCGATCGAATCGCGGGCCCGCGTCCAGCCGCGTTGTCGGGCTTCGGCCCACACCAGTTCCCCGAATCGCTCGGGGCCACCCAGATGAGCCACGTAGCTATTCCGGACGGCGTGCGCCAAGTCGAGCGTCTCGCCCGTGGGCGGGTCCACCGTCGGACGCACTTCAATCTCAAACACGCAGCCGACTTTCAGATCCTTCCAATCTTCACCGCGAATATAGACTTTTGCCGCATCCATCCCAACGCCCATCTCCGGCCGATCGCGTGTCTCGCCCGCCTGCGGAACACCCCGCGCGGGCGAGGCCGTGGCGACGGCGCGCTGGGCTGTTTCCTCAGCCTGAAAACGTTGGCCCCCATCGCTCCGTGCGCCGCCACACGCTCGTGTCTGAGATCGGGATGTGTCCAATCCGGTTGAGCACCCGTTGGGCTTCCTCAAACTCCATGAGCCCACTCAGCCACACCGCGTACTTGGCCACCTGCTCACTCCAATGCTTGTCCCACACTTCCAGTTGCTCATCCAGGGGGAAAAAGACCGGTTCGACAGGTCTGGCAGTAGTAGTACCCTCGCCGCACCGGCAACTGCCCGACTCGGCTCTCGACCGTGTTGGATTTTTTATCCTTGTAGTGCATCTCGCGTCCGCATTGTGGACACTGCGGCCCAGGCACGGGCCGGGTCGCTTCTTGAGTTTCAATCACGGCTTGCGCCATCTGTTCGCTCAACCGCTGGCGCAACTTCAGCACGACCTCCTCGATTTGCGTTAGAGTCGGTCCCTGTGTGTCTTCTGTCCAATCCAGCAGCTCATCCATCACTTCGTCGGCGAGCTTTGTCAAGTCGGCTTTCATCTCGGCACGGGTGCGCTTCATGGGCCAATCTCCTTGTAGAATGGGCTGTCGCGTATTATCTCAGATTCGCCCCAAAACTGAAAAGCACCCCTACTGGAATGCCACTGTTAGCCAAAGTTGAAAAGTGAACTCACTCAAACTTCAAAAGTGAACTCGTAAACCGGCCAGCGGCAGATTGATGGAATGCACCATCTTCTAATTCCACCAGATACGGACCTCCATCACCTGCTTGGCTGTGTTGGGAATCAAGTGTATTTCGACTTCTTCTCGCAATGGAACATGAGGTACTTCGATCTCATGATTGAACAACGCAATGCGTCGGTAGCCGTTCACGATCCGGGTCTCGCGTAGACAGAAAACATCCTTGGGCGTGGTGTAGGGTTTGGGCAGGGCAAAGGGACGGAACAGACTGTTACCAGCGGTCAGAGCGTTGGCGAAGCGAATGCGAGGGATCTCGCCTGTGGTGGAATGAACCTGATGGTTGTTGTAGCGGTCGAGTTCCTCTTTCAAGACGACACGCCCATCCTCAATGGTTGTGATGTGCTCCAGCGCACAGGTGCGGACAATACGGTCTTGCAACCACCGATAGGGTCGTTCAATCTTTCCTTTGGTCTACCCTGTCGACTACACCCCCAGGGGACGATGAGGCCGAAACTTTTCAGGTGACGCACCCGTTTCATCCTCTGTACGGGAAGACCTTTGTCCTCGTCACCTGTCGCCACAACTGGAGCGAAGACCACGTCTACTACCGGGACGAGGCGGGCAGACTCCGTCCCGTGCCCCTCGCCTGGACCAACCTGGCTCCTTCGGATCCCTTCGTGAGCCTGT
>CAYGWJ010000231.1:0-13431 GCA_964353405.1 uncultured Anaerolineae bacterium
GCCAGATTCGCCTCTTGACGGCTGGCAACCAGGCCGTCCTGCCGAGCTTTGGTTTCACTGGCGCGCAGCTTTTGCCAACGCTGACCATTATTATCACGATGACAGCGGGCACCATGTTTGCCATGTGGCTGGGGCAACTGATTGACGAGCAGGGTATCGGCAACGGCATCTCGCTGATTATCTTTGGCGGCATTGTGGCACGCCTGCCGCAGAACATCCAGCAGGTGCTGTCTGACCCTGATCCGGCCAAGCGGATCGGCGCGCTGATTGCTTTCGTCGTGATCACGGCGGCAACCATTCTCGTGATCGTGTATATGCAAGAAGGTCAGCGCCGCATCCCGGTACAGTACGGCAAGCGTGTGCGCGGGCGCAAAGTGTTCGGCGGCGGCGCCACGCATATCCCGCTGCGCGTGAACACGGCCGGCATGATCCCGCTGATCTTTGCCCAGTCCATCCTGACGTTCCCGGCGGTCATTGCCCAGTTCTTGCCCGCCGCAGCGCAATATGGCACGTTCGCGCACACCATCATTGCCATGTTCAGCGGCGGTCGGCGCGGCACCTGGGCAGATTGGACGGCTGTCTTTTATTGGTTGCTCTATTTCTTGATGGTGGTCGGCTTTACGTATTTTTACACGGACGTCATGATGCAGCAACAGAACTTGCCCGACTCGCTGCAAAAGCAGGGCGGGTTCATCCCGGGCATTCGCCCCGGCAAGCGCACGGAAGAATACATCAATGGCGTCATGCGCCGGATCACGCTGGTGGGCGCGCTGTTCTTGGGACTGGTGGCGGTTCTGCCGTTCCTGGTCACGCCCATCCTGCCCGCGGCGACGAGCTTTTCGTTCATGAGCACCGGCCTGCTGATTGTGGTGGGCGTAGTGATTGACACGATGCGCCAGCTTGAAGCGCAACTCTTGATGCGTCACTACGAAGGTATCTTCTAGTCGTAGAGCGGCACGCTGGGCGGGAGGCCGTTCTCGGGTAACTACTCAGGCAAGGTCATTGCGAGGAGCGCCTTTTGCGGTTGCGAGGAACGAAGCAAAGCAAGCCCCTCGTTGCGGCACGGACGCTCGCAATGACAGGCTGAGTAATTACGTTCTCGGGGAGGAGGGGCGAGATGGCACAGAAGCGGACATACCTTATTCTGTTTGGCGCGCAAGGCTCTGGCAAGGGCACGCAAGCACGCTTGCTGCAAGACAAGCTGGCTGTGCCGCAGGTGGCGACGGGCGATCTGTTCCGTATGCACTTGAGCCAGGGCACGGAGCTCGGCAAGCTCGCCAAGTCGTACATGGATCGCGGCGAGTTGGTGCCCGATAGCGTCACGGTGTCCATGGTCGAAGAGCGGCTTGCGCAGCCCGACGCGGCCAAGGGCGCGATCATGGACGGCTTTCCGCGCAACCTGGCGCAGGCCCAAGCGCTCGACGCGCTGCTTGAAAAGTGGGGCGCGGGCATCTCGGCGGCAGTGTACATCCAGCTTGAACGCGACGAGCTGATGAAGCGCATCACAGGCCGCCGGACCTGCAAGAATTGCCAGGCCGTGTATCACGTGCAATTCAACCCGACCAAGGTTGATGGCGTGTGTGACCGGTGCGGCGGTCAGGTGATTCAGCGCGCCGACGACGCCGACGAAGCAGCGGTCGCCCGACGGTTGGATATTTACTTTGAGCAGACGACGCCCGTGATCGAATACTATCGCGGCAAGCAGGTGCTCAAAGAGCTGGATGGCAACCTGAATATTGATGCCGTGGGCAAAGCCATGCTCGCCGCGATCAAACTAAAGCCGGCGCGTAAGGTGGCCAGAAAAGCTCCGGCTAAAAAGGTCGTCAAGAAAGCTGCGGCGAAAAAAGCTCAGGCCAAAAAGGCTGTGACCAAGGGGCCGGCCAAGAAAGCTGCGTTGCGGAAATAACCGGGGCCCAGTGACCAGGGCCGAGTACCTTTACAATGCCGATAGTTGTCAAGTCGTCCAGAGAGCTGGAACTCATGCGCCAGGCGGGCCGCATTGTGGCTCAGGTGCTGGCGCTAATGTCCGACCGAATCCATCCTGGCGTGACAACCGCCGAGTTGGATGCCGCTGCCGAGGCCTTCATCCGCAAGCTGGGCGCAACGCCGTCGTTCAAAGGATACCACGGTTTCCCGGCTTCGATCTGCGCATCGGTCAACGTCGAAGTCGTGCACGGCATCCCGAGCAACAAGCGTGTGCTGCACGAGGGCGATCTCATCAGCGTGGACGTGGGTGCGATTTACAAAGGCTTCCACGGCGACGGGGCGATGACCTGCTGCGTGGGCAGTGCGCCAACACCGGAGCAGCAGCGGTTGATGCAAGTGACGCAACAATCGCTGGCGGCCGGTATTGCCCAGGCCCGCAACGGAAACCGGCTGTGGGACATTATCCGCGCCGTCGAGACGACGACGCACGCAGCCGGGTACGACGTGCTGCACGGCTATCAGGGGCACGGCATTGGCCGTGAGATGCACGAAGATCCCGACATCCCGAACTCGCTTTCAGATTCGCGTGGGCGGCCGCCGAACCTGCTGCTGAGGGCAGGTATGACGCTGGCGATTGAGCCGATGGTCGTCATCGGCAGCGGCGAGCCTAAAGTTTTGAGCGACGGCTGGACGGTCGTCTCAGCGGACGGGACACTTTCGGCGCACTTTGAACATACGATTGCCGTCACGGATGGCGAAGCGGAAATTCTAACCAGGTTGTAGACCCTTGCGAAGGTGTGCGAAACTTGTGCTCGCCAGAGCCTGCGCAAGGTGGGAGAGATGAAAATGAAGGTAACAGCTTCCGTCAAGAAGCGATGCCCCAAGTGCAAGATCGTGCGGCGCAAAGGCATCCTGCGTGTGATTTGCGAAAATCCAAAACACAAGCAGCGACAAGGCTAAGTGGAGGAATAACATGGCACGTATTGCAGGTGTTGACCTGCCCCGCAACAAGCGGGTGGAAATCGGCCTGACCTACATTTATGGGATCGGCGTGCCGACCAGTCAGAGAATTCTGGCCCAGGCGCGCGTCAATCCTGACACGCGCATCAAGGACCTGTCCGAGGCCGAGGTCAATGTGCTGCGCGAAATTATCGAAAAGCAGCACAAAGTCGAAGGCGACTTGCGCCGCGAAGTCTCGCTCAATATCAAGCGGCTGACGGAAATCGGCTGCTACCGTGGCCTGCGCCACCGACGCAACCTGCCGGTGCACGGGCAGCGCACGCGCACCAACGCGCGCACCAAGCGCGGCGTCAAAAAGACCGTGCCAGGGCGCGGCCGCCGGCGCGGAGCGAAGAAAAAGTAATCGCGTATCGCACATCGCTTATTGCACAGCGCGTGTGGTCAGGCTATGTGTGAGAAGCCGTCAGCGATAGGCGATGTGCTATCGGCGATAAGCGATTAGGAGGATTCATGGGACGTAGTCAGCGAGTGAAGCGGACGACCAAGAAAGCCAAGCGAGCAGTCTCGCACGGCCAGGCACACGTGCACGCCACATTTAACAACACCATCGTCACCATCACAGATTTGCAGGGGAACGCCATCTCGTGGGGCAGCGCGGGCGCATCCGGGTTCAAGGGCAGCCGCAAGAGCACACCCTACGCGGCCCGCATGGCAGCCCAGACGGCGGCCAAGACCGCGATGGACATGGGCATGATGGAAATTGACATTTTTGTCAAAGGCCCCGGCCCCGGCCGCGAGTCGGCTATCCGCACGTTGCAAGCCACCGGTCTCAAGGTCCGCTCGATCACGGATGTGACGCCCATCCCGCACAACGGATGCCGTCCGCCCAAGAAGCGTCGTGTCTAGTTTTCTGGTGCGATAGCTGGAGAGAGCAGGGGGTGCACTGCAAGACCCTCCAACTAGCGCACTATCTTATTAGCGAACGATCAAACAAAGAAACCAGGAGGAAGCATGGCTCGTATGATAGGGCCAGTGTGTAAACTGTGTCGCCGGGAAGGCGAGAAACTGTTCCTGAAAGGCAGTCGTTGCCTGTCGCCCAAGTGCGCCATCGAAAAGCGCGCTTACGCGCCGGGGCAGCACGGCCAGTCAAGCCAGTTCAAGCGAAGCCGCTCGTCCGACTATAGTGTGCAGTTGCGTGAAAAGCAAAAGGCGCGTCGCATCTATGGCGTGCTCGAAAAGCAGTTCCGGCGCTATTTTATGCTGGCGCAGCGGAGCAAAGGCCTGACCGGCGCGATGTTGCTGGGCCTGCTCGAAAGCCGGTTGGACAATGTCGTCTATCGAATGGGCCTGGCCGAGTCGCGCCCCCAGGCGCGTCAGCTCGTTCAGCATGGTCACTTGGACATTAACGGCGTTCGCGCGGATTCGCCCGCCCGGCTCGTCAAGAGCGGTGATGTGGTGAGCGTGCGCACCGCCAGCCGGAGCCTGCCATATTTCAAGATGCTGGTGAAAGAGATGGAAGGCCAGCCGGCCACGCGGCAGTGGTTGAGTGTAGACCTGGCGGGGCTGTCTTGCCGCGTGTTGCATCTGCCCTCGCGCGAAGAGATTGACCTTTCGCTCAACGAGCAGTTGATCGTCGAGTACTATTCGCGCAGGCTCTAGTCCGCTGCCAATGGAACTCTATGTGAAATCAAACGGAGGCGTCACGTGGCTAGCCTGAGTATGGTTCTGCCCAAAATTGAAACCGACGCCAGTTCAAAGAATTACGGGCGTTACATTATTGGGCCGCTGGAAAGCGGTTACGGGATTACGTTGGGCAATGCGCTGCGGCGTGTGCTGCTTAGTTCGCTGCCCGGCGCGGCAGTTGCCTCCATCCGTCTGAGCGATGTCCATCACGAGTTCACGGACATCCCGCACGTGAGGGAGGATATGACACAAATCATCCTGCAGCTCAAGCAGTTGCGGGTCAAGCTGACGGGCGAAGAGCCTGTCCGCTTGCGGCTGGGTGTGCGGGGCGAAGGTACTGTCACCGCCGCTGATATCCAATGCCCGCCGGAAGTGGAAATCATCAACCCGGACTTGTACCTGTTCACGGTGGACAATGACAAGGCGCGGCTGGAGATGGAACTCACGGTCGAGCCGGGGCGTGGGTACAGCCCGGCGGACGAGCGCGGGCGGCTGCCCATCGGCGAACTGCCGGTAGACGCCATCTTTAGCCCGGTCCGCAAGTGCAACTATGAAGTCGAGCGCACCCGCGTGGGCCAGATGACCAACTATGACAAGCTCATCATGGAAATCTGGACCGATGGCACGCTCCGCCCGCAAGAGTCGCTCAGCAAAGCGGCGCGCATCCTGGTTCAGCATTTCCAGTTGATCTCGGGCGTGAGCGAAGAGATCAAGCTGGAAGAGATTCCGCAGTCGGCCTCGGCGATCTCGCAAGAGATCTACGAGACGCCCATCGAGCAGCTCGATCTTTCGGTGCGCGTGTTCAACTCGCTCAAGCGTACCGGCATCACCAACGTGGGCGAAGTGCTCGAGATGCTGGGCCGGGGTGAAGAGGCAATGCTCACCATCCGCAACTTTGGGCAAAAGTCCATGTCCGAGTTGCGAGAGAAGTTGATCGCCAAGAACTTTTTGAAAGAAGACGCGATGCCGCCGGTGCAGATCACCGATGGCAGCGACCAGGAAGAAGACTAGAGGACGTGCGACGATGCGACATCGAGTAGCCGGCAAGAAGTTGAGCCGAACCAAAGAACAGCGCCTGGCTTTGCGGCGCACCCTGATCACCGACCTGTTCCGCTATGGCGCGCTCACGACGACCGAAGCCAAAATTGACGCCATTCGCGGCGGGGCTGAAAAGATCATCACCACGGCCAAGCGCGCCAACGCATCCGGCGATTCCGCCAAAGTGGTCGCGGCACGCCGCCTGGTGGCCGCGCGTTTGACCGATCCCGAAATCGTCAAAAAGCTCTTTGACGAAATCGCGCCCAAGTACGCCGAGCGTCCCGGCGGGTACACGACCGTCCGCAAACTGGGTCGCCGAGTGGGCGACGCTGCTCCCATTGCGCTGCTGCGACTGCTTGAGGAGTGACCAGGTACCGAGCGACTGTCGCGTATGACGGGACGGGCTACCACGGTTTTCAGCGCCAGGCCGCCGAGCACGAACCGACGATTCAGGGTGAGGTAGAGCGGGCACTGGCCAGGCTGGGTCAGCCGGATATCACCGTCACAGGCAGCGGGCGTACAGACGCAGGCGTTCATGCCACCGGGCAAGTGATTGCCTTTTACGCCGAATGGCGGCATAGCGTGGATGACCTGCAACGCGCGCTCAACGCGACACTCCCAGCCGACATTGCCGTGCTGGATGTGCACGAGGCGGCTCCAGACTTTCATCCGCGTTACAACGCGGTGAGCCGCGAGTACGTTTACACGATCTACAACGCGCCTGTGCGCCATCCGCTCGAGCGGAGGTATGCATTGCACGTCGCCGAGCCCCTCGACGTGACGAGCATGAACGCGGCGGCGGCGGTGCTAGTAGGCGAGCACGACTTGGCCGCGTTCGGCAATCCGACCGTGGGCCAAGTGACCGTGCGACGGATACTGCGGGCGCACGTGAGGGCCGAGCCGCCCTTGATCCGGGTGGAGCTGGAAGCCAATGGCTTTCTCTACCGGATGATGCGCAGCATTGTAGGAACGCTGCTGGCGGTGGGGCGGGGCAGCATGACGCCGGACGAGTTCCGCGCTGTGCTCGAATCGCGCGATCGCTCCCGCGCCGGGTCTGTGGCGCCTGCACATGGCCTATGCCTGACGCGCGTGAGCTATTGATTGAATCGTAGGGTGGCACGAGGATGCCGCCCGTGGGGACTGAGGAAACTGAAACGTGAAGACATACGCAACTAAACCGAGCGACATCAAGCGCGAGTGGTACATCGTGAATGCCGAGGGACAAACTCTGGGCCGCCTGGCGTCGCGCATTGCCACCGTGCTGAAGGGCAAGCACAAGGTCATCTACAGCCCTTCGATGGACACAGGCGACTATGTCGTCGTCATCAACGCGGAAAAGGTGGCGGCCACCGGGCGCAAGATGGACGAGAAAATATACTATCGTCACACTGGCTTTCCGGGCGGGCTGCGCCAAATCAATCTGCGTGACCAGTTAGCCGTGCACCCGGACCGCGTGCTCAAAGCAGCCGTCAAGGGGATGCTGCCGCACAACCGGCTGGGCCGCGCCATGTTCAAGAAGCTTAAAGTGTACGCGGGCACCGAGCACCCGCACGTGGCACACAAGCCCAAGAAGCTGGAACTGTAGGCGGGAGAGGAAGAATGGCAGATCAACAATACTATGAAGGCGTTGGACGGCGCAAGACTTCGACGGCACGTGTGCGGCTGTACGTGGGCGGCACGGGCAACGTGGTCGTCAACGACAAGGCTGGCCAGGAATACTTTTCGCGAGAGCAGGATTACCGGCGCCTGCTCGAGTTGATGACGGCGACTGGCACCGAAGGCCGCTACAACATCACCGTCAAGGTAGGCGGCGGCGGTGTCACCGGACAGGCCGATGCGGTGCGGATGGGCCTGGCCCGCGCGCTGGTCAAGGTTGACCCCATCTTCCGCGAAGTGTTGCGGCGCGGCGGGTCCCTCACGCGTGATGCGCGCGCCAAGGAACGCAAAAAGCCCGGTCTCAAGCGTGCCCGCAAGGCTCCGCAGTACACCAAGCGTTAAGTCGAAAACCGGTTGCCCCTGGCAAGTCCCAGGGGTTGGCGCACCGCGCCCTGGCATAGGCAGTTTTCTCAGAGGCAAGGCATATCACCTTGCCTCTTTGGCTTTTGGCTGGATAGCCTCTATGGTATAATCCAGTGTGTGGTCGCTTGACTGTAGCGGCCCTTGACGGCAGGGAGACGCATGACGATTACGATTGTGGGGCTGGGGCCGGGTGATGCACAGCAGATCACGCGCGAGGCGTGGTCGGTGCTGGTGCTGGCGGACGAGGTTTATCTGCGCACGGAGCATCACCCCACGGTGAAAGGACTGCCCGATCACCTCAGCCTGCACAGCTTTGATCACGTCTACGATCAGGCCCAGAGCTTTGACGAGGTCTATCACAACATCGCGGAACAAGTCATCCGGCTGGGGCAGCGGCCTCAGGGTGTGGTCTATGCTGTGCCGGGGCATCCGCTGGTCGGAGAGTCCACCGTCACGCGCATCCTCAAGCTCGCCGAGCAGGCCGGGCTTGCGGTGCGCATCATTAACGGCGTCAGCTTTGTCACGCCCATCCTGGTGAGCCTGGGAATGGATGCGCTCAGCGGCCTTCAAATGGCCGACGCGATGGACATTGCTGCACAGTATCACCCGCCGCTTAACCCGGATGTGCCGGCCATCATCGGCCAGCTCTACGACCGCCAGATGGCCTCCGAGGTCAAGCTCACACTGATGAACCAGTACCCGGACGATCACCCGGTCAAGCTGATGCACGCGGCGCGCACCGACGAGGAGCGAGTAGGGACGCTGCCGCTTTACGAGCTTGATGGGCGGGACGATGTGAGTCACTTGACGGCACTGTATGTTCCACCCTTGGCGCAGCCCGGCGCGTTCGAGACTTTTCAAGACACTATCGCTCATCTGCGCGCGCCGGATGGTTGTCCGTGGGATCGAGAGCAGACGCATCAATCGCTCCGACGCAATTTGCTCGAAGAGGCGTACGAGGTGCTGGCCGCGCTGGATGCAGAGGAGGCCGATGCGCTGCGCGAGGAGCTGGGGGACCTGCTGCTCCAGATTGTGCTGCATAGCCAGATTGCCGTCGAGGAAGGCGAGTTCAGCATGTCTGATGTGATCGCCTCGATTGACGCCAAGATCAAGCGCCGCCACCCGCACGTGTTTGGCGATGTGCAAGTGTCCGGCGTCGGAGACGTGGTGGCCAACTGGGAGACGATCAAGCAAGGCGAGCGCGCTGAAAATGGTAATGGGCTAAAGTCGGCGCTCGACGGCGTGCCGCGTGATTTGCCTGCGCTGGCCCAGGCCGAAGCCTACAGCGAGCGCGCCTCGCGCGTGGGCTTTGATTGGCCCAGCGTGGATGGCATCCTGGACAAAGTGGCCGAAGAGGCGCGCGAAATCCGAGCGGCGACTAGCCCCCAAGAGCGCACTGAAGAGTTTGGCGATTTGCTCTTTGCGCTGGTCAACACAGCGCGCTGGATGAAGATTGACCCGGAAGCCGCGTTACGGGCCGCCAACGAGAAATTCGTCGCGCGCTTTCGGGACGTGGAAGCGCTGGCGCGGGCGCAATCCCGCGACCTCAAGGGGATGAGCCTGGCCGACCTGGACGAGTTGTGGGAATTGGCCAAGCAGTCAGGGCGTTAGCGGCCCGTTAATGCCGTCGTCGAAGGAGGGCCTGTGCAAGAGTTTTGGAATGTCATTTTGCGAATCGCCGGGCTGGTAGCGCTGGTGTGCGCGGTGGCCGCGGCCTATTTCTGGGCGTCGGTTTTTCGCGCCCGGCGCGAAGGCCGCTCGGCGCTGTTCGATGCCGAGCGCCAGGTATCCAATGACCGCGCGACACGCAACAGCGTTGCCGGGCTGGCGATGGTGGCGTTAACGTTTTTGTTCTTTGGCCTGGCGCTGCTCGGCGCCAGCAGCACTCCGGCGGGCGAGCAGACGCCGACTCGCATAGCGACCCGAACGGTCACGCCGCGCGCGGGCACCACGCCCGGCGCGCTTGCCACGCAAGCTCAGCCGACGTCATCCCTGCCGACGGTGCCGCCTCCCCCCCCCGCGACGAATACGCCGCGCCCGGTCGTGAATACGCCCGCAGCGGGGCGCAAGAGCGCCGTCGTCACCGGCACGGCGGAGGTGGGCGGCCTCAAGCTGCGCGCAGCGCCCAACGGCGACATTATTGACTCGCTACCCGACGGTACCGTCGTCGAGCTTTTGGGCGAGGTCAAGACCGACGTGGGCATCGAGTGGCAGCGAGTCCGCGATCCCAAGGCCCGCGAAGGCTGGGTCGCTTCGCAATACCTGATTATCAATCCGTAATATAAGAACGGGCTCCGGCCCGTTTTTGGTTTCCCTCAAAACAATCGCGACTGGCTCACTTGCACTCGCAATTCCTCCCCGCCCGCCACCTTGTGAGCCCATCGGGTCGGCTGCGGCAACCGATACGGGCCGCAGCACGCCAACACGAACTCGATGCACGCCGGCAGGTCAATCAGATGACCGGGCGAGATGTAGACAGGCTTGACGCTTGCTCGCGTCCTCAGCACTGCGCCGATGATTTTCTTTGGGTCGCGCTCGTCGTGCAATTCGGCCCAATCGCCGCGCTTTGCGCCGGGCTCGGCGTGATGTCCACGCGCACGCGAGCCGCGACTTGGCGACGCCGATGCTGGGCCGCTCCAGCCACAAGCCCATCTGCGAAGCGATGCCGAGGCCGCGCGGATGAGCGATGCCCTGCCCGTCGAACATGAGCAGGTCGGGGTGAGCCCGTAGTTTTTTCCACGCGGCCAGGATGGCCGGGCCTTCGCGAAAGGCGAGCAACCCGGGAACGTAGGGGAAGACGAGCGGCACATCAGCCGTCACGCCCTCGAGTGGGGCGAGATCGGGATAGCTCAACAC
This sequence comes from uncultured Anaerolineae bacterium, assembly GCA_964353405.1. Taxonomy (GTDB): domain Bacteria; phylum Chloroflexota; class Anaerolineae; order Fen-1058; family Fen-1058; genus JBGLNJ01. Next base: position 10,483 of record CAYGWJ010000231.1, read on the forward strand.
GACGATGGCTGCGCGCGCTGTGTTTTCCTGGAGGCCAATGTCTACACCGCCAATCGTGGACACGGTTCGCTTGTCCCACTCAAGCACAAGGCGCTCGCGCAGAGCGGTTTGAATCCGAATCGCTTCTGCCGGATCGAGGGTCCAGGGATGAAGTTCGAGAGGGTTCATGCTTTCGATTCCATTGAACTGTCAAATCTGGTCTATCGAAGCAGCACGGCCTGCAAAATCCACAACGCCGCCATGCCGACCCCGACGGTCAACAGCACATTCTTGGTGCGCCACGCGACAAGCGCGGCCAGCGCTCCGGCCAGCAACCGCGTGTTGACCGGGGACACGTGGAGCTGGCCGCTGTGCCACAGCAATTCGGGAAAGATGATGGCTGAAAGCACCGCGGGCGGCACAAAGCGCAGCGCTCGCTGGACGAGTGGGGATACCGCCACACGACCCATCAGTGCGATGAGCGACAGGCGAATCGCAAAGGTGATGATGCCGGCGCAGAGGATGGTGAGCCACACGTTCATGACACCATCGCTCGCCGCTCGCTCTTGGCTGTCTGCCGCGTTTCCAGCGCTAATCCGATCGCGATGCCGATGACGGCCGCGAGCACCAAGCCTAGCTTGTAGGGCAGGCCGGCGGCCCATACGGCGACCACGCCCGCCGACAGCGCGGCGGCCACGCTCGGACGGTCGTCAAGCGCCGGCACGACAAGGGCAATGAACGTGAGCGCCAATGTAAAGTCGAGCGACCAACTGGAAGGAATCTGCGCACCAAGCAAAATGCCAACGGCAGTGCTGGCCTGCCACGTGGCCCACAGCGTCAGTCCTGCGCCCAGGAAATACCAGTGCCGGGCTGGCGGCGTGATGGAGGAGGTCGCGTCCCGATTGTAGCGCGTGATGACGACGGCATACGCTTCGTCGGTGAGCAGGTAAGCCAGCAGGCATTTCCATTTTGAGTCGAGGTGCTTGAGGTGAGGCGCGACCGAGGCGCTGTAGAGCACGTGCCGCAAGTTGACGACGAACGCGGTGAGGACAATCACCAGCCCCGGCGCGCCCGAGCCAAAAAGCTGCGCCGCCACAAACTGCGCGGAACCTGCAAAGACGATGGACGACATGGCCTGCGCCGCGCTGGCGGGCAGGCCCGCGCCCAGCGCCAGCACGCCGTAAATCATGCCAAACGGAATCACGCCGAGCGTGATGGGCAGCTCAGCTTTGACGCCGGAAATAAACTCGGAGCGGCGCGAATCCATCAACGGGCCTGCCCTATTCGACAACCTTGAGCCTGAGCGCGGACCAATCGTCGTCAATCGAAATCATGGCGACGCCCGGCAGTCTCGTCGCGCTCACCACTTCCACGCTTCGGGGTGCAGCGTCCCTTCGGCAATGAACCGAGCGCCGCCGCCAAGATCTAGTTCTGTGAACGCATCGCCTCGACGCTCGAATGAGACGCTCAACTCGCCGCCCAGCACATGCACTCGAACGGGTGAATCCACCAGCCCGTGCAGCGCGCCGATGACGCTCGAGGCCGCCGCGCCCGTGCCGCAGGCCAGCGTCTCGCCTTCCACGCCGCGCTCAAAGGTGCGCTGCCAAAGCGCGCGCCGGTCAAGCACCTGCACAAAGTTGACGTTGATGCCCTGCGGAAAGTCGGCATGATGACGGATGGCCGCGCCCAGGCGCTGGATCAAACCGCCTGGCGCATGGGCAACCTCCTGGAGATAGACGACGGCGTGAGGCGCGCCAGAGATTTCGACCGTATGGACGGTGTACGTCTCGCCCTCGGCCGTCAGCGCATGATTCAGATCGGGCCTTGAGGTTATTTGGAGCTGGACGCGGACCTCGTCGTCCTCGACCCAGGCGACCACCGGGCCGCCGAGTGTATCTATCGTCACGCGCTGCGTGGCTCCGGCCAGGCCGCGCGTGTAGGCGTAACGGGCCACGCAGCGCGAAGCGTTGCCGCACATTTTGACCTCGGCGCCGTCGGGGTTGATCGTCCGCATGGAAAAATCGCCGCCCGATGTGGGCGGCTCGATGACCATCAACTCGTCGCCACCCAGTGAAATCCGCCGCGTGCAGACCCGCCGCGCAAATTCGTGGACTCCGATTTCGTTCAAGATGCCATCGCGGTTATCCACGACGATAAAGTCATTGCCCACGCCCGACATTTTGGTGAAAGGAATCGTGTGCATTCCATCCCTGTGTGTTCAAGCTGGTAGCGTATTCTAACATTAATAGTTCGCCGCGCAACCACGCGCTTGACAAAGGGTACACCGCGCAAGTGTCGGGCCCGCCGTAGGACAAGATACCATCTTGTCCTACGACCGACGGTTTTGCGCCATACCCCTTGACGAAGGTTAGCCCAGGCGATATACTCTCTTTCACCATCATGCGAGGGTGGAGCCAATGGCCGGCAAGAAATCAGTGGACAAGACGCGCGGCGGTGCGGGAGCCAGCAGCGTCATCCTGTCCACCGAGCGTTTCACTCCGTCCGAAGGCAGACTCGTCGGACAGCTAAAGTCAAAACCGAGTCATCGCCACAAGCGGTGACATTGTGGAGATCGAGATGGACCTTCCCAATACGATGCGTGCGATGGTGCTGGAAGCGCAGCGGCAGCCTTTGCGCCAGATGCAGGCGCCTGTCCCACAACCCGGCCCGGATCAGGTGTTGATTCGTGTTTCGGCCTGCGCCGTGTGCCGGACCGATCTGCACATTGTGGACGGCGAACTCTCCGAGCCGAAACTGCCTCTCATCCCGGGACATCAAATCGTGGGCACGGTGGTCAAGACAGGCGACCGGGTCAACCAGTTTCGAACCGGCGACCGCGTGGGAGTGCCGTGGCTGGGCTATACGGACGGCACATGCCCCTATTGCCTGAAGGGCCAGGAGAATCTGTGCGACCATCCGCTGTTCACGGGCTACACTCTGGACGGCGGCTATGCCGAGTACGCGGCGGCT
>CAYGWJ010000232.1:0-4824 GCA_964353405.1 uncultured Anaerolineae bacterium
AGGTGGTCCTCGGTCTCGAACCTGACCTGGACGCGCCTGGCATTCGCATGCTTCCGGGCATTGGACAGGGCCTCCTGAATGATGCGAAAAAGCTGCACCTGGGCCTCTGGCTCAAAAGCGCCCTCGCCCAATCCCTCGCCGAGGACCAGCTCGGCCTGGATGGCATAGTTCAGTCTAAAACCGTCGAGATAGTGTCTCAGCGCGGAAAAGAACGGCTGTTGCTCCGAAGGGCCGGCTCGCAAATTGAGGATATACTCGCGCACGTCGGCGTGCGCGTCCCGGGCGATGCCCGCCAGGCGCGCGAGCTGCGCATTGGCGGCCGCTACCTGCCCGTCGTCGAGCAATTTGCGCGCCGCCTCCACCTGGTAACTCACGTAACCCAGCACCTGGCCAACGCTGTCGTGCAGCTCCCGCGCCAGGCGCTCTCGCTCTTGCAGCGTCGCAAGCGCCCGCTGCTGCTCCAGGAGCTGCGCCTGCGCCCGCTTTTCCTCGGTCACGTCGTGGAGCAGCATCAAGTATCCGAGTGGTAAGCTGCGTTGATCCGTGAGCGGCGAGAGGTCCAGCGTGTAATGCCGGGCGGCGTGGCCGGTCCCCAGACTGATTTCGGATTGCGCCGTCCCCGGGTCACCGAGCTGCGCGGACATGCCGGGGTGCGCGGGCAACACGTATGCCACAGGCCGCCCTCGGGCGCGCGCCATGGGGACGCCCAGGATTTTCTCCGCGGCCGGGTTCAGATCAACGATCCGCTGCCGGGTATCCAGGACCAACATGCCTTCCCGCATCTGCTCGATCACGCTCCCACGCGCGAGCGGGATCAGGTCGAACATGTGGAAGCGAAATAGCGCAAAGGCATACAGCGCGGAAGTCAATGGGATGCTGAGGACGGTCGGGTCCATCGGCGCAAACGGATTTCGACCGGTGACGTCGAGCCGATAAGCGATGAGCAGCGCGAGCCGGCTGATCAGGATCAGTCCAACGGGCCAGCGGTGCTGCGACGAACGCACAAACAGCCAGAGAAGAATGATCCCCTGGAGCGCAGCCAGCACGTAATTATAGCCGAGCAGAATCCAGGTCGCACTGGCGTACGCCGGGCGGACGTACGCATCAACCGAGAAACCGAGCCACCGCCAGTGGTGGACATCGTTTGTGAGAATCAACAAGAGGTCGAGGAGCGGGGGAATAGCCAGCAGCGCCAGTGTGCGGCGGTTCAGCCAGCGGCCGAGGTCGGCATATTCCAGCACGAAACACAGCAAGGCCGTGTTCGCGGGGAGCTGCCATACGGCCTGGAACTTTACCCAAAAGATTTTGGTCTGCGCATCCACGGCCGCCAGTTCCAGTGCCGCGCTCACCGCCCATAGCAACAGGAATAACATTCCAATGACGAGCGGACGCGCGCCGGGCACGTGGCGGCGGTGCCAGACATAGATCATCAGCGCCGCCGTAAATGCGGCGGGAGCGAGCATCGGCCAGATGTAGGGAGTGTAGGCGTAGGGTCCGCTCATCTCTGCCATCCCTGGGAGAAAAAAGCCGGCCCTATAAGCAAAATATCGTCGGCCGCCCGCGCACATGCGCGCAAGGGCGACAGGCGACGACCCATCGTCGAATGATTCCCTGTGCGGCCGGCGAAAACGATGCGCATTGAATGCTCCCCCTGTCGAACAAGGCTGGCGAGGCAGGAATCAGCTGATCCACTCTAGTTCATTGTACATGCTTCCGGCACAATTGTCTGTCGTCAAACCGACACAACGAGCGACCGCGCTCGCAACATCACGCGGCGCAGACCTACGGACGCGACGGCGAATGTCGGTTCTTGTTCGCGCGCGAGCGGAATCAGGTCGAGCATGTGGAAGCGAAATATCGCCTCTACTCAAATCGGAAGCGCCACTGGGCAACCAGGAAAAAGGCCAGACTCATTGCCAACAAGATGCCCATCTGCGGCAAGACCTCGACCAGGGTCGCCTTTTCCACCATCAGGCTATAGTACGCGTCCAGGGCGTGACCGTGGGGCGTCAGGTTGGCCAGGAGGCCCAGCAAGCCCTCCGTGCGGACAAGCGGCACTCGGGCCAGGACGCCGATGCAGCCGGCGACACCCGCCAAGATAAAGCCCAGGATCAGGCCGATGCTGCCGGCCTGGCCGGATGACCTGGCCAGCGCGGCGACCAGCATCCCCAGCGCGGTCGAGGTGAGCGCCACGACGAGCGTGAGCGCCACCAGCCCATCCGGCGACTGGCCCAGCGGCATTTTGAAAAAGGCATTCCCCACGCCCAACAGCACGACGACCTGCAGGCACGAAAGCAGCATAAAGGCCAGCATCTTGCCGGCGAGGATGGCCCCGCGCGGGACAGGCGCGGCCAGCAGACGGCGGAGCGTTCCGGCTTCGCGTTCCCTCAAGAGTGAGCTGGACGACCAGTTGACGTTGAGAAAGATGAACATGACCGTCAGGCCGGGGAACATGAGAGCAAAAACAAGCTCGATCCCGCCGGCGACCTTGGCGCCGGTCAAGTCCTCGGTGACGACGTCAATGGCCGGCGTCCGGCGCATGTCGTCGAGCGTGGTCATGATCACGCCCAGCGTCTGCGCCTCCATCCCCTGCCGCAGTTGATCGTTGGCTCGGGTGAGCGCGCCCGATTCGTCCAGGACCGTGTTGATGCCGTGTTGCACCTCGCCCCAGACGGTCACCTCGGAGACCACCTCGTTCATGATGCCGCGGACGATGCTGGCGGCGTCTGGATCGCCGGGGTCAACGATGACGTCTATGGTCGTGGGTTGGTAATTCTGAATGCTTCTGGTAAAGCCTTCGGGAATGAGGATGGCGGCTTTGACCTTGCCCTGCGCCACGCGCGCCTCGGCTTCGGCGGCGGAGGTGAGGGTCTCAACTTTTAACTCTTTGACTTCTCGGACGAGAGCCTTGGCGACCTCTCGTCCAAACCCGCCTCGGTCGTCGTTGACCAGGCAGACATTCAGCAAGACCGTCGTCGTGGTGTCGGCGAGTTTCAGGTTGGCACCGCCCGTCAACACGACGAGGAAGAGCGGCAGCAAGAAAAATATCGCCAGCGAACCCGTGTCCTTGAGAATCAGTTGGATCTCTTTCCACGTGACGGCGAGCGTGCAGGCAATGGCTTTCATGATGGTTCTCCCCTAGCTGTCGTTCAATCAAAATCAAATCGCCACAGGCCAAAGACGAAAAAGGCTGCCGTAAAACCCAGCAACACTGCCATGTCGGTCGTCACGTCGGCCAGGCCCAGCCCGCGCGTCATCAGGTTGGTCAGAGCGTGATTGGCCCAATACTGCGGCACGAGCCTGGGCAGCGGCCCCAGGAATTGTTCCATGATGAACAGCGGCATGATGGCGCCCCCCAGAAAGCCCATGCCCCACAAAAGCAGAGTGCTCAACCCGCCGATCTGGGCTTGCGTGCGCGCGAGGGCGGCGATGAGGATGCCGAACGCGCTGGAACACAGCGCGATCAGCACGACGACGAGCACGGTCGCCAGCGGCTGGGCCCCCAGTGTCACCGGCATCAGCCCCAGCCACCGCAACCCGACCATGCCAAAGGATAAGATGACGGCGCTCTGAACGATGCCCGTGACCAGGTTAGGCAGCAGCTTGCCCACCAGCAAGGCGGCCTTGCTGATCGGCGCGGCCAGCAGGCGGCGGAACGTGCCCACCTTTTTCTCCTCATACAGGGACTCGGCCGTCTTTTGCGCCGTCAGAAAGACGAACAGGACGGTCATGCCGGTCACGGCAAAAGCACTGGGGTCGAGTGATTCATCTCGCCGGCCTTTTGATTCTAAAGCGGGCACTCGCTGCTGCACGGCCACCAACGGCTCGGCCTGCGCGCGCTCGAACTGGCTGCGCGCCTGCTTTTGCATCCGATCCGTGGTAAAGGCGTCCGCGGTCTCGCGCACGCCGGACTGCATCTGGCGCATCTGCTCCAGTGCTTTAACCAGTTGGATCTCGAGCGACATGTCGCGCGCCACGCCCTCGACGACTCGCCGCACCGCGTCGGTCTGTTCGGCATCGGCATCGGGATGGACCATCAGGCGCAGCGTGGCAGGGTCGCCGGCGGCAATATCGCGGGATAGGTTCTCCGGGATCATGAGCACGCGGGTGATCTCGGACAGGTTCAAGCGGGTCATGGCGCGGGCCTGTCCTTCAAGCTCGACGCGCACGCCGCCGGCCTGGTCGAGTTTTTCGAGCAGCGTCCGTGCTGACTTGCCGCCATCCAGATCAACGACCACCAGCGCGATGCGGGTATCCTTTCCGCTCGATCCAATCGCGCCCAGCGCGCCGCTGAACACGATGATGAACAGCAGCGGCAGCAGAAAAAGCATGAACAGGCTGCCCCGGTCTTGCACCATGATCTGCAAATCTTTGAACGCTATGCGGATGGGTTTCATCGCCTATCACTCCCTGAGCCCTCATCCCCAACCCTTCTTCCACTGGGAGAAGGGAGCTACTCCCCTCATCCCCAGCCCTTCTCCCATTGGGAGAAGGGAGCTACTCCCCTCATCCCCAACCCTTCTCCCACTGGGAGAAGGGAACTACTCCCCTCATCCCCAACCTTTCTCCCAGTGGGAGAAGGGAGCTACTCCCCTCATCCCCAACCTTTCTCCCAGTGGGACGCTTCGCAGGGAACTACTCCCCTCATCCCCAACCCTTCTCCCACTGGGACGCTTCGCGGGGAGCTACTCCCCTCATCCCCCACGGCTTTCTCATAAAAATCGAACCGCTCTCCAATGCCTGTCGCCGGCTGTCATTCTGAGCGCGAAGCGCGAAGAATCTCTAGCGCCGGGCTGAGATTCTTCGCCCCTTCGGGGCTCAGAA
>CAYGWJ010000233.1:0-9381 GCA_964353405.1 uncultured Anaerolineae bacterium
AGGCGCGTAGGGTTCCATGGCACCCTCCTGTTTGTGCTGACTGGACCGTTATACTTTTTCGACGCCAGGAGGATACCTCATTTTTCTAAATTGTCTATTGACCAAGCAACATGGGAAAGTTATTTAATTCTCGTTCCTAAGTCGGCGTCGAGCTGGCACAGTCCATTCAGCAAAAATGCCAGCCGCTTTGCGCTGGCACGGGCGGACCACAGCGCCGGATCGAGAATAAATATCGGCGTCACCTGCTCGGCCTGAGCCAGCGCGGAAGTGAGCGCCTGATTATCCGTCAGGCGCAGGTCGCGCCGAATCCACCACACCGCAGTTGCCCCGTGGGACTTTCCAGGGGTTGACATCGCCACCCTCACCGATCCGACCGTAGCACAGCAAACAGCGCGGCCCAATCATCAATGGGGGCACCCTGCGTCTGAACTACTTCGAAGGTAGTGTTGCGAGCTTGAGGTTGCGACAAAGCCTGAATGCACACTTGAGCCACATCGGCGCGGCTGATCATCCCGCTGATGCGGTCGCCCTGATCCAGGACCAACGCCGACTGGCCGCCAGGCTCATTCGTCAGTCCGCCGGGCCGGACGATGGTGTAGGTCAGGCCGCTCGCCCGCAAAGCGTCTTCGCCCTTGAGCTTCCACGTCAACACCTGTCCGAACTTGTTGAGCGGATGATCGGGCTTGGTCACGGCGCAAGAAGACACCAGCAGGAAATGCTCCACCCTCGCCGCACGGGCCGCTTCGACCAGATTGCGCACGCCCTGGTAATCCACATGCTCCGGGCTGTTGGAGCCAACGGGCGTTGTCGTTCCGGTGGCGCAGATGACGACACGCACGTCTTTTAAAGCAGGTGTGAGCGTATCGGGCTGGCGTGTGTCACCTGCGAACACGCAGGGCACATCGCCGAACAAGGTTCGAATCCGAACGGCATTGCGCACCAACAGGCACAGCGGCGCGCCGCGTGCCATCAGCTTGCGCGTCACGTGCTGGCCCACGCCGCCCGTCGCTCCAACCACCAGAACAAGGTCTGCCATTGTGTGGCCTCCTACTTGCTAGATATGGCCGTTCTTATGCCGCAACCGTCACCTGTTCGCGATAGAGTTCATCCAACAATTCTAAAACTTTTCGATTGAGCGGGATGTCGCTCATAGATTCGCCATAATGCTCAAAGCGAATCTGGCCGCTCTTGTCCACCAGGATGAGCGCCGGCATCCGTCCTAACTTGACCAAGCTCACTTCCTGGCCGTAGGCATCCGCTACCTTGTGCTGTGGATCGGCCAGGCCGGGGAAAGGAAACGCTTCCTTTTCCCACGTGCGTTGAAAGGCACGCGGCCCATCCGGCCCGATGACGAGCACCTCGGCATCGCGGGCGACGAACTCGTCGTAATCCTGGCGCAACTGCGCCAGATGCCCGCGGCAGTAGGGTCACGTAAAGCCGCGCGTAAAGACCAGCACGGCATGTTTCTTGCCGCGATAATCGGATAACTTGACGTCGCGCCCACGGGTATCTTGCAGCGCAAAATCGGGTGCGATGAGAGTTTCGCTCTTCGACATTGTTGACCTCCATGTCTTACTTGAGCACAAGTCGGTGACGTTTTCATCAAATGAAAGGGTGGTGCTTACACGACAGCACCACCCTCATTATACAACCACCCGGCCGATTGTGTTACTTCTGAGTCGGAACCGACGCCAGGCGACGATGCAGGCTGATTCCGACTATGCTGAGCAGAGCTCCCGCCGCCAGGATCAGCGCCGCCAGAGAATTCTGCACTCCACCCGTCGCAGGCAGTGTGGCCGGCATCGGAGCCGGGGCAGCGTCTACGCTCGGCACCGCCGTCAGCGAAGGCTGGCCCGTCGCAAGACCCATCGCAAAGATGGTATAGACCGTCTGATTATTGAGCTTGACGCCAGGCACGCTCAAGGCAACCGTGTTGGTGCCAGCCAGTCGAACTTCCAGGTCATACGTGCCCGCACCGACCGGCAGATACTCACCGACGCCCTTGAAGGCGACGTTCTTGAACAGAACCGGCCCGTTCTTGACGGCGATGTCAACCGCGGGAGCATCGGGCGAAGCGTGAACGAATCGGACGTGCGCCTTGCCCATCGCGGGAATCGCATTGTTGTCTTCCAACACCAGCGGCGCAATGTTCGCCAGCTTGCCCAGCGCGATCACGGTATAATCCTTGCCCGCGCCAAAGCCCAACGTGCCCTTGATCACGACCGGCGTCGTCGCGCCCGCCGGAACCACCTGCACGTCATAGTTGCCGCCAGCCAGTTCTGCGTACTGCGTGATGCCCTTGAAGGGCGCGTTCTTGAACGCCGGAGCACCATTCACCCACACATCCACTGCGGGCGCATCCGGCGATGCATGCACGACACGCACACGCGCCTTGCCCTCCGCCGCAAAAGCCGAGGTCGCCATCACGGCCACCAACCCCAACACCATCACAACACTCATCAAGCGCTTCATTTTTATAGTCCTTTCCACGTAATATTTTGTGGGACAATGCCTGCCCATAATTGTCTATATAATACCATATTGTAGATTATTTGTCAAGTATTTGAATATATTATTAATCTATTCTTAAGCTAATACATGGACGAATTTTGACGAATCTGGACAAAAAAGGGCCGGCGAAAGCCGGTCTGTCAACTCTGCCGATGGAAATGCTGCCACTAACGAGATTGGTCCTTCAGATGCCCTGTCACCCCGGCACTTTTAAGAATTCGACCCAACACAGCCTGGTCGCCTGGCGTGAGAAACTCGCTCATCGAACCGACCGCCGCGCCGTCCGCGTCCAACAGAGCGCGGCCAAGCCCGGATTGCTTGAACGCCTTGAGATCTTCCTCAAACGGACGGCCGACGATGTCTTCGCGTATGATGCGCCCATCTTTCATCACTAACACGCGATGCGTCCGACGCGCAATACTCATATCGTGTGTGACAACAAGAATCGTCATGCGCTGATGAGTGTGTAGGTTATCCAGCAGACTCATCACCTCATCGCCACTTTGACTATCGAGGTTACCCGTCGGCTCATCGGCCAGCAGGATAGCAGGCTGATTGGCCAACGCGCGGGCAATGGCAACCTTTTGCCGTTGTCCGCCCGAGAGCTGCCCCGGCAAATGCTGCTCCCGGTCGTGCATGCCCACGAGCGCCAACAACCCTTGCGCGCGCTCGTGTTGTTGAGCGGCCGACAGCTTTTGCCCCTGCATCGGTACCTGGACATTTTCGAGCGCCGAAAGCGTGGGAATGAGGTTGTGCAACTGAAAAACAAAGCCGACCGTCCGCGCACGAAACGAATCCACGTCGCGCGATTGAGCGACACTTTGTCCGTTAATCAACACCTCGCCGCCGCTCGGTTTGTCGAGCGCGCCGAGCATGTTGAGCAGCGTGGATTTACCGCAGCCGCTCGGCCCCATGACCGAGACAAACTCGCCCTCGCGCACGGTAAAGCTCACATGATCCAGCGCGCGAATCTGTTGCCCGTCGCCGTAAACCTTCGACAAATCTTTGACTTCGACGACCACTTTATCGCCCATCGACCACCTCACAGGATGCAAGAGGCAAGAGGCAAGAGGCAAGATGCAGGTTGCAACTTGCATCATGCCTCTTGCATCATGCCTCTTGTATCTTGCCTCTTGCCTCTTGCATCATGCCTCTTGCTACTTGACTTCTATGTCCGTGAACGCCGTCATGCCCCAACGTAGCGCCGGATCGAGCTGGTCGAGCTCGACGATCACGGTATAGTTCACGCCGCCCTGCCCCTGGCTTGACATCGGCGCAATCCGCGTGACCTGGCCCGTAAACGTCTTGCCTTTGGCCGCGTCGAATGTCACGTTGACCGGCCGTCCTACCGTCACCCGCGCCACGTCCACCTCACTCAGGTCCGTCGTCTCGACGCGCAACCGCGTCAGGGCGCCCACCGTCAGCACCGGCTGACCCGGCACGAGCATCTCGCCTTCGCGCACCATGCTGCTGCCCACCGTCCCCGCAAAGGGCGCCTTGAGTTGTGTCTTGTCGAGTGCGGCCTTGGCCTGATCAACGGTCACCTGCACCTGGGACACATTCGCCTCGGCCACGGCGATTTGCTCCACCGTCGCCCCGGCCTTGAGCAAATCCAATTGAGCCTGCGCTCGATCTCGTTGTGCCTGGGCCGAGGCAAGATTCGCGCGCGCGACGTCGAGCTCCGGCTTGGTCGGCCCCGCCTGCAACTGCTCCAGGCGCTTTTGCGCTGCCTCGTAAGCCGCGCGCACCGACGCCAACTGAACGCGCATTTGCTCCTCGGCCTGGCCCAATCCGCCCCCCCTGACACCATACTCCTTCACGGCGGCTCTACCTTCGACTATGCCATCGTAGGCTTCCTGGGCTTGCTTGAGTTGGGCGGCGGCTCGCGCCACTTCGGCTTGAGCCGCGGCAATGTCGGCCCCACGCGCCCCAGCTTGCAACTGGGCCAATTGCGCCGCTGCGCCGTCCACTGCTGCCGCAGCCTGTTTGACGCCCTGCTCGGTGGACGCAAGTTCAGCCGGGCGTGGGCCGGCCTTGAGCTGCGCCAACTGCGCTTGCGCGGATTTCAACGCGGCGTTCGCCTGGGCCAGAGCCAGCCTGGCATCGGCGTCATCCAGCCGGGCGAGCACCTGCCCCACTTCAACCTTATCACCCGACTGCACCTTGACCTCGGCGACGCGCCCGCCCGATTGGAAGGACAGATTCGCCCATCGCACCGGCAAGAGCTTGCCTGAGGCTGAGACCACAGCCGGCAACACCTGCGCCTGTGGAGTGAGAGTGGGCCTGGCCTGCGTCCCCGCACAGCCGGCCATGAACAAGGCAAAAACCAAGGCAAGAATCAATGTCTGCTTCATCGTCTACCCCTTTAACCTGCAAGACTAGAGCTACCGGACGCAAGACGAAATGCCGTCGGCAGCTTGTCATTCATAACGTAACGCTTCCGCCGGGCTAAGGTTGGATGCGCGCCAGGCAGGATACAGCCCACCCATCGCGCCTAATCCAAGCGCAATGAGCACGGCCTGCACGAGCAGCGCCGCTGAGATGACAATCACGATAGCCTCTCCCCACAGTGGAACCCGGCGCAACACGGCGCTCAACAGCACGGAAAAAGCTCCACCGACAAACACGCCCAGCAGGGCGATAGCCAGTGATTCCTTGAGCACCATCCATAGGACACGCCGCCGTCGCCAGCCCAACGCGCGGAGCGTACCGATCTCGCGTGTGCGCTCAAACACACTCATGATCATCGTGTTCGTCATGCCGATCGCGCCCACAATGACCGCCAGCGCGCTGATGGCCCACATCATCGCTCCCATGCTTTGCATCTCCGGGCCGCTCTCGACAAACTCGCTTGAAGGCGAAACGTCCACCTCAGGCGCCATGGTCTTGATTTGCCGTTGGATGGTACCGGCTTGTAGCATATCATTGAGCTTGATAAAGTACATCGTCACCTGGCGCGGCTTGCCAAGCAAATCCTGAGCATCCCGACGAGAGATGATCGCACTGCCCTGTTCCCATGTCACGCTGGTCTCAAACAGGCCCACCACCCGAAAGCCCACTTCGCGCAAACGCAACACATCGCCCACGCGTACCTTGAGAATGTCTGCTCCGACACGTCCCAAGATCACCTCACGGCTGCCGGATAACCCACGGCCCTCTACGATCTTGAAATGGCCAATCGCAGACTCTTGCGGATCATATCCCATCAGAATAAGATAAGGCAGTTCTTCGGTCTGGACAATGCCCATGACCACTCCCGACACGCTTTGCACGCCAGGCAGCAGGTTAATCTGCCTGCCCACGCTGTCGTTGATGGCGCTGTAACCGATGCCCGCAGCACCCGCCTGTCGCGCGGTCAGATCCATGCCGCCCACGTTGAGCAGCTTGCTGTACTCACCCATGAACCCCTTGGTCAGACCGCTCAAGGTGACAACAGAGGCCAGGCCGATGGCAACACCCAGAACAGTCAAGGCTGTGCGCCCGCGCCGCCGGAGCAGAGAACCCAACACATCTGACTTGACGAACCCGAGCTGCGGGATAGCGTCCGCGGTTGCACCGCCCTCATAACGCAGCGCCTCGACGGGCAACAGCAAGGACGCCCTCCAGGCCGGGTAGATACCGCCCACGACTCCCAACACCATGGCAGTCAACATTCCCTGTACGAGCAACGGCCACGTGAGCTTGCCCTGCAAAAAGCTCAACAGCGGCATCTGGCCCAGTGGACCGATCAAACCTGCACCTGCGGCACAGCCCAGCAGACCGCCGATAACGCCCAGCATGATGCTTTCGCCCAGAACCATCATCAACACACGCCCACGGCTCCACCCGAGCGCGCGCAAGGTGCCAATCTCACGTGTGCGTTCAAATACACTCATGACGACCGTGTTGGTCATCCCCACTCCGCCGATAATGACTGCCAGAAGCGAAATGGCCCAGGCCAGGCTTTGGATCATGCCCACGACTTGTTGTTGATTCGCCGCCTGCGACGATTGCGACATGGACAAGGTGGGATACTGGCGCTCCAGCCTAGCGCGCACCCAATCGAGCTGGCGCGTGTCACGCAGCTTGACCTGCACTGCGCCGACCTGGCGTTTCTTTTGCAGCAATTGTTGCGCGTCACCCAATGCCATGACCGAGGCTGCATCTTCAAAGCCACTGCCCGTTTCATAGATACCCACGACGCGATATGTGCCGCCCGTAAGACGAAGCAGATCGCCCACTTGGAGTTTGAGCGATTCGGCAGCCTGTCCTCCTAGCAAGATTTCCCGATTGCCCGTGGTGGATTGGCGCGAAGCTCCCAGCGGCAGCCCCTGAACGAGCTTGAAACGCTGGATCGCAAATCCTTTAGGGTCATATCCGAAAACAAAAAAGTAGGGAGCCCCCGGCGCAGTCACGTTGCCGACGATCATCCCCGTAGCCTCGCGCACTTCAGGCAGCGCCCCAACCTGCTCCACCACGGATTCATCCACAGAACTGATGGTGACATCATACGCGCCCTTTTGCATGATCACCAGATCAGCGCCACTCCCGGAGAACATGGTGAGGTAACCCGTGCGCAATCCTTCGCCCATCGCGCCCAGCGCCACAATCATCGTCACGCCGACCGCAATGCCCAATACTGTCAGCAAAGTGCGAGTCTTTCTTCCCGTGAGATTCTTGACGATTACGGTCAGCATCACCTCTCCCTAAACCTGAATCAACGGATGTCTATGGTCGCACCACAAGTGGCAAATACACCCAGTGCGAGAACACAGGCTTGGGCGTACAAGTCGGCGTTAAAGTAGACGTAGACGTCGCAGTCGGTGTCCGACTTGGTGTAGAGGTCGCCGTCGACGTAGAGGTGGACGTTGCCAACCCACCGCCTTGAGCCACCATACTGACCTCCTCAGCCACCTGATGTAGATTGCTCGCCGAATCGTAGCTGCGGACGGTATACGAATACACCTGTCCGCCAGTGACGGCCGTATCGCAATACAGTGAGACCGGACCAAGGTGAGCATAAGGCGTCCCCGGATAGCTTTGGCCAGGCAAGCGGCGATAGACATTGTAACCGGCCACCATCGGATGATCATACAACTGCCAGGTCAGCGTGACGACTCCGCCGGAGCTGATCGCCGTCAACCCGCGCGGCGCAGTATTGACCTTGCGCTCATCCATCAAGCCATTGGCAAAATCGGCATCGGCTCCTGAGCCGTAAAGATAGGTATAGTAAGCCGGGTTGAAATGCAGGTAATAGTTGAACCAGGCCGTCATGTACTTGCGGCTCAAGCGAGTCTTGTCCGCGCCGGTCGCGCCATTACACACAAGACTGCAAAACTGGTTACCCGGATCAGCAAAGACACAGTGGCTCACACCCGCCAGGCGAAACGAAGCCTTGTGCGTTGCACCGACGAGAGGATAAATCTCGGTGTAATCGGCCTGCGCGTTGCAGCTACTGGGGGGCGCACCCAAGATGCCTGTGGGAACAGTGATGTTGGCAGCTTCTTGAGAATTCCAGATGGGCGGCCCCTCGTTACCCGACATGTCACTCGAATGGTAGACGGGGTCCAAGGCCACTACCGCCTTGATGCGCGCGTCACGCGCGGCGATAGCCAGTGCGGTTGATCCGCCGAGCGAATGCCCCACGGTCGCCAGCCGATTCGTGTCCACTCGCTGGTAGAGAAATGAACCCGATGTGCTGGCGGAGGCCACAAGGTAGTTGAGTGCATTCGTCGTTTGGGTGATGCGCGTCTCTGCGTCGGTGTCCAATTTGGGGATGGCGACGACATAGCCCCAGCTTGCCAGGTGCCTTCCATTGCCTGCGTTCTCGGCGGCTGCGTCCGTAAACAGGGTGAAGCCATGCGCGAAGGCAATGGCTGGGTACGGTGCGGCCGTCCCATCGCTACACTGACCAGGATAGTAGATAAAAGTCTGGACATTGCTGATCGTCACCGTCTGGGTGAGCACGCTGCACGGGCCAGGTTGACCAGGATCAGTTACCGTCTGCGATGTGGCGACAAACACCTGTGTCCCGATCAGTCCGCCCGCCACGAGCAAAAAAGCCATGGGCCACCATATCGCCCGGCCCTTACTTTCCTCGCGATGCCGCGTCGCCGCTGCCGTCAGAGTCGCTTTAGCTTGTGCGTACATGGTTACCTCCTGCTCATTGCCACCAGAGAGGAATCACCTCCCGGCTTCCATACCATGGTCCGCCAAACCCGTTGAAATGGCTCACGCCTTCCAACACAATCTGATGCGCTCCAGACAACAAGGCCGATTTGACTGGAATCATGCCATCGCCCCAATCGTCGCCCTTGCCACCAATCTGCTTATACGTCCCGTAGGCAAAACGTTCGCGCGGCGTCCCCGCACGCTTACCCTGCATCAACTTGCCGGCAACCGAAATATAGGCGACTCCCTCAAAGCAAGCGCCGGGGTAATGCCGTTCGACCCAGCGCGACATCCGCCCCCCGCGCGCCAAGCCACCTCTGTTAACATGTGGGCTCCCCAAGGTGATCAGGCTATCCACATCGTCCAGGCCGCGGTAAGCATGTCCCCACAAAGGCTGCGGACTGAGGTAAAGCCGCGCCAGCACGCCGCCGGCGCTGTGCCCGATCAGCGTGACCTTGCCGGTGTCCGACTCACGCACAGCTTGCCGCACCGCGCGCTCCACTTTGCCCAGCAAATAGGCCCAGCCCCACGTTGACACGCTCGGCAGCCAATCATAGCTATGCGTCTCAACAATAAACACAGGCCGGCCCGTCAGCGCCTCGAGCGCATCACGCATGCCGTCGTAGAGCATGGCAAAGCTCATGAATCCGCCCACAATAACAATCGGCTGCACGCCCCGCCTCAAACCTTTTTGAGCAAGCCCACACGGTTTGCCATCTG
>CAYGWJ010000234.1:0-2851 GCA_964353405.1 uncultured Anaerolineae bacterium
AGAGCCATGATCGAATCTTTTGCCGACCCCGAAGCAGAGAAAATCTTCAAGGGCGTCGTTTCAAGGAAACTGCCTTTGACCATTCAGAAAACGGCTCGGCGCAAACTGGTCTACCTGGACGATGCCGACGATTTACGCGACCTGTTCGCGCCGCCTGCTAACAGACTTGAGGCACTTGATGGAGACCGTGAGGGTCAATACAGTCTCCGAATCAACAACCAATATCGAGTCTGTTTCAAATGGGAAAAGGGCAAGGCAAGAGACGTAGAGATCGTGGACTAGCACAAATAAGAGGCGAGATATGGACAGACTTGCTCCGATTCATCCTGGCCAAGTGTTGCTAGAAGATTTCATAAAGCCATTCGGGCTGAGTCAATATCGTGTGGCAAAAGATATTGGCGTACCGGCACTGCGGATCAGTCAGATTGTGCGAGGCCGGCGTTCCATCACGGCAGATACCGCATTGAGGTTAGCGCGTTACTTTGGTACGAGTGCCGCCGTATGGCTACGCCTGCAGGCTCGTTACGACCTTGAAGTGGCAGAGGCAAAAACCGCCAAGCGCATCAACCGTGAGGTCAAAGTCTTACAACCGTCAGCGGTAAGCAGTTGAAAGGGTGGAAAGCGGCCTGGTCACGGAGGCGGCGCGACCACGCCGGGGGCGACCCCTTCCGGCCGCCACCGTTCCTCCCCTGGGAGCCGGACGCTGCGCGCTGCGCCCACCTCACAGTCAGCGCAAGCAAGTAATCCAGAGTCGCTTGTCGGCAACCTGTGATAGAATTGTAGTGTAGCACCCATCAATACCAACCATCCACAGCGAGGGCAAACGGCAATGAAGATTCGAGACGTGATCAAGGTGATTGAAGACGATGGCTGGTATCTGGTTGTCACCAAAGGCAGTCACCGGCAATACAAGCACCCCACCAAACCGGGCCGCGTCACGATTGCTGGTCACCCTGCCGATGATTTAGCTCCTGGTACTCTCAACAGCGTTTTCAAGCAGGCACAAGTGCAAAAGCCCAAGAAGGGAAAGGGTAAGTAGAAAATGTATCGCTTCCTGATCGTTATCGAAAAAGCAAAGAACAACTACTCGGCGTACTCGCCAGATTTGCCGGGCTGTGTTGCAACGGGTAAGACCCGCGAGCAGGCGACACGTAATATGTACAAAGCTATTGAAATGCACGTGCGCGGGCTGCTTGAAGATAAGCTGGCAGTTCCTAAATCTCGTTCCTTCGCCGAGTACGTAGCTGTTCCTGCATAGACGCGTAAACGCAAGAGCAAGTCACAGTCGGCGGAGCGGGCGAGACGAATCTGCTTGCTAGACCCAGACGTGCTCATACCTGTGGCCGTGAGTGGCGCCGGCTTTTGCGTGATCGGGGGAGCACTGGCATCCATCCTCGCAGTGGACACTGGAGGCAGTCTCTCTCCACGGAGCGTTCGACCGCAAGTAGATGCGACCACAGCGTGTGGCTCGCCGACAAGGTTCCCTGCCCGAAGCGCTCATCGAAAGAGACCAGGCGGCGGTTCTCGCCGACGCCGCAGTTCTGGAAGGGGGAGAATCCATGAGCAGTCTCTACGATGACCTGTCCGAGAAGTTGAACAAGGACCCAAGACTTATCAAGAGGGGTGGCGCGAGATACGACCTCAGCCTACTCCTGTTCAACGCAAGAGATTCACTGCGAGAGCTATGGGACGCGGCTGATAGAGAAGTCACAAAAGCCAAGCGTGAGGGTTATCCCCCGTCCGAACTTTTAGAAGCCGCCGTCGAGAAGCTGCGTCCGATATTCGGGGAGAGGAGCCATCCAGGGACTCGTCTTGAAGTCAAGCCTTGAAGAGATTAGCACGCCACGCCTTCCGTTACGCCGCCAGGCTGATACTGCGCAGGTTGTTTGGGCTGACCACACGCCTGCACATTGAGGGGCTGGATAATATCCCCCAAAGCGACGCCGCTATCATCGCCTTCAACCACCTGGGACACTTGGACCCGCTGCTCGTCTGCGCCTTTTCGCCGCGCGCGCCGGAATTTATCGCACTGGCCGATCTGCTCAACGTGCCCGGCACCAGCTTGGCGCTGCGCGCCTATGGCATCATTCCCATCCGCCGAGATGAGTACGACCGCCAGGTGATTCGCGCTGCGCTGGATACCTTGAACCGGGGGCGACTTGTGGCATTGGCTCCCGAAGCGCGCCAGAGCTTCAACGCCGCACTGGAACAAGGCCGCGAGGGTGTGGCTTACCTGGCCCTAAAAAGCGGCGCGCCCGTTGTGCCGGTTGGCATCACGGGCACACAAAATGTTTTCGGCGCATGGCGCCAGCGCAGGCGTCCCGATATTGGTATGATGGTCGGCACACCGTTTCACCTGTCAACGCAGCTCTGCACCAATCGGCGTGAGGCGCTAGAAGCGGCGCACGCTGTCATCATGAAACATATTGCGCAATTGCTGCCCGTCGAATATCGTGGCTACTGGATTTGGTAATCAGACTTCAAGTCTCTGCAAATCCGCGAGATCAAGGCAATCGTCGCAAGACTTTGTAAGTCTTTTGAGCTTCATCATTTCGTCGCCAGTGCAAAAGCGCGGACAAATCGCTCGTCAACGCGTTGGGCGGGAGGAAATTTCTCTCGCAAGCGATAGTTGCGCTGCAGCTTGCGTCCCACGGATTGATTCCACTGTTCTTCGTAGCGGCTCAGGAAACTGGCCGACGCATCGCCAGCGGCAACGGATTCCACAGCCACCCGGGCGGCAAGCTGTCCGGCCGCCATGGCGTTGATGATGCCGCCGCCCGTGAGCGGATCCACCTGCCGGGCCGCGTCGCCCACCAACATCAGCCCGTGGGTCACCAAGCGTGCAGGGGAC
>CAYGWJ010000235.1:0-12429 GCA_964353405.1 uncultured Anaerolineae bacterium
CGTTTTGCTGGCGAGTTCGCGCGTCGCTACGGCGACCGGATCCACGTTTATCAAATCTGGGACGAGCCGAACCTGGGCGACCGCTGGAAAGGCGCGGTAAACCCGGTCGCCTATGCCGAGCTGCTGCGCCAGGCGCGCGAGGCAATTCTGACGAATGACCCGCACGCCGTCATTGTGTTGGCCGGACTGGCGCCCACGGTCGAAAACTCGGGCGCCAACATGAGCGACTGGCTCTATTTGCGCAGGCTGTACGAGGTCGGCGCGGGGCAATATTTCGACGTTGCTTCCGGCAAGCTGTATGGCTTTTCCACCGGGCCGGACGACCGGCGCGTTGACCCGGACGTGCTCAACTTTTCTCACATTATCTTGATGCGCGAAGAGATGGAGCGTCACGGCGACGCCGGCAAGCCGTTGTGGGCCAGCCATTTCGGCTGGAACGCGCTGCCAGCGGGATGGACGGGCAAGCCGTCGGTGTGGGGACAGGTGACGCAAGACCAGCAGGCGCACTATACGCTCGACGCGGCGCAACGCGTGGAGCGCGAATGGCCGTGGCTGGGTGTGATGGTTTTGGAGAACTGGCAGCCCAACGCCTCTGCCGACGATCCGCGTTGGGGTTTTGCCATCGCCGATCAGAGTGAGCGTTTTGCCACGGCAAGCGAGCCTGGCAATGGCGTTGGCTACCATCCTGCGGCGCGGTCCGAGTCTTTAGCGAGCAAAATCTATGTGGCCGGGCCGGCCGAGTTTTTACCGCCTGGGCACTGGAGCTTTTCCGAGCTGGGCGCGGATTGGAGTGAGACGGGCGACAAAGTCAAGCTTGTCTTTCGCGGCACCGGGCTGGCGTTGCGCGTCCGGCGAGCGGCTGACCGCGCGAATTTCTACATCACCGTGGACGGTCAGCCGGCCAACGCGCTTCCCCGCGACAGTCGTGGCGCATTTCTTCAACTGATCCCGCCTGACATCCAGCGCGCCAGTGTGGACATGGTGCCCGTTGCCACCCATTTGCAGGATGGTCTCCACACCGCTGAAATCGTCGCCGAGCGGGGTTGGAGCCAGCGGTCGCTCGTCGGTTGGTCTGTGCAGGCCGCGCCGGCTTTCGCGCCGCAAGTCAACTTGACGCTGGCGGCGCTGGCAGTCTTGGGGATGCTGTTCGCCGTGGGAGGGGTGGTCTCTGTGCGGCGTGCAGCGTGGGGCGGATTAGCAGTTGCAGTCTCTGCTCTCAACGCCCGACTGGGCGACGTGGTGAGCGCCGCATGGATGGTGGTTGCGGCGGCCGTGTTCTACGCTTCGGCGTGGCTGACGTGGGGACAAGATATTCCATCCGCATTCCGGCGTGTGGGCGAAGGGCCGAGCATCGCGGCGATGCTGGGCCTCTCGGTTTTGCTTTACACCTCACCATGGCTGTTCGTCACCGTTCTCAGCGCGTTGGCGCTGTTCATGCTGATTCTGTCCAGGCTCGACCTGGGGCTGGCGTTGGTAGCACTCGCCATCCCATTCTACATGCTCCCCCGCGCACTCGGCCAGTATGTGTTCTCGATGGCCGAAATCGTGCTGGTGATGTGCCTGGTCGCCTGGGCCTTGCGCCAGCTCCACCGAGTTTCGCCGAAAGGGAGGGTGGAAACCCGGTGGAACCTGTCGGCGCTCGATTGGGCCACGCTCGCGTTCGTGGCTGTCTCGTTCGCTTCGCTGTTTGTGGCAGAATACCCCAGGTACGCGTTGCGCGAATTTCGCGGTATCGTTCTTGAGCCGGCATTGTTCTACCTGATGCTTCGGACGACAGTCAGACGCGATGAGACTTTATGGCGCATTGTGGACGCATTGATGCTGGGCGGCGTCGTCGTCGCCCTCGTCGGACTGGTTCAATACACCTTCAATATTAACATCATTACCGCCGAAGCGGACCAGCACCGTTTGCGGAGCATCTATGGTTCGCCGAACAACGTGGGACTGTTCCTTGGCCGTGTGCTGCCGGTGATGGTGGCGACTGCGCTGTTGGGAGGCGGGCGACGACGCTGGCTATATGGACTGGGCGCTGTGCCTGTTGCGCTGGCGATTCTGTTCAGCTTTTCCAAAGGCGCGCTCCTTCTAGGCCTTCCAGCGGCTTTGCTCATCATCGGCGTGCTGGCGGGCGGGCGATGGCTGTGGGCGGCGGCCGCCGCCGTCGGCGTGGGCGGGCTGGCGGCGCTTCCACTGCTGCGCACGCCGCGCTTTCAGTCGCTCCTTGACCTGACGAGCGGCACGTCCTTCTTCCGCCTGAACGTGTGGCAGAGCGCGTTGCTCATGATTCATGACCACCCGATCCTGGGCGTGGGCCTCGACAATTTTTTGTATCAGTATCGCGGGCGCTACATGTTTCCCGATGCGTGGGCCGAGCCGGAGCTTTCGCATCCACACAACCTTGTCCTGGACTATGCTGCGCGCCTGGGTTTGCTGGGATTGGCGGCGGGCGTTTGGCTGCAAGTCGCATTTTGGCGCGCAGCCTGGCCGCTCCGCAAGCTCGACGACTCGCTCAAGCGTGCGCTGGCCATCGGGTTGATGGCTTCGATGGCCGATTTTCTGGCGCATGGATTGGTGGACGCTGCCTTTTTTGTGCCAGATTTGGCTTACGTGTTCTTTTTGACCCTGGCGGTCGTCCAGGCGCTACGCACTCTCGATGATAGATAGCAACTCTGATTTGCAGTATCTTTTCAAAAAGTAGGGGAGACTTACAAAGTCTTGACTGGATTTACGCTTGTCGCAACGTCTTGCCAAGACTTTGGAAGTCTAGTCCCGCGAATTATTGAGATGATACGATTTGCAGACGGTCAAGTTGGGTGTATGATGGTGAATACTTGATGATCTTTGTTGGGCAAGCAACGCCAGTCAAAGGATGGCCCAGGCGCCTCGCAGTGTCTTGCGCCATTGGAGGAGAATCAGCATGGCGACGAATACCTGGATTTCCACCGTTAGCTCCCCGGATGTGCCCAATGCGGCCCGGATGTATGACTACTGGCTAGGCGGTTATCACAATTTCGAGACTGACCGCAAAGCAGCCGACTGGATTCAGAACAAGTGCCCTGCCGTGCGACCGAGCACGCATGCCAACCGTGGCTTTTTGCGTCGCGCCGTCACTTTTTTTCTCAGTCAAGGTATTGACCAGTTTCTTGACCTCGGTTCAGGCATACCGACCGCGGGAAATGTCAGCGAGGTGGCTCAGGCTGCCAATCCTGCCGCGCATGTGGTCTATGTGGATATTGACCCGGTTGCCGTGGCGCACAGCCAGGCCATTTTGCAGCATAATCCCCAGGTTGCCGTGATCCAGGCCGATGTCGGCCAACCGCAACAATACCTGGATCACGCCGAGACAAAACGCCTGATGGATTGGAGCAAGCCGGCGGCGATCTTGTGCCTGACCGTTCTCCACTATCTTTTAGATGATGACCAGGCCTATCGGGTGGTGCGTACTCTGCGTGACAACCTGGCGCCGGGTAGTTACATTGCAGTTTCGCACATGACCTACGACGGCGTTCCACCCGAAACGGTAGAGAGTTTCAAAAATCTTGGTATCAAACCCAACCTGTCCGCCAAAGTGCGCACGCGGGCTGAAATTGCCCAGTTCTTTGAAGGCTTTGAACTGGTGGAGCCTGGCGTTGTTCACATCCCTCTCTGGCGTCCAGAAAGCCCCACGGACATCCTGCTCGACCAACCCGGGCAGGCCATGGGCTTTGCGGGGATCGGGCGCAAGCCCTGATCAGGCTTGGCGACCTGTGCGAGACGGTATGAACCCTACCGAGCTGCTTCAACTTTCGTCCCTGCTCCACAGCCGCTGTCGGGCTGTTGCCATCGGCTGGCACGAGGCCATTGCTTCTGCCAGTTTTGTGCCACTCAGCGCCGAGCAAGTGCGCCAGCGTCTGACAGACTTGACGACGCGGTTCGTCACACACTTGCTCGCAGAGCCGTTTGATCCCCGGCCCGCGCAGGCGATCGGCGAGTCTCTCGTCCAGCTCCACTATGTTCAACCAGCGGCATTGCGGAAAACACAAGAGGTGCTGGGGACTCGTCTGGTCGAAGGTTTGTCTGCCGATCAAATCGCCCTGTTGTATCCTCGCCTCATTGCCATGCTCGGCGCACTGACGGCGGGATTTTCCGAACGAGTCACTGCTACCATCCTGGCCGAACAAGAGCAACTCCGCCAGGCATTGGCTGTTGAACAACAGCGTGCGAGCAAAGCCATCAGCCGGCTGAACCTGGACCTGGAACGCCGCGTGGTCGAGCGGACAGCGCAACTCGAAATCGCCAATCAAGAGTTACTAGAGGAGATTGTAGAGCGCGAGCGGGTGCAAGCGTCGCTGCAAGAGACCAGCCGGACTCTGCAAGCGTTGATTGATGCTTCGCCGTTGGCTATCATCTCTGTTGATCTTGCGGGCCGAGTCAAGGTGTGGAATCTGGCCGCTGAGCGCCTCTTTGAGTGGAGCGCTGAAGAGGTGCTAGGACAACTTGTTCCCTACGTTCCGAGCGAGGGCGTGGAAGAAGCCAGGTCGCTGCGTGATATCGCGCAAACTGGGAAGGAGCATGTCGCGGCCGAGGTCCGGCGCCGTAAGAAAGATGGTGCGCTCGTAGATGTACACCTGTCATCCACCGCGTTGTACGATGCACAAGGCAACCTGTGTGGATTCATGTCGGTCCTGGCCGACATCACTTTGCGCAAACAGGCAGAGGCGGCGTTGCTACGCAGCGAAAGGCATTTTCGCGCACTCATTGAAAACGCTTCGGACATCATCCTGGTTCTGGACGAGGCCGGTGTCATTCATTCCATCAGCCCCTCGGCCAGGCGGGCGCTCGGGTACGCGCCTGCAGAGATGGTGGGAAAGAATTGTTTTATCTTTCTTCACCCCGAGGATGCGGCGGGTATTCAGTCGGCGTATGCAGAGTCAGCGCGGACGCCCGGATTGTATCAGCCTGTCGAAATGCGCATTCAGCACCGGGACGGCTCGTGGCGCGTCTTTGAAGGCGTGGCCAACAACCTGCTGTCTGATCCAGCGGTGCAGGCCGTAGTGATCAACGCTCGTGACATCACTTTGCGGAAGCAGGCGGAAGACGTGTTGCGACAGGGCAATCGCGATCTGACTCTGCTCAACCGGGCGAGCCAGACGCTTACCGCCACTCTTGATCTGCATGATGTCACCGAACGTTTGATGAGGCTGATCACTGAAACTATCGGGACGAGAGGCGCTTCCGTTTGGCTGCTGGACAGTGAAGGGGAAGGCAACCTGGTTTGCCGGGCTGCTTATCCCGACCCGGGACACCGCCGAACCGGTGTGCGCCTGCCCATTGAACACAGCCTCGTAGGCTGGGTAGCCAGGACGGGTGAAAGTGTTGTCGTTCTACACGTTTCAGAGGATGATCGCTTCTCTGCTGCCGGGGATGCCCAGACGGGTTTTCAGATCGAGTCATTGCTGGCTGTCCCTCTGCACGTGCGTGACCGAGTGATGGGTGCGCTGGAAACCGTCAACAAACTGAACGGCGACTTTGACGAACACGACCGGGTTGTGCTCGAGACGCTGGCCTCTTCTGCGGCAATTGCGATTGAAAATGCGCGCCTGGTGGAGGAATTGCGCCAACAGACGGCAAATCTGCGGGCGCGCAACGAAGAGTTGGACGCGTATTCGCACACCGTGGCCCACGACCTCAAGAACCCGCTGCATCTGATGCTGGGCTATGCCGAAGTGTTAGAGGAAGGCGACGCCGCAGTATCAAGCCAGGACGGGCAGCAAGTGGCGCGCTCGATGATCCGGATCGGGAACAAGATGAACAGCATCATTGATGCTCTGCTGCTCCTCGCGGGAGTGCGCAATGCCAGGGTGGAACTGCAGGTCCTGGATATGGCAAGCATTGTCGCGGCAGTCCGTCAGCGCCTGGCGCGCATCATTCGGGAGTCCAATGCCCAGATTACGGCGCCGGATGAATGGTTGCCGGCTTTAGGCTACGCGCCGTGGGTCGAAGAGGTTTGGATCAACTATTTCTCCAACGCGCTCACGTATGGCGGCCAGACGCCGCGCATCGAGTTAGGCTCCACGCTCACGCCGGGTGTGCCGCAAGTCCGCTTTTGGGTGCGCGACTATGGTCGGGGTATCGCTCCAGAAGATCAAGTTCGCTTGTTCATACCCTTCACTCGACTGGCCCAGGTTCACACGACCGGTTATGGGCTGGGCCTGTCCATTGTCCGGCGGATTGTGGACAAGCTGGGCGGTCAGGCGGGCGTGGAGAGTGATGGCGTGCCGGGTCACGGCAGCCTCTTTTACTTTACACTCCCGGGCCTTGGGTGACGCGAACTCGGCGCCGTCACTCAAAAGGCAATCAAACTTCCCGAGTTTCTAGGAGCTTGTCGGAGAGGCAACTTTGTAGGGCGGCTTTCCATAGCCGCCGCGCTGGGGGCAGGTATGGAAACCTGCCCTACAAGGGCTCTCCGACAGGCTGCTAGTGCCTGCGAAGTTTTTGTGGTCCGTCGTTATCTTGGCGCGGTATAGCGAAAACCACAAAAGGGGAAACCTGTACTGGTAAAAAGGGGATAGATGTACCTACCCGCAAGGCGTTACGTGAAGTAACCTAAACTTGCATCTTATCTTGCCTCGTTTCGGCCTCAACTTTAGAAAGGAGTTTCCCATGCGACTGTATATGGACAGCGCCAAGTGTTCTGGGTGCCGCGCGTGCCTGGTCGCTTGCTCGCTCAATCTCTTCCAGGAGAACAATCCCAAAAAGGCCGCGCTCAGAATCATCCCGCATTTTCCTGCGCCGGGCGTGTTCGAAGTCAAGGTCTGCACGCAGTGCGGCGAGTGCGCCAAGGTTTGCCCGACCGAGGCGATCAAGAAGAATGACCGCGGCGCATACTATGTGGACTTTTACCAGTGCAACTT
Source organism: uncultured Anaerolineae bacterium (assembly GCA_964353405.1). Lineage (GTDB taxonomy): Bacteria > Chloroflexota > Anaerolineae > Fen-1058 > Fen-1058 > JBGLNJ01. The sequence continues at coordinate 6,891 of CAYGWJ010000235.1, forward strand.
GTGTGAGGCGTGTGTCCCGGTCTGCCCGGAAGAAGTGATGTTTGTCCGCACTGAACTGGCGGATACTTCGTGGAAGTGCGACCTGTGCGGCGATTGCGTGGCCGTGTGCGGCACGGATGTGTTGTGGATGGCCGAGACTGAAGCGGTAGCGTGAGGAGGCAACGATGAATGGCTACGGTGGCAACATCCTGCGCGTGAATCTAACGACCGGCAAAATCATAAAGGAGCCGACTCCGCCCGAGGTAGTGCGCGACTATATCGGCGGGCGCGGCCTGGGCGCGTATTTTCTTTTCAGAGAGGTGCCCAAGGGCGCCGACCCTCTCGGCCCAGAAAACAAGCTCATCATTTCCAGCGGCCCCTTGTCCGGCTTGATGATCCCCGGCGCGGGCAAGTGTGATTTCACGACCAAATCACCTTTGACGGGCGGCTATGCCAGTTCGTCACTGGGCGGACTGTTTACAGCCGAGATCAAGTACGCGGGGCTGGACAGCATCATCTTGGAAGGCATCAGCGCCAAACCGGTGTACCTGTTCATTGACGACGACAAAGTTGAGTTGCGCGACGCTTTTGCGCTGTGGGGCAAGAGCACGATTGCGGTTGAAAAAGAGCTCAAGGACGAATTCGGTGACGAGTTCCAGGTCGCCGTCATCGGCCCCGGCGGCGAAAATGGCGTGTCGTTTGCGTCCATCAATCACGATTATGGCCGGCAGGCCGGGCGCGGCGGCGTGGGCACGGTGATGGGCGTCAAAAAGGTCAAGGCGATCGTCGTTCACGGAACGAAGCCGATTCCCGTCGCCAGCCTGGCTGCCTACCGCGAGGCGGGCCTGGCGCTGTACAAGGCGTGCAAGGAGGCTGGCGGACTCAAAGAGTGGCAGATGTATGGCACGACGATTGTCGTGAGTTGGTGCGACGAGGTTGGCGCGCTGCCCACGCGCAACTTTTCTGCCGGTTCGTTTGAAGGCGGCCAGACGCTGTATGGCCCGCACATGCGCAAGGAAATTGTCATCACGGACAAGGGCTGCTTCGCGTGCCCGTCGCCATGCGGCAAGTACAGCCGGATGAAGCGTTATAATTCAAACGTCGAAGGGCCCGAGTACGAGACCATCGGCATGCTGGGTTCCAACGTCGGCCTCTCGGATATTCAAGATGTGGCGCAGGCCAACCTGCTGTGCGACGAATTGGGCATTGACACGATCAGCACAGGCGGCGTCATCGGCTGGGCGATGGAATGCTACGAAAAGGGCATTCTCACCCAAGCGGATACGGATGGCCTTGAATTGAAATTCGGCAACGTCGAGGCCGTGTTCAAGCTGATCGCCAAGATCGCCCGGCGCGAGGGTCTGGGTGCGTTGCTGGCACAAGGCGTCAAAAAGGCGTCTCGGCAGATCGGCCAGGGGAGCGAGAAATTCGCCATCCAGGTCAAGGGTATGGAGCAATCGGCGTATGCCACGCACAATGCTACGGCGATGCTTTTGGCGTACATGACGTGCGATGTTGGCGCGCATCACAATCGCTCGTGGGCCATCACCTACGACTTGCAGGTGGGCCGTGACAAAGTGGTGCCGGAAAAGGTGGCGCGCGTCATCTGGCTGCAGAATTTCCGCCCGATGTTTGACGTGCTCGGCTCGTGCCGCTTGCAGTGGGTGGAGCTTGGCATTGACCGCGACCTGTACGTGCCAGCGCTCGAAGCGATCACCGGCATCAAGCGAAGCTGGGAAGATTTGGAAAAGGTGGGCGACCGGATCTGGAACTTGACGCGCATGTACTGGGTGCGCGAGCACGAAGGCTTTGGCCGCGATTGGGACATGCCTGCACCACGCTTTTACGAGGAGCCGCCCACGACCGGCGTGACGGCGGGGCAGATCACCTCATTCGAGGATGTGAACAAGTTGCTGGATATGTACTATGAGCAGCGCGGCTGGACGTCGAACGGGCTGCCCACGCCGGCGACGCTGGAAAAACTCGGGCTGGCGCAACTGGTGGCGTGATCAGAGATTGGATATTGGAGATTAGAGATTAGAGATTGGAGATTGGAGGTTGGAGGGCGAAAGGCGGCTTTCCAACCTCTGATTGTTGAGAACTATGACGGCACACATCAGACCGGTTGGAATGCTCAAGAGTTACGTCGGCGGACAGAATGAAGTGATGGTGGAAGCCGGGCGCACGGTGCGCGAGGCGATTGCGGCGCTCGGTATTCCGCCGGCCATCGTCGCGCTGGTGATGGTGAATGAGGAGCAGCAACCGAAGGATTATGTTTTGCAGGATGGCGACACGGTCAGACTGCTGGCGGTGATCGGCGGGGGCTAGCAGCTTGTCGGAGAGGCGTAGTTTAGCCCCTCGTGGGCGTAGTAGCGACGGGCACAAGGCCCTATGCTACAAGGGCTCTCCGACAGGCTCCTAGAGAGGAGAAACGATGAAAGTTTTAGCGGCTCGCCCCGAACTATGCGTTGGCTGCCGGTTGTGCGAACAAACTTGCGCCGAGATCTTTTTCAAGGTCATTGACCGGGACAAGTCAGCCATTCGGGTCACGGTCTTGTCCAGGGAAGAAGATGCGGTGATAGAGTTCTGCAGCCAGTGCGGAGAATGCATTGCCGTCTGTCCAACGCAGGCCTTGTATCGCGCCAAGAATGGGATCGTTCGACTAAAGAAGCAGGACTGTACGGGCTGCATGGCCTGCGTCGGCTTTTGCCCCACGCTCACAATGTACGTTGCCGCGGGCGATACCGTGCCGTTCAAGTGCATTGCTTGCGCCAAGTGCGTAGATATCTGCCCAACGGACGCGCTGTACATGACCGAAGCGGATGTCCCCGCGCCCGTCACGGAACTCGATCGCTCGATTCGGGCCAAGACTGCGGAGGCTTCCCATGGCCATTGATGCTGCCAAGATAAAGGCTCTGCGCGCCGCGCATAAGGTGCTGGCGGAATTTATCTACGAGCCCTCGGCGGTGGTCAAGGGCTACTCGAACCAAACGCTGTATATCAACCTCGATAACAACACCATCCAGGCCAAGCCCGTCACCGATCAGATGAAGGACATTTTTATCGGCGGGCGCGGCTTTGGCCTGTGGTATCTGTGGAATGCCGTCACGCCGCAAACGAAATGGGACAGCCCCGAGAACGAGATTGTCATTTCCTCCGGCCCGCTGGGCGGGACGACCAACTTTCCAGGCTCGGGCAAGTCGCTGTGCGTCACACTCTCTCCGGCGTCGAACGCGCCCGTGGATAGCAATGTGGGCGGCTATTTTGGCTCACTGCTCAAATTCTCCGGCTGGGACGCTATCGAGATTCAGGGCAAGGCGCAAGAGGACGTGATCGTTTTCATTGACGGGAACAAAGGCCGCATCACCATCGAGGCAGCGCCGGAGGCCTCCACGGATAGCTACCCGGTGGGCGAAGAGGCGCTGGCCATGTTTGCCGATAACGACGCAGAGAAGCGCGACATCTCTAGCGTCAGCGCAGGGACGGGGGCCGATCATTCTCTCTTTGGCTGCCTCAACTTTAGCTGGTACGATTTGCGCCGGCAGCGGATCCGGCTCAAGCAGGCCGGCCGAGGCGGCTTGGGCACGGTCTTTCGAAACAAAAAGATCAAGGCGTTGGTGGTGCTCAAGTCCGGCGTCAATGCCGAATCCAACCATCCGGACGACCGCGAGAAGGTCAGACAAGCTGGCCTCCAAGTTCACCGCGAGATGCACGACCTCGATCACCTCCAGTGCCACATGCGCACGGTCGGAACGGCGCACCTGGTCGAGGTCATGGACGTGACGGATCTGCTGCCCACGCTCAACTACAAGTATGGCTCGCATCCCGAGGCCAAGAACCTCTACTCTGACGGGTACTTGCGGTCGTTTACGCAGTCAACGGTGGACGGCTGCTGGTACGGCTGCACCATGGCCTGCTCCAAAGGACTGGATGGCTTTGAGCTGCGCACCGGCCCGTACAAAGGCCAAATCGTCACCGTGGACGGCCCCGAGTACGAAACCATCGCCGCGTGCGGTTCCAATATCGGCGTCTTTGATCCGCACTGGGTCGGGGAGTACAACTACTATTGCGATACCTATGGCCTGGACACGATCACCTTTGGCACGGCGATGGCCTTTGTGATGGAGTGTTATGAAGCCGGCATTTTGAATCAAGACATCACGGGCGGGCTGGAGTTGAAATTCGGCAACGCACAAGCAGCAATGGAACTGCTTCACCAGATCGCGCGTGGCGAAGGCTTTGGGCTCGTCTTTGGTCAGGGCATCCGCCGGATGAAAAAGATATTTGCGGACGAGTACGGCGGCGATCCTAAATTCCTGCAGGACATCGGCATGGAAGCCAAGGGGATGGAGTATTCCGAATACATCACCAAAGAGTCGCTGGCGATGCAGGGCGGCTATGGGCTCACGCTCAAAGGCCCGCAGCACGACGAAGCCTGGCTTATCTTTATGGACATGGTCCACAACCGGATTCCGACTTTTGAGGACAAGGCCGAGGCGCTGCACTACTTTCCGATGTGGCGCACCTGGTTCGGTCTCAACGGCCTGTGCAAAGTGATCTGGAACGATGTCGAGCCGCTGAGCAACAAGCAGACCAAAGAGCCGGCCAAAGTGCCCGAGCACGTGGACAACTATGTCCGGTATTTCTCCGGCGTCACGGGCCGGCAGGTAACCAAAGAAGACCTGGTCTTGATGTCGGAAAAGGTCTATAACTTTCAGCGGGTCTTTAACCTCAAGATGGGAATGGGCCGACGGGAGCACGATGCCGTGCCTTATCGCTCCCTCGGGCCGGTGACGGTGGAAGAGTACGAATCGCGCGCCGAACGCTACGACAAGCAGTTGCGGGAAAAGGTCGGCTACGATCCGACCGGCAAGACGACCGAGGAAAAGATGGCGGCGCTCAGAGCTTTCCGCGAAGCCGAATACCAGCGGCTGGCTGATGCTGTTTACAAGCGGCGCGGCTGGACGCCGGATGGCGTGCCGACTATTGAGAAGCTGAAAGAGTTGGGGATTGATTTTCCCGATGTGGTCGAGGTGGTCCGTCCGTATCAGAACGGGCACTCGTAAACTTGGCTTGTGTGAAGGGTTACCGCAGGACAAGCTGATGACTTGTCCTGCGTTTTTTTGTCCGTGGCTCGATATGGGTAGGATTGGGCGAACAGCGCTTTGAACGTATTGCACTTAGCTGGACATCCCTCCTCCGACTCTCCGACGACATGACTCCACAAAGGATGATCCGCGTCTGGCGGCAATGCCCAAGTCGTTGTGAGGGACTGGCCTCAGTTGGTGCAAGCCGCACTAACGTTCGGCGTAACCGGGCACCGGCGCGCGAAGCGCGACGGGTACCAAGCAGCAACGCTGCTTGGCGTTCCGGTTCACGCCGGGGTTATGCGAGGGGGCACATTTGTGGCTCTCCTCAGATAAGGAACGAGAATTAAATAACTTTCCCATGTTGCTTGGTCAATAGACAATTTAGAAAAATGAGGTATCCTCCTGGCGTCGAAAAAGTATAACGGTCCAGTCAGCACAAACAGGAGGGTGCCATGGAACCCTACGCGCCT
>CAYGWJ010000236.1:0-2921 GCA_964353405.1 uncultured Anaerolineae bacterium
TGGGAGCGGCGCGCCTTGACCGTCTTTATGCTGGTGTTGAGCAGCTTGGCGATTCGAGAATTGGTGTGCCCGTCGGCCACCAGTTGCAACACTTCACGCTCGCGGGCCGTGAGTGTTTCGAACGGGTCAACCATGACCGGCGCGGCGAGCTGGCGTCCCATGTAGCCTTCGATGAGCAGTTTGGTCACGGCCGGCGAAAGAAAACTCTGCCCGGCAGCCACGGCGCGAATGGCCGTGACTAGTTCGGACGAAGCCGCGCGCTTGAGCACATAGCCGGACGCGCCCGCCGCCAAAATGTGCGAGACGTATTCCTCGTTGTCGTGCATCGTCAGCACGAGGACGGCGACCTGAGGAAAGTTGTGCTTGATCTGACGCGTGGCCTCCAGCCCGTTGAGCAGCGGCATCCCAATGTCCATCACGATGATGTCGGGAGACAGATCGCGCGCCAACTCTATCGCCTTGCGCCCATCGGCAGCTTCGCCTATCACGGTCATGTCGGGCTGGTCTTCCAACAGCGCACGGATGCCTTCGCGCAAGATAGCGTGGTCGTCGGCTAAGACGATGCGGGTCTTATTCATGGTTGTCTCTAATCCACCGGAACGGTGACGATGACGCGCGTCCCGTGCCCTTGCGCACTGTCCACGCTGAACGAGCCGCCCAACAACAGGACGCGTTCCTGGATCCCGAACAGCCCCAGGTGTCCCTGCTCGCCGCCGGGACCGATCATTCTATCCACGTCAAAACCGCGCCCGTCGTCTTCCACAATCAATGTGGCCTGACCGTTATGGCAATTCAGCCTCACCCAGGCCTGGCGCGCAACGGCATGTTGGGCGATATTGTTGATGCCTTCCTGCGCGATGCGGAACAGCGCTGTTTCCAGCGTGGGTGTGAACCGATCATCACACATCTCTGGCTCGACGTGAACCTGGATGCCTTTTGTGCTCAGCCGCGTTCGGGCGTACCAGCGTATCGCGGGGATCAGCCCCAGGTCGTCGAGCATGGTCGGACGCAATTCATAGATCAGCTTGCGCAGGCCGTCCATCGTGTGCTGCAGCAACTGGCGCGACGCAGCCACGCGCTCGCGCCCTTCTTTGTCGTCGAACGCGGCCTGGATGCGTTCCAGGTTCAAATCGAGCGTGGCGAGCGCCTGCGACGTTTCGTCGTGCAGCTCGCGGGCGATGCGCTTGCGCTCTTCTTCCTGCGCGCTGATGACCTGCGCCGAAAGCGCTCGAAGCTGGCGGCGGTTTTCCTCGTTGAGCCGCGCGTCGGCGTCGAGCCGGTTGAGCATGTTGTTGAGCGCCAGCGCCAGCCTCGCCAGGTCGGGATCGGCAATGTGATCCACGGCCGCCCGCGCGCCCGGATCGCCGCGTGCCACCTGGTCAACCGTCGTCCGCAACATGGTGACCGGGTGCAGCGCGGCGCGCAGGATGAAATAGTTGACGACAATGCTGGCCGTGATGCCCGCGGCCACAAAGATAGTCGCCAACTCAAAGTTGGACTGCTCGACAAAGCGCTGGGTGATGACCGTTCCCGCGATGGCGCCGATGGCGATCACCAGCGAGTTGCCGATCAGAATTTTATACAGAGTCGGCAGGGCGTTGAGCAAATGGCGGATGCGTTGCATGGGACTCTCCATGGATATGACCGCCATAATTATACTGCTACAAGTAGACAGGGTCAACGAGGGTCTCGACCGCTACGGTCCTTTTCGCGTCGGTCGTGTCGCCTCGCCAGATCTACCGTTGCCGTTCGATCATGCCCAACAGCGCCTCCCATCCGCGCAATTGCTTTTGACCGATTTCGTCCAGTTGGCCGAGCGACTGCCGGCGTCGCATCGCCCTGATGCGGCGCCGCGTGACGCGAGGCAGGTTTACTTGCTGGTTCACGACCAATCCCGTCGCCGTCTGCCGCTGATGCGGTCGTTGGACGCGCACCTTTTTCTTCATTTGGATCCTGAAACCTTCTTCCTCGATGATCTTGCGGACAAGGGTGAGCAGACTGCGGGTCGGAGATCTGACGGGTCGGCTCGACCAGCCGGGTCTTGATCGGCCTTGGTGCCGTCGCAGACGTTTGTTGCGTCCCAGCCCGGGTAATGAGAGGGTGATGTCGTCGGCGTAGCGAGTATAGTTGCCGTGGTAATGTTCGGCCAATCGGCTCAACCGCTCGTCAAGCCGACGACAGGCGAGATTGCTGATCGCGGGCGAAGTCGGTGCGCCCTGCGGCAAGTGGCCCTCGTTGGTGCAAATGCGGGCGAGCAGATTGGCTGCGTCCGCGTCCCAGCCGAACGCGCGAAACAGCGCAGTCACGCGGTCGGCGGTGATGGTCGGAAAGAAATCCGCCAGATCGAGATTGATGACGATGCCGCTCCCCACGTGTGGCCGCGCATTGTCCACAATCGAACGGCCCTGAACAAAGCCGGTCGCCGCGTCGTGCATCGGCAACGGATTGAGCAGGCGATGCAGGATGCGCCGTTGAAGCGATTTGAGTTTGTCGTTCGGCGCTTCAATCGTGCGCTCGCCGCCGCGCTGCTTGGGGATCGTAAAGCGCGTGTACTCGTAGCCAAGTATCCACGTCGGGCGGCCGGTGAGCCACTCACGCAATTCGGCCTCGGGCACATCGAGCCATTTCGCCGCAATGGCGCAAAACTCACTTTGACTTGACAATCGGGGGCATCGTGGCAGACTAGACCCATCTTATCCAGCAGCGAGGAAAACATGAGAACCTCCAAAGACCTCTACCGGACATCGCCCACGATTTATCAGTGTGAGTTGGAAACCTGCCCCCAGTGCCATCAGCCTTTGAGTAAGGCCCACTACGTGAATGGGCGGAAAACCGTGCAGACCATGACCCAAGTGTTGACCATAGGCTACCGGCCCAAAGTGTGTGTGAATGCCGCGTGTCCCGGTCCGTCGGTGGCATGG